>JAJYCN010000338.1 GCA_021778335.1 Acidobacteriota bacterium | reverse complement strand
GCCTTCCTACCGCCCCGGCGCCTGGCGCCCCATGAACTTATCCGCCCACGCAATGAAATACTTCATATTCGGCGCATCCGTGTGCCCGCCGTCATGCTGCCGCCACGCTAGTTCCCCATCGAGCAATCCCTGGTTCACCGGAGGCATCTTCGCCGTCCTATAATCCCCTTCGACATCTAAGCCCTTCGCTCCGAGCAGCCGGAACACCCGGCTCGCATCCACCGTCGCCATGAAACTCCCCTCGTGGTCCAGCCACTTCGCATCGCCCTTCGCCGGTATCCCGTAACTAATAAAAGTAAGCCGCGGCGCGCACAGCGCAATCAACTCATTCGAATCCACCGGTATGTCCCCCAGTGTCTTACTTCCGAACGTCGCCTCCGACGCGCCATACTTCATGAAGTTACCCGCCATCCAGTAATACTCCCCGCCCGTCAAATTCTCCACCCCTTCTCCGAAGTTACGCCGCAGCAAGGTCGCCCCGCCCTTACCCGACGACCCCACCAGCACCATCGCAAATCGCTGGTCGAACGCCATCGTCACCAGCGCCGCCTTCCCGTACCGCGACACACCCTCAATCCCCACATGCTTTCCGTCCACCGCCGCATCTGTCTCCAGATATTCCAGCGCCCGCCCCGCGCCCCACGCCCAAGCCCGCAGCGCGCCCCAGTCGTCCGGTTTCCGCGGCTGCCCTTTGTTCACCAACCCGATAATTCCCCGCGTCAGCCCCGCGCCGTTGTCCGCCTGAACGCTCGCCGGATCGAGCAGCGCAAATCCCCAACCATCCGCGATCAACTGCCACGTATTCGGCAATCCCCCGTCCGCATTCAACTGGGGAAACTGAAACGGCGTCGCCTTCACCGGCTCCCACGCCGGATGCGCGTCAAACACCTCCTTCAAACCCGGGTCCTGCTGCACCATCAGCGCTTTCCAGGCCTTGTTAATCCGCTCCATTTCCTCCGCGTTCGGCTCATTCGGGGCAGGGAAGCCCGCCCGCCCAAACATAATCAACACCGGCGCCGGCCCTTTCGCATTCGCCGGAGTAACCAGCGTCATGTGAATCCCCACGTGAATCGCCGGATAAGCCGAGTTATCCACCTCCCCGATCAGATCCTTCGCAATCACCGCATTGAACCCGATCCGTTCATGGTCCACCGCCTTCACGGTCCACTTCACTGGCGGCACATGCGCCGGCACGCGCCCGTACACATACTCATCGAACATCTCCACAAGCTGCGGCCGCCGCTTTTCCCACCACATCTTCGCCGTAGTTACTTTCTCGCCATCATTCATCGTCAGCGGATCCGGCACGTTCGAATAAGCATTCGCCTTCGTCTCGTCGTAGTTCGCATGATTCGGCGCATTCTCATCCCCGCTATAACCCGGCCGCAGCGCCTTGATGCCGAGCTGGTCCATCATGTTCTGATGATCCTGCTCGGCGGTGAACGTTGCGGGCGTCTGCGCGGCCAAGGCCACCGCAGCCCACCCGGCACAAGCGAGAGTAACTTCGCGTACTAACTTCATTGCGGCCCTCCGGCGCTGCTATTCTTAACTACGTCGTGTCCAGAGATTTTATCAGGATTCTCCCCACCGCCGTTCTTCTCCTCGCGCTCGCCGCACCCGTCTCCGCCGCGCCGGCGCCATCCGTCTGGATCGCCACCTGGGGCGCTTCCCAGCAGATTCCCGAGCCCCAAAACGCTCTCCCGCCCGAGTCCCTCCGCGACTCGACCATCCGCGAAATCTTCCACCTCTCCGCCGCCGGCCCCGCCCTCCGCGTCCACCTCTCGAATGCCTTCGGCGCAACGCCCCTCCGCCTCACCTCAGTCCACATCGCCCGCCCGCTGTCGCCGGCCTCCTCGTCTACCGACCCCGCTACCGGCCACGCCCTCACCTTCTCCGGCGCCCCCGGCGTCACCATCCCTCCCGGCGCCGAATACGTCTCCGACCCCATCGTCTACCCCGTCGCCCCGCTCGCCGACCTCGCCGTAACTTTCCACTTAGACACCCCGCCCGAGCCCCAAACCGGCCACCCCGGCGCCCGCGCCACCACCTGGTACGTCCATGGCGATTCCACCGCCGCGTCCGAACTTACTAACCCCCGTCACGTCGATCACTGGTACTTCATAACTGCCATCGACGTCCTCGCTCCCGCCGGCGCCGCCTCCATCGTCGCTCTCGGCGACTCCATCACCGACGGCCACGGAGCCACCACTAACGGAAACGACCGCTGGACCGACGTCCTTGCCGCCCGCCTGCAACGCTCGCCCGCCACGGCTAACATCGGAGTCTCCAACCAAGGCATCGGCGGCAACCACTTACTCACCGACGGCCTCGGCCCCAACGTCCTCGCCCGCTTCGATCGCGATGTCCTCGCCCCCGCCGGCGTCCGCTGGCTCATCGTTTTTGAAGGCGTCAACGACATCGGCGGCCTCGCCCGCCTCGCCGAAGTCCCCGCGGCCCGGCACGCCGCCCTCGTCCAAAGCGTTCTCGCCGCCTACGCGCAGATTGTCGCCCGCGCCCACGCCCACTCCCTCCGCGTCATCGGAGCCACCATCACTCCCTACACCGGCTCGAATTACTACCACCCCGGCCCGCTCAGCGAAGCCGACCGCGTAGCTGTTAATCAATGGATCCGCACCCCCGGCCACTTCGACGCCATTGTCGATTTCGACGCCGTCGTTCGCGACCCCCAGCAGCCCAACCGCCTCCTCCCCGCCTATGACAGTGGCGACCACCTTCACCCCTCGCCCGCCGGCTACCGCGCCATGGGCGAAGCCATCCCATTAACTCTCTTCACTAACTAGTGCTCCAGCGAATATCCCCCATCCACCCGCAACACGGACCCCACCACATACGACGAATCCTCCGAAGCCAGAAACACTGCGGCCCGCGCCACCTCCCGCGCGTCCGCTAACCGCCCCACCAACACCTCCGCGCCGCCCTCCGCTAACTCGTCCTCTGAGTAATACGCCCGCTCCCCCGGCGTGTCCGTCCATCCCGGCTCCAGCACGTTCACCCGAATCCGCTTCGCCGCCAGTTCCACCGCCCACGTCGCCGCCATCTGGTTCACCGCCGCCTTCGCCCCGTTGTAAGGCGACGCCAGCGGATACGGCCGGAACGAATGCACCGAACTTACAACGATGATGTTCCCACCGCCTTTCTCCGCCATGTGCCACGCCGCCTCCTGGCACGTATGAAACACGCCCCACAACGACACCGCCCACGTCCGCTCCACGTCCTCCACACTCAACTCAAGCAGCGGCTTCCGCACGCTGAACGCTGCGTTAGCCACCACGATGTCCACCCGCCCGAACTCGGCCACCGCCGCTTCGAACATAGCCCGGACCTGCCCGCGGTCCCCCACATCCGCCCCCCACGCCAGCGCCTCGCGCCCCAACCCGCGCACCTCCTCCGCCGCGCTCTCTGCCTCGTCGCGATGCCGCGCATAATTAACAACTATGTTCGCCCCCTCGCGCGCATACTCCACCGCAATCGCCCGCCCGATCCCGCGTGAAGCCCCCGTCACCAGCGCCGTCTTGCCCTTAAGTTTCATGCGAGTTCCGCCGCGCCTCCGCCCCGCGCAATCCCTCTACCTGCATCGTCTTCGCTTCCTCTCCCCGCCGCTTCCATCGAAGTTCTCTCTCATTTGACATCCTACATGGAGGCCAACCTGGGACGGGACACGCGGAACAGAAATGTTAAAATCGACGCAACAACTGCGATCATCGTGCTTGAACTCGGGAGGTGATAGCTCATGAGCCCCAACCCGCAGCCGGCCCGGAATTCCGCGGTCTTCGATTACATGCCCGGCCGTCATGTCATCGCATTCCAACTGACCGCCCGCCGCTTTCAAGTGTGGATCCTCGTGCGGCGCGGTAATCCGAGTTCGATGAGATGGATCGGACTTCCAGGCTACACACCCAAGCCGCTTGACTGTAAAGCTAAGACCGCCGAGGTCGACGTCAACGGCGAAGGATCCACCGCCGGCCTCGTAGTGAGTCCCATTCTCTGGCCGCGAGCCTTCGGCCCCAAGAAACTCCAGAAGGCGCTGATCGAATGGACTAAGTTCGAACCGCATCTGTATACTTTCAACCCCGCGACGAATATCGCCCAGGACCGGGCCGGCAAGCACTATACCATCCAAATGGACAAGAAGCACAAACACTACGGCTGCGTGATGTACAAACCGGTGTTCCGGGCTTTAGGGGAATACCTCCACGCGGATTACGATCTCTACGCCATCGTGCCATTTGCCGATCCCAAGTCCAATGTGCGCGTCTCCGAAATCGGTTTCGGCGGAGAGCCGCACTCCCGCGGCCCCAGGCTCTACGACGTCCAGTATTTCCTGAAGGCTGCTGGAATCCTGCCGGGTCAGGAGTTCGGCAGCCCCATGATTCGCCACGGCGAGCAAGAGACGTTCAAGACCGATTGGGACGATGTGCTCGATGTGTTCTGGCCGGACGGCAACACCATCACGGAGCTCAACGGAAGCGCCGCATTCAGGAGTTTTACGCGAACACGCTTAAAGGGCGCCGGCAGTTCGGAAAGGACACTGTCCCTCGACCCGCGGGCGGCAAGTGGGTGAGCACTTAGGAGCATCGAGGATGATCACGGCGGCGTCATCTCCTTGACCTCCGCCCCCGCCTCCTCCTTCGCCTCCATCACTGCCTCCGCCCCACCCAATCCCGCTGCCGTTGCCTTCAGCCGGATCGTCCCGCCCATCTTCGCCGTCCGCACCACCACCAGCGCCCGTCCATAATATAACTTCCGCTCCGCTCCTTGATACGGCGCATCGTCCCTGCCGTCCCCATTCCCCACCGCCTGTATCACGCCCGGCCCGTCAAGCGCGAACTGAACCTCCTCATCCGCATTCATCACCAGTCGCCCCTTCGCATCCACCGCCTCCACGGTTACAAAGGCCAGGTCCTCGCCGCCGGCCCGCAGCACTCCCCGGTCCGCCTTCAACCGCAGCTCCGCCGCCTTACCCGCGGTCTGCAGCAAGCTCTCCGCTACCACGCGCCCGCCCTGAAGTCCCTCGGCCTTCAGCGTGCCCGGCGCATACGGGACATCGAACGTCGCCTTGAACTGCTCCGCTTCTCCCGCCGGCTTTTCCCCCATCAACTTACCATTCAAATACAGCCGCACTTTCTCAACCCCCGAATACACCTCCACCTGCATTGTCTTGCCTTCTTCGCCCGGCCAGGTCCAACTCGCCAGTGTCGGATACACCGCCCACCCCAACGCGACAATCTTCTTCCCCTCCGGCTCCGGCAACCGCACGGTTGCATACACCCGATCGCCCCCGTTCCACAAAATGTCCCTGTAATAAGACTCCGGTTTCCGATACCCCGTCAAATCCAGGTCCCCGCAGTCTGACGCATGCCACGGGTATCCCGGAAACATCAGCGCGAACGCCGCTTGCATCCCCGAATTCCCATTCCCCTTCGCCATCTGGCTCATCGCGTCCACGCCGTTCGCCATCGCCAGAAACAGTTTATCCACGATGCTCGTATCCTGCATCATCCCCGATATCTTCCCCGCGATCGCCACCTGCTCCGGCGTACCATACGCCCACGCCCCAATCCCGCTCTCCCCCAGATAATCCATCGCCGTCCACACAAACTCGCCTAAGATGTACGCATCCTCCTTCGTAAGCCGCCAGTTCTCGAACGCCACCGAAGGGTAAGATTCCGTCGTCAACATCAATCGTGAAGGCACGCGCTTGCGGTCCGCCTCGTAATTCCGCGCCAGGTTGTAGTTATACCCGGTAATATCCAACACCGAGAAAACCGCATCCGCCGTCGGCGTCGACGTGCTCCCCGGAAACGCCAGAGTAAGTGGCCGAGAGTTATCCAGCG
>JAJYCN010000337.1 GCA_021778335.1 Acidobacteriota bacterium | reverse complement strand
CTTCTCCACCGGAATCAACCGCGTGTATTCACCATAGGTCCCGGTTGTGATCAGACCCTTGTCGCCCACAAACAGGCTGCCGTTGCTGCCATGCGCGATACGCGCGCCCACCATCGCATCCAGCTTCGCGTTCGGGTCGTTCGACACAGGCCGCCGTGGACGCTCGGGCTCTTCCGCATGAGCCGGCGCCGGTTCGAAGAACGCGTCCGTGAAAATCCCGCCGATAATTCGCGGGTCGCGATGCGCATTCATCGTCTGGTCCAGATTGCCGCGCTTGTTCCGAGGCAGATCGCCCAGGATCTCACCCTTCGGTACGCCCGGAATATCCGGCTGATCTTCCATCGCCGAATACCAGAACACCTTCACCGGCGGCATGTCCCCGCGCTGCGGGAAATCAAACCGGATAACCGACTTCGACGGGAAGTAGTACTTGCTGTCGCCCTCTTTCTTGAGACACTCGACGCTAGCAGGCGAGCCCAGCCGCAGCGCCATATTCGGCGCTCCGAGGATATGGCAAGCCATGTCGCCCAAATCCCCGCAGCCGAAATCGTAGAACCCGCGCCAGGCAAACGGCGCATACTTGTCGCTGTACGGCCGGTTGCCGGCGATCCCCAGCCAGAGGTTCCAGTCGAGCGTCGCCCGCTCCGGAGTCGGCGCGGGCAGATCCGGCAGCCCTTGCGGCCACACCGGACGATTCGTCCAGGCATGAACCTCGGTCACACTGCCGATCTCCCCACTCCAGATCATCTCCGCGCACTGCCGCGTGCCTTCGTTCGAGTAGCCCTGGTTGCCCATTTGCGTGGCGACGCCGTACTTCGCCGCCGCCTGCGCCAGTTCGCGGCACTCCCACGGCGTCCGCGCCAGCGGCTTTTGCACGTAGACGTGCTTGCCGCGCTCCATCGCCCACGTGGCCGCCGTGGCGTGCATGAAGTCCGGGATCGTGACAATCAGCGCGTCGACGTTCTTGTCCTCCTTGTCGAGCATCACGCGAAAGTCCTTATACTTCGGCGCCTGATCAAACCGCTTGTATATCGGCGCCGCGCGCTGATCGTCCACATCGCACAGCGCTACGATGTTCTCCGTCTCGGCGCAGGCGCGGATGTCGCTCGCCGCTTTTCCACCCGCTCCGATCGAGGCAATGTTCAACTTTTCATTTGGCGAACGGTAGCCGAGAGCCTTCAGCGACGGCGCCGACCCAAACCCCACCGCCGGTACCGCGCCCGCAAGCAGCGTTCCGTAGAAGAAATGACGCCGGCTGATCCTTGAATCGTTCAATTTAGTTCTCCTGGAGGAATTCCGACCGGAATTATATCGAAATGCGAAGTTCTACGTTGCAGCAAGCGGGTAACCGATCGACTCCCGCAGCCATTCTGCGTTCTCCCGCACATCGTCGATCAGGGCTTTGCACAGCCGTTGCCGCTTCTCGAACAAACGATATCCGCTCCGCGGCCGCAGATAGCCGCTCGCCCGAGGGTCTTCACCGAACAGTTTTTCCTCGCCGGTCTCGGCCGCCCGCCGCTCATACGCCGCCCGCGTGTCAAGGAGGGCCTTCACCAGGAACGGAATCACCAGCGTGTAGTCGGCCTGCAGGCTCTCCGTGGTCTTCTGATAGACATCCTTGTCCACCTTGCCCCAGGTCACCGCTTCGGCCGGCGGGCAGGATGAGAGCGACCCATCGGTCACCGGCGCCGTCGTAATCTGCACGTCGAAGTGATACCCGCTCACATTCGGAATGCCCAAAACCTGGCTCAACGCCGGCTCCGGCTGCAGATTGTAGTTCTTCGGCACGCCGCCGCCCAGGATGAACGTCGCCAGCCGCCGCGCGTCGCTCTCGAACAATCCCCACCGGTGGTACGCGCACGACTCGAACACTTCGGCATGGAGATCCAGTTCAAACCCGTACCCTTCCGCAATCCCCGCTTCCTTCATCGCCCACAGCTTCATCGAATTCAGGAACACGCTCCCATCGGCCGGAGCGCCGACCAGCACCGGGATCGCCATCTGGTGACACGTAGCCAGCAACCCGCGCTCCACGCCGTTCCGCGCCTCCTGCGCCGCGTAATACCGGCCCAGCAGATAGCGCAACTCCGTCCCCGTCATCTTCCTCTGAAACTCCGGCCGCGCCAGACAGGCCGTCAGAAACCGGTCCTGGTCGAGCAGCACGTCTTCGTCGAAAGCGACGTCGGTCACGCGGATCGTCCGCTCATCCCGCAGCGCGCCATCGTCGCCGAAGATCGGCACCTCCTGGAAGGTGCTCGCATTCGATGTGTCCAGCGCCCGGTGCCCGTCGTGGTAGCAAACCGCATCCGTCGTGCTCAGGTAAGCCACCCAGCCCGTCTCGAGCAACGGCAGCAGCCACGTGAAGTGTTGCCCCGACACCGTCACTGGCCCGGAAATCGCCAGCGTCAGCGGTACGCCTTCACCGATCGCCTCATCGAGAATCGAATAAATCTGCCGTAGAGATCTGCCGCCGAAGGCAGGCAGGCAATCCAGAAACACTTCACGGAGCGTCGCGCATTCGTCCACGCGCCTCGTGCGAAGGGCGCGTCTCGTTGGGCCGGTTTCAGACATCACCCATGAAGGTAGCAGGGGTATCGCAGCCGAGGCCAGCCCTCTGGCGGTCCAAATGTGGAACCAAATGTTCCCATAAGGGACCCTCAGCGCTACTGACCGCGGGAAATCAGCCGATTATACTAATCGGTGGCGTCTCGCATGCCATTTCGCGTCCTGCTGTGCGTCTGCGCCAGTGCCATTCTGGCCTACGCCCTCGACCCGTCCAAGGCGATCACACAATACCGGCAACTCGTTTGGACCACGGACAACGGCTTACCCCAAAATTCCGTTACCGCGATCGCCCAAACCGACGATGGCTACATCTGGCTCGGCACCGAAGAAGGTCTGGCCCGCTTCGACGGCCTCCGCTTCGTGCTGTTCAACGAGGAGAATACTCCGCGCATCTCGAACAACACGATCGGCGCTCTGGCGCCCGAGCCCGGCGGTGGGTTCTGGGCGCTGACCCTGGGCGGCCTGCTTCACTATTCCGGCGGTTCCTTCGAAACGATAGGCGTAGCCGCCGGCCTACCAACCCTGAAATTGAACGCGATCGTCCGCGATCCGGGCGGAACGCTGTGGATCGCCACCGACGATCACGGCCTGCTGCATTATGTGGCGGGAGCGTTCGAAACGAAGCATCTCACCGGCGTTGGACCGGAACCCGCTTTACGGGCGCTCGCGCGCCAGAAGAACGGCGTCCTTTGGATCGCCTCCAGCAAGGGGCTGGTCCGCTTCGCCGACAACCGCGCCACCTGGTTCACCATCCGCGACGGGCTTCCAGACAACGACGTTCAAACCGTCGCCATCGGCCCCGACCAGACCGTGTGGTGCGGCGGCCACAAAGGGGACGTCGTGCACTTGCACGACGGAAAACTCGAAGTCGTCCGCTCCGCCGGTATGCCGTCGAATCCGGTCCGGCAGATGTTGTTCGACCGCGACGGCAATCTGTGGGTGATTTTCGAAGGCGCGGGTGTCGGCCGCTGGCACGACGGCAAATTCACGCCGTACCGCGCCGCCGCCGGTCTGCCCGACGATGACGCGGCGTCGCTATTCGAGAGCACGGACGGAGAATTGTGGATCGGGGAATCGAATGCCGGCGTGGCGGAACTCGCTGATCCGCGCGCCTGGAACTGGGGCGTGCCGGAGGGTCTGCGCGCACCGCTTGTCTGGGCCATCGCTCAGGGCCCCGGCGACGCCATCTGGTTCTCGGATGGTCGGGGCGGCATCGGACGCCTCGTCAACGGGCAGGTAAAGATGTATCCGTCCGCGGGCGACGCTTCCAAAGTTAATGCCATCAGCCTGCTGGTAGATCGAAACGGCGAGGTTTGGTCGGGCGGCGACCACGGGCGCGTCTACCGCATCGTCAATGACAGGTTCGAGAGTTTCAAACTCCCCGGTTCCTCCGGGCAGTGGCCCGTCGCCGCCGTCGTCCAGGATAAATCCGGCGCAATCTGGTTTGGCTCCTTCGACGGCCTGACCCGCTATGACCACGGCGCCATGCAGCGGTTCACGGTCAAGGACGGCTTGGCGTCCGGCCTTGTGGCGTCCCTCTTGGCCGCCCGTGATGGAAGCCTCTGGATCGGCTGCCGCGGCGGCCTCTCGCACTTTGCCGGCGGAAAATTCGAAAACTACGGAAGGGCGGACGGACTACAAGGCGACACCGTCAGCGGCATGTATGAAGACACGCATGGCGCCCTCTGGCTCGCCATGAGCAGCGGCGGCCTCCAGCGGCTCAAGGACGGCCACATCGCCTCCATCGGCCTGCGCAACGGGCTCTGGACGCGCTCGATCAACGCTATCGTCGACGACGGCCGCGGGGATTTCTGGCTCACCTCCGATTCCGGCATCGCCCGCATTCCCAAGCGCGACCTCGACGCCGTCGCCGACACGGATCGTCCCTTACCCTCCTTCGAACTCTTCGGACGCCAGGACGGCATCCGCAATCCGGAGTGCAGCGGAGAAGTCACCGTCGCGGGCATTCGCGCCCGCGACGGACGCCTTTGGTTTCCCACCGTCAAGGGAATGGTCACCATCGACGTGGACCATCTGCCGCCATTCCCGCCCCTTAGTCCCGTGGTGCTCGAACAAGTGGTGGCCGACGGCAAAACCATCCCGCCGGACTCCGCCGGCACACTCCGCGCCGGCCACGGCGAATTCGAGATCACCTACACCGTTCCCAATTTCGCCAATCCATCCGGGGTTCAGTTCCGCTACCGCCTCACAGGCGCGGATTCCAATTGGGTCTACGCCGGTGCCCGCCGTACCGCTCACTATGCCAACCTCGCGCCCGGTGATTACCGCTTCGAAGTCGAGGCCGAAAGTGTCCCCGGCGCCTGGACCCCACCCGTGCACGCCTTCATCTTCCGCGTGCCGCCGCTGTTCTACCAGACCGGTTGGTTTCTTGCGCTCTGCCTCGTCGGCGCCGCGGCGTGCCTCGGCGGGGGCTACTTGTATCGTACCCGCGCTCTCCGCTCCCGCAACACCGAACTCGAACGGAGGGTGGCGGAAAGAACCGCCCAGATGACCCACGCCATGCGCGCCGCCGAAGCCGCGGCCGCCGCCAAGAGCGAGTTCCTCGCCAACATGAGCCATGAGATCCGCACGCCCATCAACGCCGTCGTCGCGCTTGCGGATCTGCTGCTCGGCTGCGGCCTGGAGGCCGAAGCCCGCGAATACGCCGAAACCATCCGCAACGGCGCGCGCACGCTCATCTCCATCGTCAACAACATCCTCGACTTCTCCAAGATCGAATCCCGCCGCATCGACCTCGAACACCAACCGCTCGACCCGCGCCGCTGCGTCTCTGACGCGATGAACCTCATCCGCATCGAAGCCGAGCGCAAGGGCCTGCGCCTCGAATCGAAAATCGCACCCGGCACGCCGGAAAAGCTTCTGGGCGACCCAACCCGCCTCGGACAGATCCTTCTCAACCTCCTCAGCAACGCCGTGAAGTTCACGCAGGAGGGCTCCGTCACCGTCTCCGTCTCCAGTTCCCGGGCCAACCCGATGGCGCCGGTGCGTCTGCAAGTAGAAGTCGCCGACACCGGCATCGGGATCCCGGATGACCGGCGGGACCGCCTCTTCCAGTCCTTCAGCCAGATCGACAGCTCAACAACGAGGCGCTACGGCGGAACCGGCCTCGGCCTCGCCATCACCAGGCGGCTGATCGAGCGCATGGGCGGCCGCATCGACGTCACAAACACGCCCGGCGGTGGCGCCACCTTCCGCTTCTTCGTCCTGCTGGACGCCCCGCCCGCCGAGGCGCCCCCCGAGGCCGTCCCACAGCAATCCGCGGCGTCTCCATCCGCCCT
>JAJYCN010000336.1 GCA_021778335.1 Acidobacteriota bacterium | reverse complement strand
AAGCTGACCGGCATGGTCCGGCCCGATAGGAAGATGCTGACCTACTACGTCGATTTCACCAAGGCGCTGCAAACCCGCCGTCTGACCATGGGCGTCGCCGATGGCCGGGTGGAAGCCGATGGCGAGCGGCATGGACTCGTTGCTGAGGTTCGTCACCGTGAGGCGGACTTCGAGAGTTCCTTTGGAGAGGATGTAAGTCATCTCGTAGGTCTGGGCGAAGGGCCATTGGGCCATCATGTCCGGGTTTTTCCAGAACTCGAAGCGGCTGGTGACAAAGGCGGAGTCCGGTCCCGCTTTGAGAGCGACGACTTTCCAAAGCGGGGAGGCGGAGAGAAACCCGTGAATGGGAATCGGGCCGCCCTGGATGTTGCCGAGACCCATGTTCAGGAGATACTTTTTGCCGTTGGCCCAGAAGGATTGCTCACTGAGGCGGTTGGCCCAGGGGGCCAGGAAGGGGATGCCGCAGAGAATGGGGTTTTTCTGGAACGCGGCGACGTCGGGGTAGGGGAAGTCGAGGATGTTGCCGCCGTGAACGTTCATCTCGTAGGCGCGGTTGCCGATGGTGGGAGCGATTTTCACTTCCACGCCGGCGGCCTTGTCGGCGAGACGGACGATGGAGATGCCGTGATCGTTGGCGTGTTCGGCGCTGTAGTTTTGCGACAGGGCGGAGATTGCGCAAGTAAGGGAGAGGATGGCGGTTTTCATCGTGGGCTTAGATTAGCGCGGCGCGGCAGTATTCGACGCAGCGGGCGATTTCTTTCATCTCGGTGGAGCCTTCGGGTACTTTGTATTCGAATTCGATGGTTCCCTGGAAGGGGTAGTGACGCGACTGCATCAGTTGCAGGACCTGCTTGATGGGCGTGTCGCCCTGGCCCCAGACTACATTGGGGCCGTCATTGAACTTACGGTCCTTTAAGTGGACGTGGGTGACGCGGCTGGAATATTTTTCCAGGAAGGGGATGGGCGAGGTGTTGTTGGCGGCCGTGAAGTGGCCGATGTCGAGGTTGATGCCGTTGTATTTGGAGTAAGACATCGCCTGCTCCCAGCTTTCGGGCCGTCCGAAGGCTTCGGGGTTGGTGATGTTGGTGTGGCCGTGGTAGCCGACCATCATTTTGTGTTTGGCGGCGAACTGGCCGTACCACCTGGTCTTGCTTACGGGGATTTCGCAGGAGATGGCGTGGGCGCCGAGGGTTTTGGCGAGTTCGAAGGTGTAGTCTGCTTCATCGTCCGGCATGGCGTCGACGCCGTCGAACTTGACGATCTGGATCTTCACGCCGGCCTCTTCCCACTTGTGGCGGAATTCCTGGAACTGAGACATGGGCGCGCTGAGGCGCCATTTGCGCAGGGCGGCGAGGGTGGCCTTCTGCTCGGGAGTCAGATTGCGGCCGCGCGGCATGACGGGGGCGCCGTAGTATTGCTCGACGGGTTGGGAGCGGAGCTCGACGGCGCTCAGGTTGAGGTCGATCAGATCCTTCAGCACGCTGGCGGAGTCATCCGGCATGCCGTGGAAGCTGTAGGGGGCGTTGATGCCGATCTGCACGCCGCCGAACTCGGAGTCCGGTTTGGCCAGGAGACGGGAGACGGGCAGGGCCGCGAGAACGAGCCGGCCAAGGTCGCGCCGGTTGATACCGTTCACAGTTTCATCTCCCAGCCGGAGCGGAAGATGGGTTTGACTAACTTGTTGGCTTCCGGGCTGTTGGTGAAGCGGAGGTTTTTGCTGTCCCAATCCAGTTTGCCGGGAACGCGGAAGGCGATGGCGGCGAGGGCGAGCCATTCGGCGTAGGGTCCGGAGATGGAGAAGTTCGAGCAGCCGGGATCGCCGCCTTTGCAGGCGCGGACCCAATCGAGCATGTGGCCGGGGGAGCGGGTGAGAAGTTCAGGAGGCAGGACGTATTCGGCCCAGCGGGAGGCGGGCAGCAGCCATACGCCTTCGCCGCGCGCACAGGTGGCCATGATGCCTTTCGTGCCGATGAAGACGCTGCCGTTGCCGCTGAGGATGCCGGGCTGCGGCGGTTCGGGAGCTTCACCGAAGACCTTGACGCCAGGACCTCCGGCGCCCATGCGTTCTCCGGGCGGCAGGTGCGGGCGCGGACCGCGGGGATACGATCCCTCGGGATGGACGCCGATTCGTGGGCGGCCTTTGCCGGCGAGGTTGAACATGGGCGGCAGGATGGTTTCGTTCTCCATGCCGGGGACGTGGTAGGCGTCGGGGGCGCTGGGGCGGGCGGAGTCGTGATAGAAGACTTTCACGGCCGGCATGGCGCCGCGGGCCGGGAAGTCGAGGCGGATAATGGCTCGGGTGGGGAAGGTGATGCTGCTGGGGCCGACGTCTTCGGTGCGCTCGACGCTGGTTGGCGCGGTGAGTTGGAGAGCGCAGTGGACCGGACCGGCGGTGTGGGTGGCCCAGTTGCCGATCTGGCCGGTGCCGAAGTCGAAAAAGCCGCGCCAGTTATAGGGGACGTAGTCGGTGCTGAAGGAACGGTCGTGCGCGGAGCCGAGCCAGTTTTCCCAGACAAGAGTTGAGGGAACAGGTTCGGCGGGAGGCAGGGATTGCAGGGCGGTGGGGTGTGTGCCGGGCGTGGTGGAAACGTGGGCTTCGGTGACGTCGCCGATTTCGCCGGACCAGAGGATTTCGCAGGCGACGCGATGCGCTTCGGCGGAGAAACCCTGGTTGCCCATCTGGGTGGCGACTTTGTATTTGATGGCGGCCTGCTGGAGGATGCGCGCTTCCCAGGGTGTGCGGGTGAGGGGCTTCTCGCAGTAGACATGCTTGCCGCGCTCCATGCAGGCGAGGGCGACCGTGGCGTGCATGAAATCAGGGATGCCGATGGTGCAGGCGTCGATGTTCTTGCCTTCCTTGTCGAGCATGACGCGGAAGTCACGATAGAGCGGGCGGCCTTCGAACTTCTTGATGTTCGATGCGGCGCGATTCACGTCGACGTCGCAGAGGGCGACGATGTTTTCGGTGCGGGCCGCGTCGTTCAAGTCGACACCGCCCTGGCCGCCACAGCCGATGGCGGCGACGTTCAGTCTGTCGTAAAAGGGCTTGTAGCCGAGGGCGCGGAGAGACGGGACACTGCCGAAGCCGCCGGCGGGGACGGCGCCGGCGAGGAGGGAGCCGAAGAAGAAATGGCGTCTGGAGAATGAATGTGATGACACGCGAACCCTTTCCTTGGCCGCTGCGATCGCGGCTATCGTAAATCATACATCCGATCGGCTCGGGAGCAAGTTGCCGGGGAGTTAGTTTTGGCCGAGGCGGGTGTAGATGTGCTCGATGTTGGTGTCGACGGCCTGCTGCATGGAAGAGAGATCGCGGCCGGAGGAGACGAGTCTGCCGTAGTCATCGTCGGAAAAGGCTTTGATGGAAGAGACAGGGATGCTCTTCTGTATGTCGGCGAGGGAGAGTCCCGCCGTCTTGCCATTTTCGACGCGTTCGGCCAGTTCCTCGATGTAATTGCGCTGGTCCATCATGCGCTGCTTGCCGTGGCCGACGTTTCCGTGGCCGCCGCAGACGCGGTTGAAGTCGAGTTTGGCGACGGAGTCGATGGTTATTGGCCATTCTTTGGGATAGCTGTCGCCCAGGAACGGCAGCGTTCCGATGACCATGTCTCCGGTGGCGACCACGTGTTTCTGGGGGCAATAGACAACGACATCGCCGGCGGTGTGGGCGCGGCCGTGAAACTCGATGTGTAAGTCGTGAGCCCTGTCGCGAATTACATAGGATTTATCGAAGGTGACGGTGGGTAACTCGGGATGGAAGTTTCGCATTTCGCGCGCGAAGGACTCGAGTTGACGGACTCGTTCGGCGAGGGCGGCGCGTTGCTGGGCGGAGTGGGCGGCGCTGAGTTGTTTGCGGGCGTCGTCGAGCAGGACGGGGATGTGTGGCTGGGAAGAGAAGGGAAGGCCGTGGGGATCGAGCGAAGCCTGGAGGCGCGGGGCGAGCAAGGTGGCTTCGAGTTTCCGGGTGGCGGCGCTCGAGATGATTTTCAGGTCCTGGCCGAAGGCTTCGCGGTAGCCGGCGTTGCCCTGCGCATGGTCCCAGTGAAAATGGGTGTCGACGAGATAGCGGACGGGCTTGGGGGTGATCTGCTTGCGGATTTGCGCGATCAGGGCGGAGGCGGCGGAGGGTTTGGAATGGGCGTCGACGACGAGCACGTCGGCCCAGTTGACGAAGATCGTGGCGTTGCAGTTGGCGACGGCCTGCGGGCGGGCGAAGGCGAAGTAGGCGTCTTCGGCGACGGGTTGGATGTCGAACAGGTTGGTGGGGGCGTTGGCGGAGGAGGCCTGCGCCCAGGCGGCGCGGATGGAGGCGAGCGAGAGGAGGGAAGCTCCGGCGGTGGGGCCGAGGATCATGTCGCGAAAGAAATCCCGGCGTGAAGTGGCGTGGCGGCACATAGGCGATGGGTGGGAAATGTTACTTTCCGCCGGCGGCGTGTTCGCCGCCGGGAGTGATGTCGGAGAAAGCGAGCCAGAAGCCCATCATCTCTTCGCCGCTTGGCTCGCCCCAGCGGATGGCTTTCGTGGGATCCGGGTTGAGCGGGTTATTCGGAGAGTTGTCGAAGTAGGCGGTGGTTACGAGTTTTGTGCCTTTGGGCAGGATGAACTGGTTTTCGAGGAAGTAAGTTTCCTGCCAGTGAAAGTCGTACTTCGGCACGGAGTAAAGCATCTGGTGGTGGCCGTCGGGGAAGATGGCTTCGGTCTTCATGCTTTTGCCGCGATAGTGCATGTGGGCGGTGTAGGCCACGGCCATGACGTCCTTCGGGAGCGTGAAGCAGGAAGTGACGCGGTGGTTGGCGTCGCCGGGCGGAATGAGAAACATGTTGTTCCAGATCTCGTACTGCGCCACTTCGTGGGTTACGGGCTCTTCGGCGAACTTGATGCCGATGGCGGTGCGGTCCGTAACGGTGCGGCCGAGGCGGTTGCTGTAGTGAATCTGGAACTGGAGGTAGGAGCCGGCGGGGATGCGCAGGGCATAGCCGGGCGGGCGGACTTCCGGCAGGTGGCCCGGAAGATAGATGGCCGGGACACGGTTGATGTATTGCTTTTCGCCGGGCAGAGCGCCGCCGCCGGGATCGGAGCAGCCATCGTCGACGACGGGGACCTCGGGACGGAGGTGCTGGACTTTTCCGGTTGTGTAGCGGTACTTGTCACCGCCGGCGGCTGACTTTTCGCGGTGAGCCTCCGACTTGGGGACCGCGTCCGCGCTTACGACGCTGACGGTGGCGTGATGGACGACGCGACGGTCACCGGGCAGGACCTCGGCCACTTGCACCCATTTGTCCTCGGTGAAATTCGTTGGCACATAGATGTACTCGTACTCGTCCTGGCCGGCGGAGGAAACTTGCTCGGGCGGAATGGTGAAGACGACGTCGGGCTGGAAGTGCCAGCCGTCGTGAAAGACGGGAGCGGGCGGGAGGTCGGCCGGGTTTCCTTCTTCCGCCCCGGTTTTGGCCCATTCTTCGATGGTGGCGATGTCGGCGCCGGACAGGCGCGCGTCGTTGCGGAACACGCCGACGGAGGGGTCGGCGTGCCAGGGAGGCATCTTACGGCCGGCGACGGCTTCGCGGACGGCTTCGGCCCACGGCCGGGCTTCCTTGTAAGTGACGAGCGACATCGGCGCGATGTCGTTGGGGTGATGGCAGACAACGCAGTGCTGGTAGAAGATGGGCGCGACGTCGTGGCTGAAGGTGACCGCCGGCTTCGCGCCGGACTCGGCTGCGGAGAGGAGAGTGCAGGAGGCGAGGGCGAGCGCGAAGGGGGCGATGCGGCAGTACTCCATGATCCGCCGTTATTTTAGCGGATCAGGAGAGCAATTTGAGCCGGCCGGCGGGATTCGCGGCCCGCTTCAGCGGCCGGTGGCGGAGGGCGAGGCGCG
>JAJYCN010000335.1 GCA_021778335.1 Acidobacteriota bacterium | reverse complement strand
TTTCGCTGGACGTTTACGCGGGCTGCCCTTGCCAACCTCATGCAGCGCCTCAAGCCAAACGCGCTGCGCGCCGCTGCTTGACCCCCCGAAGAATACGTCACCGTAATTCCGAATTGGGGTACTAAGTGCTCGCTCGCGGAAATACTAAGCGCCAGCCCCTTACGCTCGGCCAGCGGACCGAAGTCCGACACCACCGAGTAACTCAGCGCCCAGATATCCACCGGCTCCCGCTTCACCCGGAACTTACCCGCTTCCAGCTTCGAGAAATCCAGCAGCCCCGTCACCATCTGCAGCAGCCGCAGCGTGTTGTTGTGGATCGTTTCGAACGCCTCCCGCTGTCCGCCCGGCAACTCGCCCCGGTCCCCGCCCAGCAGACTCTCCACCGGCCCCAGAATCAGCGTCAGCGGTGTCCGCAGTTCGTGCGAAACGTTCGTGAAGAACTCGCCCTTCACACGCTCAGCCTCCACCGTCCTCGCGTTCGCCTCCGCCAGTTCCTTGTTCAGCTTCTCCAGCCGCCGGTTCGCCTCCTGCAACTGTTGCGCCCGCAGGAAGATCTCCGCTTCCATCTTCTCCGTGCTGCCCGCCATCAGCCGCACGAACTCCGTCACGTCCTCCACGCGATGGATAAGGAACTCGATCTCCCCGCTCGCGCCCCGCACCGGCTTGTTCACCGGACTCCACCACCGCTCCTCGAACCCCCCGCCCGCCGCCGGCGTCCGGATGTCGTACTTCTGCACCGCCATCGCGTCCACCGTCCCCGTCGCCAGAACTTTCTCAAGCGACGCGCGCAGGTTCCGTTCCCCCATCGCCTCCGGATCGTCCGGATTTTCCGGAAACACCTCGAAAATGCGCCGCCCCAGAATCTCCTCGCGCCGCGTCATCGTCGCCTCCGCGTAAGCATCGCTTACCGCGACAATCCGCAGATCCGGCGTAAGCACCAGGTACAACCCCGGCGCTCCCTCGAACAGCGCCCTAAAATCCGGCGCCGGCAGCGCCTCTCGTCCCGTCGCGCCCGTCTCCACCACGCACCCCGGCGGCCTTCCCTCCGCCCGTAAGCAGTATTACACAATTCCCAATCCGCTTATGAAAACATGTGTACCGAAAGTATCCACCCCGCCCCTCGCTCCGAATTCACCGGAGCCTCATCCACGGCGTCCACCAAGGCCGCCGCAGGAACTCGCTCGCGCACCAGACGCGGCCGGAGCGCCGCGGACCCGCCACTACCGAAGCAATGGCGCGAACTCACCTGACCGAGGCCAAACTCCCACGCCACGTCTACGGCCACGCTCCACGACGATTTCCGGAACGGACATCGGGAATGGGATCAAGGGCCGCACTTGGTACAAACTCATTCACAAAATTCTCAACTTTTTTCTCATCCCCCCAACCCGTTCCCCCGCAAACCACTTACCCGCTCACCCGCCAGCCCAAACCCCCACCCAACCCCGCCTCCCTGCACCCCCGCCGATACAATCGAATCGCGAGTGAGGGCTCTGCCCAAATCGGGAAAGGAACTTCGAAAAAATATGGAAACAACCTACAATCCGTCCTTCGAACCCCGCGAATCCTTCGACAACAACCCCATCGCCCTTTGGCGCTCCGCCCCCCTCGAACGCTCCGCCACCTTCTCCACCGTCTTCGGCGCCGTCAGCCAGGCCATCCAGCACACCCTCCGCAACGAACTCCCGCCCCTCCACTTCTCCGTCCCCGATCGCCTCTCCGATCCCCGCCGCACTCTCCCGATCCTCGTCTACGCCGCCAGCAACCCCAGCCCCCGCTACCACGGACGCGAGTTCACCTATGACGTCCTCAACCCCCGCATGATGGGCGGCTTCTGGTGGACCGCGGCCAAATCCCTCCCCGCCCTCCTCGCCCCCATCTACGAGGACCTGCTTGCATCCGGCCAACCCGAGCTCGCTCGCGCCTACGCCCCCCGCCGCTACCGCCGCATCCTCGCCGCCGTCCGCCGCCGCAAGGAGCTCGTCGACCGCATCCTCTCCGCCGAAACCAGCCTGGTCAACGACCTAATCAACTTTTCCATCGCCATCCGCCACGCCCGCCGCCCCCTCGCCGCCCATCTCCGCCTCATGGCGAATTGGGGATCCACCCTCCGCCGCATCTACCCCGGCCTCGACGCCTCCGGCCTCGCCCTGAAACTTTTCCGTATCGCCACTCGCACCCTCGCCGCCGCCATGCCCCCCGACGGCGACCTCCCCGTCGCCCAGGCCCAAACCAATCTCATCCCCATGCCCCTCCGCAACGCCCCCAAAGCGCCCCTCGAATTCCCCCGCCTCCGCAACGCCGCCTGAGAGCCCTGCCCACGCTCCGCCCACTTGTCCTTATATGAGGAGACTCCTGGCTTCGTTCTTCCTGATCGCCCTCGCCGCCGTCCCGGTGCTCGCCGCCTCGCACACGCCCGCGCCCCACGCTTACTCCGATTCGGCCATCGAACAGACCATCCGCGCCAAACTCGCCAAGTCCAAGATCGGAAAGGACGGCTTCCAGGTCCACGTCCACAACGGCGTCGCCACCTGGGAAGGCCACACCACCGTCATGCAGCACAAAGGCGCCGCTACCCGCATGGCCAAATCCGCCGGAGCCACCTCCGTCGTCAATAACATCCACATCGACGGCGGAGCCAAACCCGGCCAACCCCTCCGCAAAGCCAGCGTAACCCCGTGAACACAAAAATCGCCCCCCCGGCCTGCCCGGCGCTGTACCTCCCGCTACCCGCATCGCATACAGACTCTCGCCGCAACTCTATGAAAATCCGTAGACTCTGCCGAAAGACATATCAGAGAAGACTGAATCTCGGCCCAAGGTGCTCCTGGATAACCGGGGAAAATCGTACAAACCCTGATTGACGCGCCCTAAGCTGTTGTTGTAAAGTTTTAATTTCCTGTGGCTTAGCATCCATGTAACCCAAAAGTCATGATCTTTCACCACCGACTCGTGACCTTGACGCCCCCCGTCGCCCTGGCCTTGATGCTGGCTGGTTGCGCTTCCACTCACTCCGCGTCGTATACAAAATTCGCAAGTGCATTCCTCCCCGCCGCCCCCGCCTCCCCTGTGTCGGGTCCCGCCCCCGCCGCTCTTCCCGCTCCCAGTGGCCTCTACGCCCACGAGCCCGTAAGCCTTCTCGCCGCCATCACGCCTCTCCCCAGCCTCACCGATCAGCGCCTCCGCCAAGCCGAGGAACACTACCGCCGCGGCCGCGATTTCTACGACGCAGGCGACCCCACCAACGCCCGCGCCGAATTCGACCGCGCCATCGAAGCCCTCCTCACCTCTCCCGCCGACCCCGCCGACCGCCAGCGCATCGAACGCAAAACGGACCAGCTCACCGAAGCCATCTATCGCCTCGACACCGAAGGCCTCGGCGCCAGCCAGTCCACCGACGAGGTTGTCTACGACAAGCCCCCCCTCGAAGGCATCCTCGATATGACCTTCCCGGTCGACCCCTCCCTCAAGCCCAAGGTCGCCGGCGAACTCGGCGGCACCGCTTCCCAACTCCCCCTCGAACTCCGCGACCCCGTCCTCAGCTTCATCCATTACTTCTCCACCGATCGCGGCCACAAAATCCTCGAAGCCGGCCTCCGCCGCGCCGGCCGCTACCGCGGCATGATCGAACAGACCCTCGCCCAGGAGGGCGTCCCCAAGGAACTCATCTACCTCGCCCAGGACGAGTCCGGCTTCCTCCCTCGCGCCCGCTCCTATAAGTCCTGCGTCGGCCTCTGGCAGTTCGCCCAGTTCCGCGGCCGCGAGTACGGCCTCAACCAGACCACCTATTACGACGAACGCATGGACCCGGTGAAAGCTACCCAGGCCGCCGCCCACCACCTCCACGATCTCTATAAGCACTTCGGCGACTGGTACCTCGCCATGGCCGCATACGACTGCGGTCCAGGCTGCGTCGATCACGCCGTCGAACGCACCGGTTACGCCGACTTCTGGGAACTCCAGCACCTCAACGTCCTGCCCAAGGAAACTTCCAACTACGTTCCCCTCATCCTCGCCATGACCATCATGGCGAAGAACCCGAAAGATTACGGCCTCGACGGCGTCATCCCCGACCCCGCCGAAACCTTCGACACCGTCCCCATGCAGGGCGCCACCAGCCTACCGCTCGTCGCCGACGCCCTCGCAGTCACCGTCGCGGAACTCCAGGACCTCAACCCAGCCCTCATCCGCAGCGTCGCCCCCGACGGATATGTGCTTAAGATTCCCAAAGGCCGCGCAGACGATCTCGCTTCCGCTCTAGCCCAAGTCCCCGTCGAACACCGCGCCGCCTGGCGCCTCCACCGCGTCGAACCCGGCGAAACCTTCGCCTCCATCGCCCACCGTACCGGCTCCTCCGTCCGCGCCCTCCAGGCCGCCAATACCGGCGTCGAACTCGACCCGCGCCCGGGCGCTCTCCTCGCGGTGCCCCTCGCCCCGCGCCCCGAACGCGTCACCCGCCGCGTCGTCGCCTCCCGCAAACACACCACCCGCCGCGGCAAGCACACGCCCACTACCGCCCGCCGCCGCGCCACGGCGCACACTCACTCCTCCTACACCGCAACCCTCCACTCCCCCCACCGCCGCACCACCACCGTAAACCCCTAACCTCCGTTCCGGCTTCTTGCTTCTTTATTCGCTTTTGCCCTTGCCTTGTCCGGAAAACGAGTTATGCTAAGGTGTGGTTTTTTGACAAACACGGGAGGCCCTGAAAATGTTTGAAGACCATCGGTTCGCCGCGGGCGACGATGATGTGGATGAGTTCGACTACGAGGAGGAAGGCTCGGCCATGGAACCCGAAATCGGCGAGTACGGCGCGGCCGAAGAGGACGACGGCGAAAACGTGATCTCGGAGGTCATCGTCGAAGAAGTGATCGTCACACCGGTGACGCCCGAACCCGCGGCCGCCGCGGCGCCGGCAGCCGTACCGGTGAAGAAGAAACCCGTAAAGAAGGCCGCAACCGCCGCGCCGAAAAAAGCGCCGGCCAAGAAGGCCCCCGCCAAAAAGGCAGCCGCCAAAAAAGCTCCTGCCAAAAAAGCGGCAGCCAAAAAAGCCGCGCCCAAAAAGGCAGCCAAAAAAGCGCCCGCCAAAAAAGTCGCGGTGAAGAAGGCCGCGCCCGCTAAGGCCGCCAAGAAAGCCGCCCCGAAAAAGGCCGCGCCAAAGAAAGCCGCCCCCAAAAAGGCTGCCCCCAAGAAGGCTGCCCCCAAGAAGGCTGCCCCCAAGAAGGCCGCCCCCAAGAAGGCCGCACCGAAAAAAGCCGCGAAGAAGCGCTAAGCCGCCCCGCGGCTAGCCTCGCCCGGCGCCGAAGCAACGATGGCGCGGCAGCGCTGGAACAACTCGAGCAGCGACTCGGCGTGCTCCTCTGGAGTGCGCATCGCTTTGCCCGTAAAGCCTGCCCCGCCACTCCCCTTGCCATATCCCGTTGTCACCGCGACGAACTTCATCAACTCCAAAGCCACCTCGTCCCGCCCCTTCACCTCACCAGCCCCGCTACTCTTCTCTTCAGCCATTGTGCCCTCTCTCCGTAGTTCCCGGTTAAGCCTCTAGGTTACCCCATCTCCGCCTCCCCGCTTCCGGCTTCTTGCTTCTTGCTCCCGGCTTCTTTCTCCTTGCTACTCTAACCAAAAAGGCCCCACCGTTCCCCCATGCCCATCCGCCCGCTCCGCCTCGTCCGTAAAATGCGCGGCGGGGCGCAGGCTCACCTGCTCGCCTGCGACGACGGCCACTTCTATGTCGTCAAGTTCCTCAACAACCCCCAGCACCGCCGCATCCTCGCCAACGAGTGGATCTCCGCCGTCTTCCTCGACTACCTGAGCATCTCCGCGCCCGCCTGCGAAATCGTCGACGTCACCCCGGAGTTCCTCGCCGCCAATCCCG
>JAJYCN010000334.1 GCA_021778335.1 Acidobacteriota bacterium | reverse complement strand
TGTATATGCGGAAATGGAGCGGCGCGGGTATTTCATTGAGAAGACCAAGGTGGCCGGGTTTCATCCGCTGGGGATGGCGGTGTACGACGCGACGAACCCGGCGGCACGGCACTATTACTGGAGTCTGGTGAACCAGGCGTTGTTCCGGATCGGCGCCGATGCCTGGTGGATGGATACGACGGAACCGGAGACCGAAGGACAGCAGGAGAACATTCTGCTCGGCCACAAGCTCGCGATCGGGAGCGGGGACCGGTATGCCAACGTGTATCCGCTGCTGGACACGCAGGGAGTGTACCGGGGGCAGCGGGCGGCGTCGAACGACAAGCGGGTGTTCATTCTTTCACGGTCGGCATTCGCGGGCAGCCAGCGGAACGGCGTGACGGCGTGGTCGGGCGACGTGCTGAGCGATTGGACCGCGTACCGGCGGCAGATTCCGGCGGGGCTGAATTTCTCGCTTTCGGGGATTCCGTACTGGACGACGGACATCGGAGGGTTCTTCATCGGGAATCCGAACGACGAGGGGTATCGCGAGTTGTTTGTCCGGTGGTTCGAGTATGGGACGTTTTGCCCGATCTTCCGCGTTCACGGCACGCGGACCACGAACCAGAACGAGTTGTGGAGCTATGGGGAGCCTGCGCAGGAGATTCTGACGAAGTTCGACCGGTTGCGCTACCGGCTGCTGCCTTACCTTTATTCGCTGGCGTGGCGGGTGACGAGCGGGAGTTACACGATCATGCGTCCGCTGGCGATGGATTTTCGCGAGGACCGGCGGGCGCTCGATACCGGGGATGAGTTTTTGTTCGGCCCGGCGATTCTGGTGAATCCGGTGACGGAGCCGGGCGCGACGACACGGCGCTTGTATCTGCCGCGGGCGGATTGGGTGGATTTCTGGACGGGGCGGACGGAAGCGGGCGGGCGAAGCATCGACGCGGCGGCGCCGCTGGACCGGATTCCATTGTATGTGCGAGCGGGCTCGATTGTGCCGATGGGGCCGGAGGTGCAGTACGCGACCGAGAATCTGAGTGCGCCGGTGGAATTGCGCGTGTATCCGGGCGCGGATGGGGAGTTCACCTTGTACGAGGATGAGAACGACGGGTACGCGTATGAGCGCGGGGCATACGCGACGGTGGAGATCAAGTGGGACGACCGGGCGAAGCGGCTCAGTTTCGGGGCGCGGCATGGGAGGTATCCGGGGATGCCGGCGGCCGAGACATTTCACGTGGTTTATGTTCGAGAGGGCCACGGGGCGGGGATCGAACCGGAGAGCCAGCCCGACCGTACCGTAGAATATGGCGGCGCGGCTGTTTCGATACCATGAACAACGGAGGGATTCGACGACAATGGATCGAAAGCTTGCTCTGCTTCTGATCGGGCTGGCCGCGCCCGCGGTTTTTGCCCAGGATCAGCCGCCTCCGATGTTCACTTCGAACTCGGTGGCGAAATCCACCAAGGCGATTAATTACCGTCATCGCAGCGGCGCCACGATGATCAATTTCTCGGGGACGGCGGTGATGCCGAAGGCGTCGGGGACGGCGAAGGTGGAGAGCAAGCAGGGGGCGATCAGCATCGAGGCGAACTTCCGCAACATCGGGGCACCGAGCCAGTTTGGCGCCGAATATCTGACCTATGTGCTGTGGGCGATTTCGCCGGAAGGACGGCCAAAGAACCTGGGCGAACTGCTGCTGGACGGTAACAAGAGCAGCCTGAAGGTGACGACGGATCTGCAGGTGTTCGCACTCATCGTGACGGCCGAGCCGTATTTCGCGGTGAGCGAGCCGAGCGACGTGATCATCATGGAAAACGAAGTGCGGCCGGACACGGTGGGCAAGATCGAGACCGTGGACGCGCACTACGAACTACTGAAGCGCGGTCAGTATCAGAAACTGGCGAACGTGCTGCAGCTTACGCCCGACCCGAAGATACCGGTGGAGATTTATGAAGCACGGAATGCGGTGAACATTGCGCAATCGTCGGGGGCGGACAAGGACGCTCCGGACACGTTCGCGAAGGCGAAGCAGGACTTACAGCAGGCCGAAGATTATCTGAAGCGGAAGCAGCGCAAGCCGGCGGTCATGATTGCGCGGGAGGCGGCGCAGACGGCGGAGGATTCGCGAGCGATCGCAGTGAAGCGGCAGGAAGAGCAGAGGCAGGAAGCGATCAAGGCATCCGAGCAGGCGGCGAAGGAGAAGGCGGCGGCCGAGGCGGCGGCGCGGGAGAAGGCGGACACCGAGCGCAAGGCGGCCGAGGCCCAGCGAGCGCAGGCCGAGGCGGCTCAGCAGAAGGCCGAGATGGAGAAGATGCAGGCGCAACTGGCGGCCGCCCAGGCCGACGCCGAGAAGGCGCGGGCGGATGCGGCGCGGGCCGAATCCGCGGCCGAGGCCCAGCGAGCGCAGCAGGCCGCCGCCGAGGCGCAGAAACAGGCGCAGCAGGCGGAGATGGAAAAGCAGCAGCTTCGCGCGCAGCTTTTGGCGCAGTTGAACGCGGTGCTGGCGACGAGGGACACCGACCGCGGGTTGGTAGTGACGATGGCCGATGTGCTGTTCGATTCAGGCAAGTACACGCTGAAACCGGACACGCAGTTGAAGCTGGCGCGGCTAGCGGGCATTATTCTGGCGCATCCGGGGCTGAAACTGACGGCGGAAGGATACACGGACTCGACAGGGAGCGCGGCGTTCAACCAGAAGCTATCGGAGAAGCGGGCCGATTCCGTGGTGGAGTTTCTGCACGACCAGGGGATTTCGACGGACAATTTGAACTCAATGGGTTATGGCGACGCGAGGCCGATTGCATCGAACGACACGGCGGCGGGACGAAAGCAGAACCGGCGGGTGGAGTTGATCGTGTCGGGTGAAGCGATCGGCACCAAGATCGGCGCGGCGGCTGTCGAGCCCGCGCCGGCGGCGCCGCAGACCCGGCAATGATGGAGATTGAACCTGTCACGCTGACGGGCCGCTCGGTGCGGCTGGAGCCTCTTTCGCAAGCCCATTTGCCGGGCCTGCCGCGGCATGGCTTGGATCCGGACCTTTGGACGTGGATGCCCGTGCGCATTCATGACGAAGCCGGACTGGCGCGATACATCGACGATGCGCTCGACGAGCACCAGAGGGGCATTTCGCTACCGTTTGCGACGGTGGACGCACTGACCGGCGAGGTGGCCGGCTCGACGAGGTATCTGAATATCGAGCGGAAGCAGAGGCGGGTGGAGATCGGGTCGACCTGGGTGATGCGGCCGTGGCAGCGGAGCGCGGTGAATACGGAGGCGAAGTACCTGATGCTGCGGCACGCCTTCGAGCAGTGGTGTTGTTTGCGGGTGGAGTTGAAGACGGATGTGAACAACGTGCGGTCCCGGACGGCGATTCAGCGGATCGGGGCGCGGGAGGAAGGGATTTTTCGCGGCCACATGCTGATGCAAGGCGGGCGGGTGCGGGATACGGCGTACTACAGCATTACGTACAAGGAATGGCCGGAGGTGAAGCGCCGCCTGCTTGAGAGAATGGCGGCATGAGCGGGGGCACGGTGTGGCTCGCTTCGCCGGTTTCGCGCGAGCACGACACGGGGCTGGGGCATCCGGAACAGCCGGCGCGTTTCGATGCGGCGCTGCGGGGTTTGGCCGGACGGCCGCTGAGCGCGTTTGACGGGCGCGCGGCCACCGAAGACGATTTGCTACTGTGCCACCAGCGCGACTATTTACGGACGGTGGAGCGGGATGTGGCGTCGGGCCGGGAGATGCTGGCGACGGGCGATACGCAAATCTGCCCGCGGTCATTTGATGTGGCGTTGGCGGCCGTAGGAACAGTGCTGGAGGCGGTGGACCGGGTTGCCGGCGGGACGGCGAAGAACGCGTTCGCGATTGTGCGGCCTCCGGGGCATCACGCCACTTCGGACCGGGGTATGGGGTTTTGCCTGTTCAACAACGTGGCGCTGGCGGCGCGGTATGCGCAGAGGCGGCACGGGGTGGGAAGGGTGCTGATCGCCGACTGGGACGTGCACCACGGGAACGGGACGCAGGAGATCTTCTATGCCGACGCTTCGGTGCTCTTCTTCAGCACGCATCAGCATCCGTGGTATCCCGGGACCGGCGATGCGAACGAGATGGGAGAAGGCGCGGCTCAGGGGACGATCATTAACTGCCCGCTGCCAGCCGGTTCCGGGCGGCAGCAGATTCTAGGGGCGTTCGAGCATGTGCTGTTGCCCGCGGTGGAGCATTTCCGGCCGGAGTTTGTGTTCGTCTCGGCCGGGTTCGACTCGAGGTTGGGCGATCCGTTGGGGCGGTTCCGGCTGACGGACCACGATTTCGCCGACCTGACGCGCCTGATGGCGGAGATGGCGGACCGTTACTCGCATGGCCGGCTGGTGAGCGTGCTCGAAGGGGGCTACGACCTGGATGGGCTCGAAGCCGCGGTTGGGGCGCACGCTATGGAACTGGAACGCGCCGCGCGGTAGGGTAAGCGATCGACGGGACGTTACGGGAGATTCACGGCTGCATTGTTGCCTCTATCCGGCGGTTTGGGGCATAGTTAGAAGTAGGTGTGGAGATGGCCGTGGAGGGATGTGCGGCCGCTGTACCCTGCACGAATTCGATGACGTCGGGTGGCTCTATATGGCGGAGATCTTGTACCTTACCGAACTATACGGCCTCCCTGTCTTCGATCTGAAAGGAAAGCGAATCGGCGTGGTTCGCGACGCCGCCCTTGTGCCTCTGGTGGATGCGGCGCGCGTGGACCGGTACCTGGTGGGCGGAGGTTGGGCGTGGCTGACGGTGCGCTACGACCAGGTGCACTCAATAACGCTCGACGGCATTTCGCTCAAGGACGAGCAGCTCACGCCGTATCATTCCGACGAATACATGCTAAGGCTGATGCGCGACCTGCTGGACCAGCAGATCATTGACGCGCATGGGCGGAAGGTGGTGCGGGTCACCGACGTGACGTTCGACGTGGTGGAGCGCGAGGACCGCGCGGAATTGAAGATACTCGAGGTCGACATCGGGGTCCGCAGTGTGTATCGCCGGCTGCTGCGGGGGGTTGTGCCACCACGCTGGATCCGGAAGACGCAGACGCACATCGCGCCGCATTCGATCCCGTGGGAGTTCTGCAACATTCTCGAGGCGGACCCGCAGAGGCGGCTGCGGCTGAACATCAGCAACCGTTTGCTCGAGAAGATGCACCCGGCGGATTTGGCGGACATTGTGGAGGACCTGACTCCGGAGGACCGCGAGGCGATTTTCGAGACGATCGACAGCGAAGTGGCGGCGGAGACGCTATCGGAAATCGATCCGGACATTCAGGCGAGTATTGTCGAGTCGCTGGAGACCGAGAAAGCGGCGGAGATTATCGAGGAGATGCCGCCTCACGAAGCGGCGGACGTGCTGAGCGAACTCGGGAAAGAGACGTCGGAAGAGATTCTGGAGGAGATGGGGCACGAGCCGAAAACGGAGTTGCGCGAGTTGCTCGAGTTCGACGAAGACTCCGCGGGCGGGTTGATGAGCCGGGACTTCATCGCGGTGCATTCGGGGGCTTCGGTGGCGGCGGCGCTGGCGGCGCTGCACACGCGGGAGGAACTGCCGGAGACGCTGAACACGATCTTCCTGGTGGAGGAGGACGGGCGGCTGACGGGAGCGGTTCCGATGTCGCGTTTGTTGGCCGCGCCGGGACATGCGCCGCTGCGGGACCTGGCGCTCGATCGGCTTATCACCGTCCATGAAGAGGAAACGCAGGACAGGATTGTCGAACTTTTCGACAAATACAATCTACTGACGTTGCCTGTTGTGGACGACCAGGGAAAGCTGTCCGGCGCGATCACCGCTGACGAAATCATTACACTACTGAGGCAAAAATGAAGGACGACCCTGGCCATGTGGAAGCGCTTCCGGACGCGGCTTCTCATCTTTGCGGCGGTGATC
>JAJYCN010000037.1 GCA_021778335.1 Acidobacteriota bacterium | reverse complement strand
GTTCTACACTTTGAAGCTCATCCCGAGCCGCGTATGGATGTTTGAAGGGGAACTTCTGGGCATAGGCGGGTTTGGCGTGCTGGCAGCCGCGTGGGCGTTAATTCCGGTGTGGGGCGTGGATCGAGCCGGGCAGGCGCGCACACGTCTGGTGACCGGAGTGGCCATCGTCTTAGCTGCCTATCTGGCGGTCTTCACCTATTTGGGGTACGTCAAATGAGACTCGCTGCATTTGCGGTGCTGATTGTTCCCGCCTCGCTGCTCGCCGCGTCCGGCAAAGATACCTGCATTGAATGCCACGCTGTGATGGACGGCGCGATCCAGAAGCCCGCGCTGCTGATCCACGACGATATTCACTACGCGAACGGATTAAGCTGCGCCAACTGTCACGGTGGAGATCCGACCAGCGACGACCCGTCTGTGGCGATGAGCAAGGCGAAGGGTTTCATCGGCAAGCCCAAGCGCACTGCGATCCCCCAGCTTTGCGCCAATTGTCATGGCAACCCGGATTTCATGCGCCGCTACCGGCCTCAGCAGCGCGTCGATCAGCTCGAGCTGTATAAAACAAGCGTCCACGGGAAGCGCCTGGCGGCCGGCGATGACACCGTGGCGACGTGCATCGATTGCCACAGCGTCCACGATATTCGCGCGGTGAAGAATCCATTGGCTCCGGTCTACCCGGTGCGCCTGCCCGCCACCTGCGGGCGATGCCATGCCGATGCGAAAAAGATGGCGAAATATGGCATTCCGACGAACCAGTTGGAGCAGTACTACACCAGCGTTCATTGGGAGGACCTGAAAAATGGCGACCTGGGAGCTCCCAACTGCGCTTCGTGTCACGGCAACCACGGCGCCAAGCCGCCGGAGGTGGCCTCCGTCGCGGCAGTTTGCGGCAGTTGCCACGTGTTGTTCGCGCAGCTCTACGACAAGAGCGTGCACGAGCCCATCTTTTCGGGCGCCTCGGGCGGCGGCGGATGCATCACGTGTCACAGCAATCACGGGATTCAACAGCCTTCGACGGCGATGCTCGTGGGCCCGAAGGCGGTCTGCTCGACCTGCCATGAATCGGGATCGCAAGGCGCAAAAACCGCCGCGCAGATGGCGCAGTGGATCGACGGGTTGGGAGCCGCTCTCAAGCGCTCCGACGCGGTCCTTTCGGAAGCAGACAAGTCCGGCATGGAGGTCTCGGAAGCGCAGATCCGGCTGGACGACGGCCGCGAGAATCTCGTCAAGGCGCGTCTGGCGCTGCACTCGTTCCAGCCCGAAGAGATGCATAAACCCATCGAAGCCGGGACGAAGATTGCCGCCGAAACGCTGAAGGCCGGCGAGGCCGCGCTGCACGAGAAAAATATCCGGCGGATCGGCCTGGCGGTATCTGTGTTCTTTATCGCCATCACGGTGCTGGCAATCCGGCTCGTGATCCGGCGGCTGGAAGCAGACGGCTCGGGTTATCTCGAGCCTTCGAAGTCATCTTAACCAAAAGGAGAATCATGAAGACACTCGCCATCGTATTCGTCGCGGCCTGCGGGCTCGCGGCCGCCGGCGCCCCGGAGGGGAAAACCGTGTTCGAATCCAAATGCCAACCCTGCCACGGCCCCGCCGGCGAAGGGAAACCGGCGATCGCAAAGATGTTTAAGGTCGATATGCGTCCGTTGGGCTCGAAAGGGGTTCAGTCGAAGTCCGACGTGGAGTTGAAGAAAATCATCACGACGGGCAATGGCAAGATGAAGGCCGTGGCAGGTTTGTCCGGAAAACAGTTGGACGATGTGGTCGCCTTCCTACGCACGCTCAAGCAATAATTTCTTGCTGCTGATAACATAATCGAGCGTTGGATCAATGGGCCAAAAGCATTGGTTCTGGGCAACGCTGACACTATCGAGCATCACGCTTGTAGCCTTCGTGTTCGCGGGGTGGGAGCTGGTGGAAAACCGCTTCTTCCGCGACGCTAACTACCTGACGCTGCACTATTTGTACATCACGCGCGGCGTTGCATCGTCCCTGGTGCTGACGTTTTGGGCCGCCTGGTTCGTCCTGCGGCAGCGGCGCCAAAGCGAAGAGGACCTGCGGCGTTCGAATGAGCGGTACCGCGGACTGCTCGAAGATTTCCCCGGTGGGGTGATTCTCTACGACAAGGAACTCCGGGTCGTGGAATGGAACGCATCCGCCGAACAAATGTACGGCTACCGGAAGTCGGAAATCGCCGGTCGTCCGTTGCCGACGGTCCCCAGCGAGAGAGTCGAAGAACTACGGGAGTTTATGCGGCAGGTGGACGGCGGCGAGCCCGTCCTGAACGTCGAAACGATGCGGCTGGACCGGAACGGAGTTCCTTTTCCGGTCCAACTGAGCCTCCGGCCATTCCGCGAGCGTGGTGAGGCGATCCACTACCTGGAGGCTACCTACGACATTCGGGAACGCGTCCGTTGGCGCGATGCGATGGTTGAGCTCGAGAAACTCACGAGCATGGGAAAAATGGCGGCTGGAACCGCGCATCATTTGAACTCGCCTCTGGCGGCCCTGCTGTTGCGCGTGGAGCTCATGCGCGAGCGCATCGGCGATGACGGCGATCTCGCCCGGATCGAAGAGGGACTGAAGTTCTGCCGCCATTTTGTGCGGCGTCTGCTCGATTTCTCGCGGTCCGGGCCGGTAAACAAGGAAATTCAGGATGTCGAGGCCGCAGTGCAATCCGTCGCGGCCTTTTTCCAGCCCGTGATTCAGGCCCGGCACGCGACCCTCACGGTGGAGACGGAGCAGGGTAGAGGCTTGCGAGTCTGCGCGGACCGCAATCTCCTGGAGACGGTACTGCTAATTCTCTTGAGCAACGCATTGGATGCGGTCCCAGCGGGTGGCGAGATAGGCATGTGGTGCGGGCCGAGCCGGGACGATCAGGCCGAAATCGCGGTTCGGGACAATGGGGCGGGCATCAGCTCGGCCGACCTGGCTCGGGTTTTCGAACCGTTCTTCACCACCAAGGAGCCAGGGAAGGGCACCGGCCTGGGCCTCGCCATCGCGCGAAACTTTGCCAACGAGCATGGCGGCTCGATCCGCTTGGAGAGCGAACCCGGGAAGGGCACCACAGCGATCATCGGGCTGCCCCTGGTGACGGCGTCCGTACCTGCGGAGGGAGTGTTGCGGTGAAGCGCGGCCCGGCCATACTGGTAGTCGACGACGACGCGGCGCTTGGGGCGACGCTGAAAGAATCGCTTTCGCGCGAGGGCTACGAGGTCGAGGTGGCACAGTCGGGCGCCGAAGCGCTGGCCATACAGGCCGCGAATCCCGCCATTGCGCTCGCGCTGGTCGATCTGATCATGCCGTTGATGGACGGCCTCACGCTGACGGTGGAGTTGCAGCGGCAGGATCCGGACATCGCGGTGGTCATCATGACCGGCTATGGCACGATCGAGTCCGCGATCGAAGCGATCAAAAAGGGCGCCGAGGATTACATTACCAAGCCTTTCGACTACGAGGCTGTGCGGAAGAAGATTGCCCGCCTGACCGAGGTGAAGGAACTGCGCGAGCGCGTGGTGCAGTTGGAAAGCCACCTGGAGCGGCACGCCTGCTTTGAAAGCATCATTGCGGTGTCGCCGGCGATGGAGCGCGTACTCGAGCGGGCGCGCCTGGCGGCCGCCACCGACGCATCCGTACTCATTCTTGGAGAAACGGGCACTGGCAAAGAGATGCTCGCCCGAGCCATCCACCAGGCCAGCCGGAGGGCGCGGATGCCGTTCGTTGCCGTCAACAGCGGCGCACTGCCACGGGAACTTGCCGAAAGTGAGTTATTCGGGTTCCGGCGCGGCGCTTTCACCGGAGCCTATGCCGACGCTCCCGGCATTTTCTCGGCGGCTGCCGGCGGGACCGTGTTTCTGGATGAAATCGGCGAGATGCCCAAGGATGTCCAGGTGAAGCTACTGCGCGTGCTGCAAGAAGGGGAACTGCGGCCGGTGGGAAGCACCAAGGCCGTACATGTCGATGTCCGCGTGATCACGGCTACGAATCGCAACCTGAACGACCTTCGGGCCACTTTCCTGCGCGAGGATCTCTATTTCCGGATTGCCACCGTCGTCCTCCAGGTGCCTCCCTTGCGCGCGCGGCCGGAAGACATTCTCGTACTGAGCCAACATTTCGCCAGCCGCTTGACGCGCCGCTACGGGCGCGAGATCTCGCTTTCCCGCAACGCCACGGAGCTGCTGCTGGCATATCCGTTTCCGGGCAATGTCCGGGAACTGGAAAGCCTGCTCGAAAGCGCCGCCGCCGTCTCGGCCGCCGACCCGCAGGCGATCACCGACAAGGATCTCAAACCGTTGCTCAGCGGTGAGCCGCCAGAGGCCACGGTTACCGCGGCCGCGAACCGGCCGGTATCCATGGAACAGATGGAGCGGCTCACGATTGAGCAGGCTCTCCGGTTGGCCGATGGGAATCGGACGAAGGCCGCATCGCTGCTCGGCATTTCGCGCGATACGCTCTATCGCAAGCTGCGTCAATATCGCGCCTGACGAGTTGTCCGATAATCGGACGACCGTCGCGATTTCCGACACGGGCTCCGGGGCAAATACCACAAAAATCGGGGGAAATGCCGTGGCGTATGACGTGCGTCGCTCCCTGCATGACCATGCCGTGTGGACGCAAACAGCTTCTGTTTTGGGTCGTCGCCGCCCTTTCTGCGTCAGCCGCCCTCGCCGCCGTCCTTATTTGGGAACACCGGCCGGCCGCCGGCCGTCATGTGTTGTACTACGTCGGCGACGCGGGGCGCGGAAAGGCGCTTTTCTTCGGCGAAAAGCAGTGCTCGATCTGTCATTCCGTGGGCGACGAGGGAGGACGGATCGCGCCGGATTTGTCCCAGATCCCTCCCCAGTCACCGGCGATGGGCTGGCTCACGGCGGCGCTTTGGAATCACGCGCCCGGCATGTTCCGGCGGATCCGGCGGGACCAGGCTTACCCGCAGCTCAACTCCCAAGAGATGGCGGACATCCTCGCGTTTCTGTACCAGTCGGCAACGATCGACCGTCCCGGCGATCCCGCCGCGGGCCAAAAGGTCTTCGAACAAAAAGGTTGTGTGCAGTGTCACTCCGTGCGCTCCTCGGGCGGCGAATCGGCTCCGGACCTGTCAAGGGTTGCGGCCGGCGACGCCAACGAATGGACGCGCGCCATGTGGAATCATGCGCAGTCCATGGTCGGCCCCGTAACCGCCAAACTCGGCGCATGGCCTCAATTCATGGGCACCGACATGAACGATCTTGTCGCCTACGTGAATGAGGGCGCCCCGGGACATCGGGCGTCCACTGCCGGAGACTCCGATCGCGGTTGGAAGGTATTTCAGGCGCAATGCATCCAATGCCACTCCGTTCGCGGCGCTGGAGGAAGCTTAGGTCCTGAACTGGGTCCAGATCAGGACCTTCCGCTGACGACCTCCCAGTTCGCGAGCGTGCTGTGGAATCACGCTCCCAGCATGCTCAGCCTGAGCAACCAAAAGGGAATCTCGCCACCGGAACTTGGCGAGAGGGAAATGGCGGACCTGGCAGCATTTCTGGCCAGCCTCCGCTATTTCGAGCCCTCCGGATCTGCTCTTGTCGGCGAACGGATTTTCAGCCAGCGGGGTTGCGCGCGATGCCACGGCTCATCCGCCGAGGGTACTCACGATGCTCCGAGTCTCCAGGCGACCGGGCAAGCCTACACGGCGGTGACGCTGACGGCCGCACTGTGGAGACATGGCCCGAGAATGGTCGACCGGACCGAGGCCTTAGGAATCCCGTGGCCGGCTCTGGCGCCGACGGACCTCGGAAATCTCGTCAGCTTTCTCAACCAGCCGCGCCGCACGGCTCAGAAGTAAATATCCCGACCTTTCGCGGATCAACTCTCAAGTTAACGCCGCGCACAACGCGGCGGGCCGCGGACATTGACTGGCCGAATTTGAGCGCGCCCCGCGCTGTGCGCTCTCCAGTTAACGCCGCGCACAACGCGGCGGGCCGCGGACATTGACTGGCCGAATTTGAGCGCGCCCCGCGCTGTGCGCTCTCCAGTTAACGCCGCGCACAACGCAGCGGGCCGCGGACGTTGGCTGGCCGAATTGAGCACGCCCCGCGCTGTGCGCTCAGACCGCCGGGGTCAGAAATCATACCGGTCGATGTTCGCCTTCGTGAAGACCAGCGGCGGGCCCAGAATGATGTCAGTACCTTGGATTTGCACGACCCCCAGGCGCCCCGCGTGGAGACGCGCCGCCCCCGCTTTCAAGGTCCCGCGCGCCAGTGCGTCCGCCGCATATACGGCCAGATAACCCAGGTCGCGTGTGTTCCATAGCACGACCGACCCGACGATTCCCGCGTGGACATACGGCTTGCACATATTCGGGAGCGAGAGCCCGGTCACCTTCACGTCGCCGCGGCCTGACTGCTTGACCGCCTCGGCCGCACCCGGAACCGACGGCGCCGAAATCGCCAGAATCACTTTCACGTCCGGGTATACCTTCATCAGCGTCTGTGTCTCGGCGAATGCCTTGTCCCGGTCGTCGTCGCTCGGCCGTACGGCGGTCAACGTCACGCCGGGATACTTCGCCGCAATCCGCTCGCGGATGAAACGGATCCATTCGTTCTGGTTTGCCGCCGTCAGCGCGCCGGTGATGATGGCGAACGAGCCGTGTCCGCCAAGCAACCGCGCCGCCTCGTCGGTCAGAGCATAGCCGATCCCCTGGGCCGTCGCCTGGTCGACAAAGTAATCCCGCGCGTCCGGTTCCGCGTCCGCATCCCAGGTGACCACGGGAATGTGGTTGGCCCGTGCTTTTCGCAGCACCGTCGAAATCGCCACGTCGTTGGCCACGGCCACGGCGATGGCGTCCACCCGCCGCGTGATCCAGCCTTCAATCACCTCGTTCTGCCGCGCGGGGTCCATGCTTGTCGGCCCGTCCCAGATCAGATCCGCGTGTAAGGCCGCGGCCGCCTCCTCCGCACCGACGCGGCAACTGACGAAGTACGGATCCCCCTTGGCTTTCGGCATCACGGCAATCACGAGCCTTCTTACGCCCGGGCCGCCCCGCGGGCGCATCGCCACGAATAGCCAGACGCCCCCAGCAATCGCGAGCACACCCCCCGCAATCGCCACTCGCCGCATCGGAAACCGCGCCGGGATCCGCCCGGCCAACGAACTTGCGCCGATGGCCGCCAGCAGCAGGACACCCGTCAAAATGCCCGTCAACTCGGACGGCAGGGCGGACAGACGCAGTCCGCCTTCGAGCACAACGATCGAAAACAGACCCAGCAGCGTCCCGCCGATCGTGCCCACGCCGCCGAAGATGGACGTTCCGCCCAGCACTACCGCGGTGATCGCGAGTAACTCGTACCCCGTGCCGGCATCCGACTTGGCCTGGCCCACATGGGCCACGTAGATGAGCGCGGCCACGGCCGACGCCGCGCCTGAAAGCAAGTACGCCAGCGCCAGCCGCCGCCCCACCGGGACAGCCCCATACCGCGCGGCCGCCGGTGCGTGGCCGATCGCGTACCAACCGCGTCCGATCACGGTCCGGTGCAGCAACCAGGCAAAACCCACCGCGGCCGCCGCGAAGATCAGTGTCTGCGGCGGGACGAATCCCAAGAATGAGCCCTGTCCGAGGAAGAGGAACCGGGGCGGAAAATTGGAAAAGTTGTCCGCGCCGCCCGTAAGTCCTTCGGCGATTCCACGGAACATCGAGTAAGTCCCCAAGGTGACAATCAGCGGGGGCAGTTCGAACCGCGCGATGAGCAGCGCATTCAGACCGCCTCCGGCAAGCCCCACCACTAACGCCGCCACGACCGCCCAGCCGAGTGGCAGGCCTCCGTCCCGCCATAGTTTCCCGAAGGTCACGGCTACAAGAGCCAGCAGCGAACCGACGGAAAGGTCGATGCCGCCCGTGACGATTACCGGAGTCAGCGCGAGCGACAGTAAACCAAGCTCCACACTGAGCCGCGCGATTTCGAACGCATTCCCGACGGTGAGAAACTGCGCCCCGGTGAAGCTGAACACCGCCATTTCGAGCGCCAACATTCCCGCGAGAGCGAGGTTATGGTTGCGGTCAGCCATTCTTCCTCGCCTCCGCTCCGCGTGCGAAATCGATCACCACCGACGCAAGAATGATCGCTCCTTGAATCGCTTTCTCCCAGGAGGGGCTGATATGCAAGAACGTCAGCGCCGGGCCGATGCTGGCCAGCAGTCCTACGCCAAGCCCCGTGCCGAGCAGCGTGCCCCGGCCGCCGGTGATGGAAGCGCCGCCTACCACCACCGCCGCGATCGCTTTCAACTCCAGTCCGACGCCCGCGTTGCTCTGGACTTCTCGAAATCGCACGGCGTCCAGCACGGCGGCCAAGCCCGTCATCGCGCCCATCCACACAAACACCCAAAACACGACCCGGCGCACCGGAATGCCCGCGAGCCGGGCCGACTCCGCCCCGGCTCCCGTTGCATAGACCGCCCGGGCCGCCGCGATGTTCTTCAACACCCATCCCAGCGCCACAACCAGCACGGCGGCCACGGTGAGAATGAACACCTCACCAGCCGTCTGCCCGAGCCCGAACCACTGGAAGTTCGATGGGAGGTTTTCAATCCATGCCCCGCCGGTGGCCCAGTTCAGGGCATTGCGCCAGAGGATCATGGTGGCGAGGGTCACCACGATCGACGGCATGCGCATGCCCGCCACAAGGCCGCCGTTCGCGGCGCCGAGCAGCGCTCCGGCACCCGCCGCCGTCAGGGCCGCCAGCGGCATCGGCGCACCAGCGCGCGCGATAAGTCCCGCGATCACGGCCAGCACCGCGAACATCGAGCCGATGGAAATGTCAATTTCGCCGGCGAGGATCACCAGCGTCATGCCCGAGGCCGCCAGCAGCGTGGAGACATTGGCGAGCAGCAGATCCCGCAGATTCCCCGCGCTGAAAAATCCGGGCGCCGCAAAGGCCAGCACAATCAGCAGCGCGGCCCACGCTATTGCGACCGATGCCTCGCGCCTCACGCCGCCGCGTCCTCTTCGCCCAAGGCCAGCGCAAGCAGCCGCTCCTGCGTCGCGTCCGCGCGGCGAAGCTCGCCTGCGACGGAGCCGCCGCGCATTACATAGATCCGGTCACTCATGCCGAGGATTTCAGGCAACTCGGAGGAAATCATCACAATCGCCATTCCGCCCGCCGCCAGGTCCGACATGAGCCGGTGAATCTCCGCCTTCGCGCCGATGTCCACGCCCTGTGTCGGCTCATCGAGGATCAGAACCGCGGGCGCCGCCGTCAGCCATCTCGCCAGGCAGACTTTCTGTTGATTGCCGCCCGAAAGCGTCTGCACGGCCGTCGCGACGCTCGACGTTTTGATCGCCAGACGGCTGGTGTATTCCCGCGCAGTGCCGTTCTCGCCCTGAAAATCGAGTCCGCGCATACCCGGCGCCGTTGCCAACCGCGCCAAGGAAACGTTCTCCGCCACGCTCATCGGCATCACTAGCCCGTGCCGCCGCCGGTCTTCGGGCACATAGGCGATGCCCAGCCGTACCGCGACGTCCGGCGATGCGACCGCAACCGGCTTGCCACGCAGCAGAATCGAACCCGACGAAGGCCGGTGCAAGCCGAACAACACCTCGGCCAATTCCGTTCGTCCCGCGCCTACCAAGCCCGACAATCCGACGATCTCGCCCGCCCGCGCCGCGATCGAGACATTCTTCACGCCCGCCGCCGGACACGTTAGTGAGCGGGTTTCCAGCACGATGTCCCCCACGGGAACTTCGCGCTTCGGGAATACCGCGTCGATGTCCCGGCCGACCATCATTCGAATCAGCGTGGCCCGATCCACCTCGGCCATTTTGCGCGTTTCCACCGTCTCACCATCGCGCAGCACGGTAACCCGATCCGCAATCCCGGGCAACTCCTCCAGCCGGTGCGACACATAGATCATCCCCACGCCGCGCCTCCGCAACTCGCGCAGCACGCCAAACAACGCCGTCACTTCGCGCTCGGTCAGCGAGGCTGTCGGCTCGTCGAGAATCAGTATGCGCGCCCGCGCCCCCAGCGACTTCGCGATTTCGACTGTCTGTTGCTCCGGCATGCTGAGCGTCGCCGCCCGCCGTTCCGGGTCGATGGTTGAACCGAGTTGAGAGAGCAACTCCCGCGCTGCCCGCTTTCTCTGTTTCCAGTCGATCCGCCGCCACAGCCCGCCGCTTTCGAGCGCGAGCCCGATGTTCTCCGCCACCGTGAGTTCGCCGAACAGCGCCGGCTGCTGATAGATCACGGCGATGCCGAGCGCCTTGGCCGCCAGCGGATCGCGCAACGTCACGGGGTGAGCTTCGAACCGCACTTCGCCGCTGTCGGCCAGCGCCGCGCCGGCGAAGATCCGTATGAGGGTCGATTTCCCCGCGCCATTCTCGCCAACGAGGGCGTGAATTTCGCCCGCTTGCAGTTCGAAGTCCACGCGCCGCAACGCGCGTACACCTCCATACGACTTCGTCACCGCCGCGGCGGCCAGCAGTGGCGGCATTTTTAGAAACTCACTTTCGAATTCCCCGCTGCGAGTTCCCGCGCCGCGCCGCGCCAGACAAATTCCCCCGTCACGCCCACCGGCAGCGACACTTCCGCACTCAGCCCGTCCGTACCAGAGCGCTTCCAGTGCACGCGAATCGTCCCCGCCGGATGCGGGATTGCGCCAGATGCTTCCTTCAGGTCACCCGGATGCGGCTCGATCCGGACTCGCGCGAATCCCGGCGCGGATGAATCGATCCCCAGCACGGTCCGGAACAGTTCGATGTTCGGGCTTGCGCTCCAGGCGTGACAGTCCGACCGCGTGTTGACCTCCGTTTCGGGCCAGGTCGTCAGCCCGAGGGCGAGCATCCTGCGCCAGGGAGCGAGGAGTTCCAGGTAGCGGTCACCCAAGCCCGCGGCGCGCGCGGCCGCATTCAGGTAATAGCGAAAGTAGAGCGACGCCGGAGTGAGCGTGGCATCCGACAGCACCTTCTCCATGATTGCCCGCGCCTCGGCAGGCGAGTTCAGGCCGGCGAGCACGGCGAGCGCGTTGGCTTGCTGCGAGAAACTCGTCTTCTCCCGCGTGTCCGCGTACAGTCCGCGGGCCGCATCCCAGTAACGCTGGCCCACGGCCGCGGCGAGTCTTGTCGCTTGCGCAGAATCCTCATCCGCGCGCGCCGCCGAGCCCATGCCGCGTTCGAGGTCCGCGGCCCACTGATACGCCATTACGAGCTGCAAATCGAGCGCAGCCGTGCCGCCGTCGGCACCTAAGGGAGGAACTCCGCGCGGCCAGGCCGAAGCCCAATCGACGAAATTCCACCATGGCACGCCGGCCAGCCATCCGCCGCTTCGCTCGTGCGCGGCAAAGAAGCTCAGGACGGCCCGCACACCCGGCAATCGGCTCCGCACGAATGCGGGATCGTTGGCGTACATCCAGTAGTCGTGCATCATGCCGATCCACCACAAAGAGAACGGCGGGATGTATTGCTGAAGCCGGGTCGGCCAACGGCTTTCCGTCGCGCCCTCGGCCGTACGCGAATCGTCCAGCAGTGCGATCGCGTTCCGCGCCAGGCGGGCATCTCCGGTCATGTAGAGCGACACCAGGATCTGGATTCGCGTGTCGCCGCCATATTGAAGCTGCTCGTAGTACGGGCAGTCCATGTACGTCTCATGCGCGCACAGCCGGGCAGTCCGCCATCCCGTATCGAGCATCCGGGGAATTTCGGTGCTGCCCGCGTCCATTTCCGCCTTGCGGTCGAACGGATAGGCCGTAAACACGCCGCGCAGGTCCTCGATCGTCAAGGGCTCCGCGGCGGTGTCGACGTTCACTTCGACATATCGCCACGTGCGCCACCAGAGCGGCCGGAACAACCGGTGCATTCCGCCGTCGGGCAGAAACTCGTCGTGATAGCCCACAAACCGCTTTCCGGCGACCTCGTCCCGGTTCCCCTTCCGCCACCTTCCCCGGTAATCGCCGGGAATCATCAGCGACTCGGCATATCCGATTGACACTTGTGACCCGCGTCCTCCGCTCACGAGAAGTTCCGGATACGCCGTCGTGAGATGCGCCTGGTCCAGAAGCAGGCGGGCATGGGTGTTCGGAGGGATGTCGAAGGCCGCGCGCCCGGAGGGAAATGCGGCCGGCGGCGTCACTCCGCTCGCTTCTCTCAGCTTCGCGATCCGTTCCGGTTTGTCCTCCATGGGCGGTAGCGAGTCGGCCACGAGCATCCACGGGTTCCCTCCGTCCACGGCGTCACGCGGGTCGCCGTGCGACAACGGAGCCGCCGCCGGCCACCCGCTGTCGTCGAAGTCCGGGGTCTCCCAACCCCACGGATACTTCGCTCCCTCGACGTGCTCGCCCGGGCCGGCGGCAAAATACCCGCGCACCTGGGCCATGCTCACCGGCAGCGGACGATAGGCCTCATCCCGCGTGGCTTTCCAACTTTTTTCCGTATCGGCAGCCCGCTCCGCTTCGGTGTCGCCCTGGAGTAGAAACCCGGTGCGGTCCGTGATCTGGGCTTGCGGAGCGTCGCCGGCGAAGTTCCACACCACCGCCGCCAGCACATTCCGGCCCGCGCGCAGATGCGGCGCGAGATCGACTGTCTCGTAGCGCCAGTGTTTCAGGTCTCCGCGCGCCGGGCCTTCGGACACGCGCTCACCATTCACGAAAAGCTGGTACCGGTTGTCCGCGCTTACGTGCACGATGTACGAAGCGGGCTTCTCTGTTAGCGACAGCGTGCGCCGGAAATGATACACGCCGAACTCGCGCGCCGGCGCGCCCGGCGCGGTGATCCACTGCGCGCTCCATCGCTGGGTCAGCAGGGCGGGGTTAGCCGCGCCGCATGCGGTGGCCAGACACACCGCGGCCACAAGTCCCCGAAAAATCATCCTATGAAGTATAGAAGATCGAGCCGCGGCGACGCTTGCCTAATCACCGGACGCGGGCACGGCGGCGCCGGCAACAAGCCTCGTGCCGGCGAGGTCCAGCACCGGCAGGCCGCTCGAAACAATTTTCGCGGCCGAGTCAGCCGTTTGCTTCTGCGTCACGACCAGATGGTCCGCCCACGCGAGCGTCTCCTCCAGGCGGTTATCCAGCAGCCTTCCGATATGCGGAATCACTTCAAGGATGAACTGCCGGTTCGTTCCGTAGATCGCCTCCAACCGGATATGCGGATCGAACACACGCACGTCCCGGCCTTTCCCAATCAGGATTTCCAGCACATTCACCACCGGACTCTCGCGGAGATCGTCCGTGTTCTCCTTGAACGCCAGCCCGATCACGCCGATCCGCTTCGCCGGCAGATCCAGCACCGCCTGCATCGCCCGTTCCAGGTGCGCGGCGTTGCTCGGCATGGCGGCGCTCAGCAGCGGAAGCGAAACGTCCAGCCGGCCGGCGCGGTAAACGAGAGCCCGCAAGTCTTTTGGCAGGCATGACCCGCCGAAGGCAAAGCCCGGTTTCAGGTACGCGGCGGAGACGTTGAGTTTCTCGTCCCGGCACAATGTGTCCATCACTTCGGCCCCATCTACGCCCAGGCTTTCGGCCAGCGCGCCGATCTCGTTGGCGAAGGCGATCTTCACCGCGTGGAACGAATTGCAGGCGTACTTGATCATCTCCGCCGTCCGCAGCGATACCTTGCATGCCTCCACGCCCAGCGGATCGTAAAGCGCGGCTACGGCGTCCACGGCAGATCGGTCGTTCCCGCCCACGACTACCAGGGACGGCTCCTCGAAATCTTTGATGGCGACGCCTTCGCGGAGAAACTCCGGGTTCGAGACGATCTTCACGTTACGCCCCGCCACGGCCGGGGCCACCACTTCGTCGCACGTGCCTGGAAACACCGTGCTACGGATCGCCAGAATCAGCGGTTTCGCGCGACCCTCGAGACACGCCCCGATCTCCGTCACGACGCGCCGCCACAGCTCGAGGCAGAGATTGCCGTTCCGCTGCGAGGGCGTCCCCACGCAGACCAGGGCCACGTCCGCGCCGGCAAGCGCATCCGCCGCAGAGGTGGTGGCCGTCAACCGCGCCGCGGCCACGGTCTCGCGCACCACCGGTTCGAGCCCCGGTTCGTAAAACGGCGCCTTGCCTTCGAGCACGCTTCGGACCTTGTGCTCATCCCGGTCCACACCGGTCACACGGTGGCCGATTTTCGCCAGGCACGCGGCGGTCACACAGCCGACGTAACCCAGCCCGAATACCGCAACTTCCGATTTCTGAAAGGCTTGTGAACTCACGCGACCTCGATATTTAGTATTGCATGAGGCTTGAAATTATCGCCTTTTCCGCGCGCTTTTCCCCGGCCGCCGCACTCGTGTTGGGTAGAATCGGAGAGTACCGGAAAGTTCTCGCCTTTACCATGCAACAGACTGCAACATCCACCGCCAGTGAACCTCTGGCCGAAAAGATCCGCAACCGAGGCGCCCGCGTCGGGATCGTGGGGCTCGGCTACGTCGGCCTGCCGCTGGCCGTCGAGTTCGCCAAGGCCGGCTTCCACGTCACCGGTATCGACGTGCAAGAGTCGAAGGTGGATACGTTGAACCGCGGGGAGAGCTACGTGCAGGACGTGCCGACCGAGGTCTTCCGCCCGTTGGTTGAAAGCGGACACTTCCGCGCGACAACCGATTTCTCCGAGGTGGCTTCGCTCGACACGCTCAACATCGCGGTGCCCACTCCCCTGCGCAAAACGAAGGACCCGGATATGAGCTTCATCGTCTCGGCGTGCCAGGAGATCACGAAGCACCTCAAGCCCGGCTCCCTTGTCATTCTCGAATCCACGACGTATCCCGGCACCACCGACGAACTCGTCCTTCCCATGCTCGAAGCGCCGGGACGGAAAGTCGGCGAGGATTTCTTCCTCTGCTTTTCTCCCGAGCGGGTGGACCCCGGCAACCCGGTGTACCAAACGATCAACATCCCCAAGGTGGTCGGCGGCATCACGGCCGAGTGTACGAAGCTCGGCGCCCTTTTCTACTCGCAGGCGCTTGAAAAAGTGGTTCCGGTTAGTTCTACCAGCGTGGCCGAAATGGTCAAGCTGCTCGAGAACACGTTCCGGATGATCAACATCGGACTGGTAAACGAGATGGCGCTTATGTGCGACCGGATGGGCATCAACGTGTGGGAAGTGATCGACGCGGCGGCGACGAAGCCGTTCGGGTTTATGCCTTTTTATCCCGGGCCCGGGCTGGGCGGGCACTGCATCCCGATCGACCCGTTCTATCTGTCGTGGAAGACCAAGCAGGCCGGGATCGAAGCGCGCTTCATCGAACTGGCAGGCTACATCAACGGGTACATGCCGCACTTCGTGGTCGACAAGATCCAGAACGCGCTGAACGACCAGACGAAGCCGCTGCGCGGTTCGCGCGTCCACGTGCTTGGCGCGGCGTACAAGCGCAACATTGACGATCTGCGCGAATCGCCGGCGCTCGATATCCTCCTGCTGCTCGACAAGCGCGGCGCGAGGGTCAGCTACAGCGACCCCTTCATTCCCACGCTTAAGCTGGACGGCCTGTCGCTTGCGAGCCAGGATCCGATCGAAGCTTCCATTGCTTCCGACTGCGTGGTTATCGTGACCGACCACGCGGCGTTCGACTACGGCACGATCGCTTCCCGCGCCTCGCTGGTGGTTGACACGCGCAACGCACTCCGCGGCCGCAGCGGCTCAAACATCGTGAGGCTGTGAGGCGGGCTAGGGTTGCCTGTACACCACGCCGCCCTTCATCACGAAGGCGACGTGCTCCAAGGCCCGGATATCGGCCAGAGGATTCCCCGGCACGGCCACGATATCGGCATACATGCCTGGCTTGATGGCGCCTAAGTCCCGGTCCCAGGCGAGCAGCTTCGCGCCGTTGAGCGTTCCCGCGCGAATGGCGTCGATCGGCGACATCCCGTAACGGACCATCAGCTCGAACTCGCGCGCCTGCGTGCCGTGCGGGAACGGACCCACGTCAGAGCCCATCGCCATCGGCACTCCTCGCGCAAGCTGAATGCGGAACTGCTCCGCGTGTAAATCGAGCATCCGGCGCTCGCGTTCGGCATCCGCCGGCGTGGCTGCGTGCGCGGCGAAGTACTCGGCGATGGTGAACGTCGGCAGGGCGAAGATATGCCGTTCCCGCATGAGCCGCATGGTCTCGTCGCTCAACTGATTCGCATGGTCGATACTGACCACGCCCGCCTGGGCGGCGTACAGCGTGCCCGGCTCGCCGGTGGCATGCACGGCGACGCGCCGGCCCACGCGCGCGGCTTCTGTGACCGCGGCCGACAGTTCCGCCTCCGTGTATTGATACACCGTGTGAAACTGCCCGTCGCGGAGGGTGTCCCGCCCGGTCTCGTAGATCTTGACGAAATCCGACCCTTCCTTAAACTGCTCCCGGATTACTTCCACCAGTTCGGCGGGGTTGTTGGCGTACGTCGCGTTCGACAGCACGTGCTGGGCGGGGTTGAAGCCGCTGGCGTCCTCGTGTCCGCCCAAGATGTCCACGGCGTTCCCGCTGATGCGCATGCGCGGGCCCGGAATGAGCCCTTCGTCGATCGCGTTGCGTACCGCGGTATCGGCCGAGCCCGCGCCCTCGGTACCCATGTCGCGCTCCGCCGTGAAGCCCGCCATCAGGTCCGCGCGCGCGGCGAGCGTTGCCAGAATCGTCCGCTCCGGCACGGACTCGTTCACCGTCTGCATGTCCTCGGCGCCGGGGTGGAGAAACAGGTGGACATGGGCGTCAATCAGTCCGGGCATCAGAGTGCGATCGCCCAACTCGATCACCCGGGCTCCGGCCGGGCGCGCGACCGAGGGTCCCGCTTCCACGATGCGTTCGCCGCGCACCAGGACTTCGCCCGGCGTAACGATCCGGCCCGATTCCACATCGAGCATTCGCGCCGCATGCAGCACGACGGGCGTCTGAGCCGCCGCCGGCAGGGCCAGCGCCGCGAATGCAACAAATCCGAGCCCGTATCTCATCCCGAATTCGCCTCCCGCGAAGTCTATTTTGCCGTCGCGTAGTCCCACTCGCGGGACGCCCGCTCCCGCAGCGCCGCGAGATCGCCGTCGAGCAGATAGCCGCGCCGCGCCAACTCGCGCGAGGCGTCATCGATTTGCCGGAGATAGTCGTCCTTGTTCGAGTAGCGCTCCGCGATTGACTCGCGTGGGTCGCCGGTCCGGTGCCGCTCATCCCGGTCGCGCGGGAAACGGAGCCACGCGCCGACCATGCTATAGACCTCGTCGCTCGCGCCAATCGAGGCGTCGCGAAAATTCCAGCCCGTGTTCGTGGCCAGCGGCACGGCGATCTCAGGCATGCGGATGCCAGCAGTCTCATTGCCGTCGTCGTCCACTTGAGGCACCAGAATCGGATACGGCTCGCCCAAACGCGGCGGCTCGATGGAAAAATCGAGCCGGTATGCCAGCCGCGGATGCGCCGGCGGGTGCACCCGAGGAATGGCGGGAAACTCCAGCGCGCTGACCGGCACCGCTTTGTGCGCGCTGATCAACGGAAACTTCGAAGCGGGCGGCTCGCGGTCCGCCGTAATCCAGTTCTGCATCGCCACCAGCAGCGCGCGCATCGCTGTGCGGTAATCGTTTCCGCTGGCCGGATATCGCGCACCGGAGATCGTCCGCGGAGGCATCGCGCCGGGCCCGTGCTGCGACCCGGCGAAGAAGTAAATCCGAATCCCGTCGCCAGGGGGCGCGTCCTGCTTGCCGTCACGGGTGGTGTGAATCAGCGATGCGCACCGGCCCCAGTATTCATACGACCCGTTCGACAGAAACAGCTTCGGCGCGACGTGCGCGGCCCGCTCCGTGGCGAGTAACTCATCGGGGGTGAACGGCGGGACATCGACCGGATAGAGCACGTTAAAGAAGGGGTGCCCGTCGCGGGATGGCTGCGCAAACCGCGCGTTGAAGTTGCCCTGTCCGCCGCCGCCGACGTGCGCCCAGACGCCGTCGAAAACGGCACGTCCGTTATCGCCCAAGTTGAACCCCTGCGTCAGGTACGTGCGCAGGAAGCGGCCATCCTGGGAAATGCCGAAGCCGATTGTTCGCCGCGAGAATCCGGCCAGCGGGGTGGCCGCGCTCCGGGGCGCGAATTTCAGGTACGAAACGAAATCCCGCACGGCCGCGAACCCCAGCCCCGAAATGACCGAATCCTTCGCGCGGTAAACCACTTCATAAATCCGGCCGGGCGTGAAGCCGCCTTCGAGCGTGACATGGCGTGCATCGGCAAACTTCCACTGGGACCGCGGCAGCTTTGTGCGCGGCCCATCCACACGGTCCCTCACATACATCACATTCGCGGGGTCGTTGGGATTCGCCACCGGATAGCCGACCTGCGAGCGGTCTCCGAGCGAAATCGTGCGCACCAGGTCGTCGCCGGTCCACTCGGACCGCACCAGACCCTCGACCGGCTTACCATGATCGAGCGCCAGCGGCGCCCGCAGCCGCATCAACCCGGGCTCATCGGGCACGTCGAATTCCCAGCCGATCCAGACGAGAGTGAATCCACGATCGAGCAGGAACCGGTCCCCCAGGTCTTCGCCCGACAGCGGCGCACTCGAACCCTTCGCGAAATCGAACGTCTGCAGCAGCGCCTTGCCGCCGCGATTCGAGATTTCCACCAGCGCGGCGCCATTCCGCTTGGCCGGGTCCGCCGGCGCCAGAACGTAGAAATTCGCCGAATATTCGACCAGTCCGCGCGCGTCGGCCGGGGCGAGTTCCAGATCGACGATTCCGCGGTTGACCGCAGCGTGAGGATCCGCCGTGAAGTGGACGTCCCCCGAATACCGCTCTACGCCTGCTACGACGGTGTGGTCGCTCACTTCCACCGAGGCGACGCCGCCTAGAGCATACGCCGTCCCCAGCAGCGCAACAAACCAGAGCTTACCCATAGGGTGAAGTGTATGCCAGTTTAGTACGTCTCGATTTTCCGCAATGCCCGCGGGCGGAAGACATAGGGAGCGACGACGCTCTCGTTGCCATCATTGTCCACGGCCTTGACTCCAAGGACGACATCGTCGATCGACACGTTTTCGAGCGTGTATTCCTGGACGTTGCCGACGAACACTTCGTGCTCCCAGAACGGCGACGTCGTCGAGCGCATCACCACGGCATAGCCAAGCAGGTCCGGCTCGGCGTTCTCTTTTTTCCACTCGAGTTGCGCGTCATAGCCCGACTTTCCTCGCGTGATCCGCGGCGCCGTCTCGCCCTTGTGCTCGCCTTTCTCGATGACGCGATCCACGTCCGGTGGCAGCGGCGCCAGCGCCAGGCTGGCCGCTGCTGCTGCGTTCAGGCGGGCCACCTTGGTCGCGTATTCGGGCGAGGTGTTTTCGAACGTATCGGTCGCGGTGTGTTGATGGGAGTAGTTCTCGCTCGGCGTCGTCAGGCGCACGGCCGCGAAGCCGTTCTGGTTGAGCGGCGTGTGGTCGCCTCCGCGCATGAACCGATCCGCGCGGAACACACACTCCACCGCTAACGACGGCTCGTACCGCCATCCGATCTCGCGAATGTAGCGGGCCAGCTCGCGCGACGATGAATCCGCCGGCTCCTCGGAAAATACCCGCACGCGCGTGTTGTCCATCTCTCCATTCCCGCGCAGCACGCTGCCGATGATGTCGTTGTTCAGCACGGCGTCGATCTTCGTCCCTTCCTTCCGCGCCTTTTCCGCGAACAACGACGCCCCGATCAACCCCTCCTCTTCGCCGGCGAACGCGATGAACACCAGCGTGTTGTCGAACTGGTGGCTGCTCATCACGCGCGCCAACTCGAGCACGGCCGCCGTCCCGCTGCCGTCGTCGGTGACTCCGGGCGCGAACAACTCCGCCGCCGCGCGGTCGAAATCCAACTCCGGAGGTTTCGTCCCTTTCTTCGGATGCACGACGAGCGAGTCGTAATGCCCCGTGACGAGGATCTGGTGGTCCGGATGCACGGTCCCCGGCAGCGTCGCGATCACGTTCATCAGTTCCGTGTCGCGCGTGATGCGGCCCTGCTTCTTCACCCGATACTTGTCGAAGCGCACATCGAGCCGCGGGCTGTAGCTCTTGAACTGATCGTAGATCCACTGGCGCGCCGCGCCGATCCCCTGGACGGGATCTTGTGTGTCGGACTCGATGTGGCGCGTGCCGAAGCTCTGCAGCTTCCTTTCGGTCGCGGCGATATGATCGGCCGAGACCGCGGCGACTATATCGCGGATGGCCGGATTCACGCTCAGAAGGTCGCCGGCGATGGCGGGCATCGAGGCGACGGCAAGTGTAGATACAGCTAGGGCTAGGTAGCGCGTCATGGGCTGGATCGCATTATGGCGCAAATCGGACCCGCAAAGTTACCGACCCTTGTGCCGCGCGGCCGAAATCCAGTGGTTTACGCGCGGCGGGCCGTCTCCGCGATGGAATGCGCGCACGCGTTCTTCCACATCGAGGTCCGCCATCGTGGCCCGCGCATGCTGCCGGACGTGCTCGGCCCAACTGTCTACCAGAAACGATTCGATGTACCGGCCGGGGGTCGAAGCGTCTTCAAACAGCCCCCAGCTCACCGCCCCGTCCCGCCGCCGGATCCGCTCCAGTCCGGCCATCGCCAAGCGGAAGGCATGGGCGTCATCGTCGTTCACCACGTATTCCACGGTCACCAGGACCGGACCGTCCTGGGGCTTGGGCTCAACGACCACGTTCGGCTCCGGCCAGTGCAGCGACGGGCGCGTGTCGATCGAACCCGACCCGGGCAGCGCCCGCCGCAGCGTCATCGCCAACCCGGCCACGAGCGCAACGCCCGAAGCAGCGAGGGATACCCGCAGCCCGAATCGTTCCGCCACCTCGCCCCAGACTACGCTCCCGATCGCCATCGCCCCCTGGAAGACGAAAATGTACAGGGCCATGCCCCGCGCTCGCACCCACTCCGGCAGCGCCGACTGGGCAGCCGTGTTGAAGTTGGACATGACGGTCATCCACGCCATCCCGCCCGCGAACAGGAACAGGCACACCGCGGCGAACTGGCTCAGCAGCGCCAGGGCGAAGCTTGTGACCCCGAAGAGGCACACGCCCACTGCTACCAGCAAGTTCAGCCCGACGCGGTGCCGCATATTCGCCAGAAGAAACGCCGCGCACACCGACCCCATTCCCAGACACGCGAGGAGCAAGCCGTAGCCCGTGCTCTCGCTATGCAACTCGGCCCGCGCCACCAGCGGCAGAATGGACCACAAGCAACTCGCTCCGAACACGAAGACGCCCGAACGGAGCAGCACCGTTTGCAGCGGCGGAGCGTAGCGGATGTACCGGAACCCCGCCAGAATCGCCGACACCACGCTGTCGCTCGTCTCGGCGCCCTCCACCGGCTTTCGCTTCCACCAATAGAGGACAATGACGACGCCCACAAACGACACCGCGTTCAGCACGAACGCAACACCGGGACTCGTTAACCCCACTACCAACCCGCCCAGCGCCGGGCCGGCCGCCCGCGCGACGTTGAACCCCACGGAGTTCATCGCGATCGCTCCGGCCAACTCCTCGCGCGGGACTAATTCCGGGACGATCGCCTGCCAAGCCGGAGCATTCAGCGCGGCACCTGCACCCAGCGCGAACGTCCACCACAGCAAACTCCACGGTCCGATCGTTCCGGCGAGGCACATCCAGCCGAGCACGCCCGCCGCCACGAGCATCCACATCTGGGTGAAGATCAGCAGCCGCCGGCGGTCCATGACGTCCGCCAGCGCGCCCGCCAGGATGCCGAACAGAAACACGGGCAGGTTGGTCGCGGTCTGCACGAGGGACACCATGAGCGGCGTGGGCGCCAGGGTGATCATGAGCCACGCCGCGCCGACGTTCTGCATCCACGTGCCGATGTTCGAGGCGACGTTGGCGATCCACAGCCACCGGAACACCTTGTAGGCAAGAGGGGACCAGGCGGATCGCGGCGCTCGGAGAGTATCGGGCAAACTTCCATTTTGTCCCTCCCGCGGCCGCCGATGGGGGAACCACTAGGATGAAGCTATGCGCAGGGCCTTTCGCCTCTCGCTTGCGCTAGCCGCCTTCTGCTGCCTTGCTGCGGGCACGCCCGCCGATGACCTTGGCAGCATCGAAACCGTCATGCGGAAGCAGGATCCGTCCCTGGCGACGTTCCGAATTGAAGGCAGGAAAGCTGTAAAGGCCTGGGAAGCGATCCTGCTCGTTAGCGCGTCGGCCAAGGCAGCACCACGCTCGCCTTTAAGGCCCGTCGCCGGAGTCTTACTTGTTTCCATTCCGGACAATCGCGTCCGACTGGTGATCGACATTTACCGGCCCAAGACTTCCGAGCCGTTCCCTACCCTCGTAGCGGCGTCCGCTCACGCTGCGTACCTCGATTTCTACTCCGACTACGGCCTGTATTTCGGGAGCATCAAGTACTTTTTCGACGACGCACACCGGACGCCGCCCGTAAGACAGCGTTATCGTAAGCTCGCCCTTGTTGCGTCCGCGATGAGCAAGGGGCGCATCGTCTACGACGTCATGGGCGGTGTGGACGAACCCGCCCGGAAAGCGGTCATCGATGACGGGCTGACTTATCGAAAGCTCAGCCTGGAGCCGCGGGACGCAGGCCAGGCTCCGGCTTTCCGGCTCGCAGAGTCGCCGCGATTCCCGTTCCCGCCGCCCGGCCCGGATCGAACTCCGATTCGGACTCCGGATGGCGCATCTTTTCTCGTGGTGAACAAGACACCGCCCGGCCAGACGCACCAGCCGTCGGGCATTGAGGTCACCGAACCCAACGGAAAGAAGCGCTTCTACCCTTCCCCCGTCGCCACCGTAGGCGTATTCGGAACACAAAAACCTCAAAACATGCATGGGGGAATAATTGAAATCGACATCGGACCGTGGGCGGCGGACGCTTCGCACATCTGGTTTGCAAACACCTTTTATGATGCTGAGGGCGTGTCCGGCGCCGGCGCCATTGGTTCTTTCGACTTCGCCAGCCGGAAGTACGCCATGCGCTACCTGCCCGTCATCGCCCCATGGTCGGCCTCCGCCATCCTGCTCGACCGGGGCGCTCTCTGGATCGGTCTGATGCGCCGGCCCGAGGGCTCTGCGATCGGAGGCGGCCTCCTCCGATTCGACCTGCGCGACGGCTCAACGCGGCGCTATCCCTTCTCCGAGTACGTCTACACCATCGACCGCGTTGAGGAGACGATCTACTGCGGAACCAGCGACGGGCTTTACACTCTGCATGCCGAGGCACTTCGCCACTTCAGTTTCGAGCCGGACGTCTCTGGGCGACTCAGCCTTGTCATGAGAACGCGGCGCCAGACGCCTTAATGCGGCTCGCCTCCGGCTTCCAGCGCCTCGAGGCAATCCATCAGTTCGAGATACACGAGAAACTCATCGCCCGGATCTTCGTCAAACAGGTCAAAACTGAGAACCAATATTTCTTCCAGTTTTTCCATATATTGTTTTGACACCCAAGTAGTGCAGCAATAACCGAATTTGTCGCACCTCGTTGTAATTGCACGAGATGCCTGACTACCCTCTATTGCTTGCACCTTATCCCATAGGGCAGACTAGAACATACACGCTAAAGCAAACGCGGGGTATCTCAGCTTTGATCCACGAACACATCGTCCAACGGAGCCGCATGCTCCGGCGCAATATGGAGATGTCGATTTACGACCAGGGCGGCGAGGCGTTCCTCGTCTTTCCCACTTCCGGCGGAAGGCACTCCGAATTCGCGGACCGCGGTATGGTCAACATCCTCCGCGCGCCGATCGAGGCCGGCGCCCTCCAACTATTCTGCGTAGACACGGTCAACGCGACGGGTTGGTATAACAAGCGGCGAAGCCCGGCCGCCCGCGTCCGTCTGCAAGACTCCTACGAACGCTACATCCTCCAGGAGGTCATCCCGCTCGCGCGCAGCAAAAATGCTGGCGCGACGCTTGGCGCTCTTGGCGCCAGCCTCGGCGGCTATCACGCGATGAACCTTGCCCTCCGCCACCCCGGAGTGTTCCGCCGCGCCCTCACGCTTGGGGGAGCCTTCGACATTCGCCGCTTCCTTGACGGCCACTTTGACCACGCCGTCCTCGAACAAAACCCTCCCGACTACTTACCGCGGCTCGAAGACGGCCCTCGCCTCGACCATTGCCGCGCGGCGCGTCTCATCCTCGCGGCCGGCGAGCACGACTTTCTCCTCGACGAGAACGGCCGCTTCTCGGAGACTCTCGCCTCACGCGGCATACCGCACACCCTCGACGTTTGGGGCGACGGCGCCGCGCACGACTGGCCCTGGTGGCAGCGCATGGCCGCGAAACACCTCGCCGCCTAAGGCAGCACTGTCAACTCGAGATGCCGGAACTCGATTCGATACCCTTCGCTCTCAAGCCCGATGAATCCGCTCGGAACGTCGATGTGAATTTCGCTCGTCACTTCGCCGTTCACGGCCAGCGTGCAGTCCGCCCCCTGGCAACGGATCACATAGCCGTTCCACTCGCCCGCGGGCTTCACCCGGTTCTCTTTCATCTGAGCGAGCAGATTCACTCGTTGCAGCTTACCTGCGACCGGCGTGTCGCCAAAGATGTAGCCGCCGGCTAACCCCGCCTGTGCCTGATGCCAGATGCTCCCGTCGCGATTATTCCGGAAGAACACGCCGCTGTTATACTTCGCCGTGCCGTCGAGTTTCGTAAACCGCCACTGCACATGGAACTCGAAGTTAGTAAGTTCGTGGTTATATCTCAGCCACTCGTGGCCGCCGTTTCCGTCGCAAACGATCACCCGCTCCTTCGTGTCGCTGTGCCACTGGGCGATATTCGAAATCTGCTTCGCCGGGGGAATCGCGATCCGTGTCCACTCGCCGAGGCGATCGCCAGGGAAAATGTCTTCGCCCGAAACGGGCGCAGCCGCCAGAGAAAGCACGGTCAGGAGGAAAGTAAGAGTTCGCATCGCCGGTCCTGATGCCATTCTATTCGCTTAGCGTGATCCGGGCTTCAAAACGCGCGGGCAGCGTAGTGTGCCGGACGCGGCGAATCACGGGCGCCGGCTCCCGAACCGCGAACGCAGGCGACCGCCATCCGAACTCTCCACCCTCGCTCAGCTCCGCCTCGCCATCGAGCGCAAGAACGGCGCCGGCTCCCAGTGCGAACTCACGCCCGCTGAGAGCCCGCGCGTACGCTCCCGGATGCCAGAACTGCTCGAGTTCGTGCGTGCCCGCCGGGCCCTCAATTTCATCGGTCACAAGTAGTTGCGAAGGCTTCTCCCATACGATTCGCCGCACATGGCGAAAACCGCGGTACCGGCACTCAGCTTCAATTTCTTCCCGCACCGCATTGACGTTCCATGCCATCACGTGTGTCCGCGGCCGCTGCTCCCACGCAAACGGACCTGCCGGCGTAGCTTGGTCCAGACCGTCGATCCGAACCGTGTTGTGCATCGCCGTTCCTCGAAACCGGTTGCGCAGCGTGGCGTCCGCTACGTAGGTGTAAGTGCCCGGATCGGCGAGCAGCCATTCGCCGCCCCGGCAGAGGGTGAAGCTCAACTTACTTGCGTGCGTGTGGCCGGCGCGAAACGGACCGAATGGTCCCGCATCGACAACGCATTGGGTCACGCCATCCGTCAGAACCGCGAAACCCGAATCCGGGAATAATTCGCTCTTTCGCTGAGCCCGGTTTTCTCCCTCCACAATGCCCAGCCACCATGACGCGATCGGATGCAGGTCTTCGGCATCGTAGGTCACATCTTCGCCGACACCGTAGGCGGCGCAGGCGGCCAGCGTCGCGCGAGCGTACCGCGCGTGCCTGCCGTAAGGATGGAAGAAGCGCCCACCGTCGTCATCGCCGATGAACGGGATTTCGCGCCGCGGCCCCGCGACCGCGTGCAAGAAACGCGCCATGCGCCGCAAGCGTTCGCGGTAGGCGTCCGGCGGCGGCTGCAAAGCCGCGTGGAACAGCAGCATGTCCAGCGCATAGACGTGGTAGTAGGCCGACTGCTCGAAGTATGCGCCGTCATCCCGCACCTGGCGCGCTGCCTCCCGCTCAACGATCGCCGCACCATCCCCGCTCCAGGCGCGTTCGCCAAAAAACACGCCCAGCGCATGAAGCGCCACGGCCTCGCCCAGAAGATGTGTGTTCGGAGCAAAGTACACCGAGAGGTTGGATGCCAAGTGAATGGCGTGTATGTAGAGCCGGTCGTGAAATTTCGCGCGCACATCCTGCGGCATTTGCTCACCCACCAGATGATCGACCCACAGCCACGAAAGCGCCCGCAGCGCGACCTCCAGGGCACTTGCCCAGTTGATGCCCATCGGGTACGGGTTTTGCTCGATCCAACTTCGAAGCCCGGCGCAGATCTCCCCCAGATACTCAGCCCGCCCGGTCAACAGCCACGCCTGCGCGAGCAGGACAAGATGCTGATGCCGGTTCAACTCCCAGACGACTTTGTGATCCCCACAACGGGCGAAGTCGAGATACGGCATCCGGGCGAAGTACGCCGGCTTCGTCTTAACTCCGTGCAAATAATCCTTACGCCAGTCGATCTCCGCGCCGGTTTCGATTTCCGCGCCGAGCAGCGGAAAGCGGTGCGCCAGCACCAGATCCGCCAATCGCTCGACTTCGGCGGCGTACGGGGTATTGCGCAGTTTCCGGGCCACGGCTGCGCCGTCGGGCAACGGAAGCGCTTGTTGCTTTCCCGTCCGGGCATGCGGGGGGAACAGAAGCCGCGAGGCGTTAACCGCCTCCTGCCGCAGACGGTACGCCACTGCGCGTGGGTCGCGGATTCTCAAGCAGCCTCAGTTCGCCTTGCGGAAGACAAATTCGTTGCACCCCAGGCTGCCACCCTGCGTCACTAGCCGATGGAGCTCGAAGCCGCGTTCGCGGTAGAAATCGAAAATCTGCTCCGGCTTGGCCACTTCGAACGGCAGCCCTCCCACCCAGTCCACGTGATCGCGCCACATGTCCATGCCCCGATCCTGGCCGTGTTGCCGGATCGAGGCCAAGGGCCGCCCCTTGAAAAGATCTTTCACAACAGGGCGCCAGTGCTGCTGCACAAACGCCGGCCACAGGACGACGAAGCGCAGCGCCGGAGGCAGACGGTTATACGTGCGCTTCACAGCCAGCCATCGCCGGCTCGCCGCCCCCTGGTCGTTATAGATTGCTATGAACAACGAGCCGCCATCACCCACAAGTGGCGCCACATTGGCAAGCGCCTGCCACATTGCCCCCGTGTGATGCAGAACACCCCAGGAATAGACGACATCGAAACGGCCGAGACGCTTCAGATATTCGGTGTCGA
>JAJYCN010000036.1 GCA_021778335.1 Acidobacteriota bacterium | reverse complement strand
CACCCGGATTCAAATCGCAACAAGGGAGCCAACGTCGCTCTGCTCACCGAAGTCATCACCGGCGACATCCGTCCCGTTCTCCTCGTCCTCATGGCCGGCGCCGCCCTGCTCCTGCTGATCGCCATCGTCGACGTCACCGGCCTGCTCCTCGTGCGCTCGGAAAACCGCAAGCGCGAGTTGTCCGTGCGCATCGCCCTCGGCGCCTCCTCCAGCCGCCTCCTCGGCCACTTCGGCGCCGAAGCCCTCGTGCTCGTCATCGCCGCCGCCGCCCTTGGGCTCACCGCCTCCCACGGGGCCGCGCACCTGCTCACCCGCCTGCTCTCCCAGGACATGCTCGATAGCATGCCTTTCCTCGCCAACATCGGCTGGGATGGCAAACTCGCCGCCTTCGCCTTCGCCGTCTGCGCCCTCGCCGCCGCCATCTTCACCATCGCCCCCAGTCTCCGCGTGCGTTCGCCCGAACTCCGCGCCGGACTCGCCGAAGGCGCGCGCGACTCCGGCGGCCTCTGGCGCAAGCTCGGCTCGAAACTCGTCGCACTCGAAGTCGCCATCGCCGTCGTCCTCCTCACCGGCGCCGGCCTGCTCAGCAAGAGCCTCTACAACCTCCTCCACGTCAGCCTCGGCCTCGAACCGAGTCATCTCGTCACCATCGAGGTCGCCGCGCCCAACACGACCTACTCGAACGTCGCCCGTCAAACCGCCCTCGCCCGCACCCTCATCGAACGCGCCTCCAGCCTCCCCGGCGTCCGTTCCGCCGGCCTCTCCGCCGACGGCGCCCCGCTCACCCACAACGGCAACACCAACTGGATCCGCATCCTCGGCCGCCCCTGGGACGGCGGCCACATCGAAGTCCCGCAGCGCGAAGTCTCCCCCGCCTACTTCACCACCCTCGGCGCAAAACTCATCGCCGGCCGGTACTTTCGCGACGACGAAGACAACTCCAAACCCCAGGTCGCCATCGTCAACCAGGCCTTCGCCCGCACGTACTTCCCCAACCAGAACCCCCTCGGCCAACGCATCGGCCAGGCCACCGCCTCCCCCGTCCCCGTCGAAATCGTCGGCGTCGTCGAAGACCTGCGCGAAGGCCCTCTCAGCGAAGAAATCCCGCCCTTCCTCTACCGCCCCTTCAACCAAAGCCCCGACACCTACTTCGCTCTCATCGTGCGCACCTCGCAGAACGAAGGCTCCATCCTCCCGTCGCTCAGCCAGATCGTCCGCCAGATCGACCCGGAAATCGTCCCCCTCCGCGGCATGACCATGACCGGACGCATCGAAGATTCCCCCGCCGCCACTCTCCACCGCGCCACCGCCTGGCTCACCGCCGGCTTCGCCTCGCTCGCCCTGCTCCTCGCCCTCACCGGCTTATACGGCGTCGTCGCTTACTCCGTCAGCCGCCGCACCCGCGAAATCGGCGTCCGCATCGCCCTCGGCGCCGAGTCGCGCACCGTGCGCCGCATGATCCTCCGCGAAGCCGCCTGGCTCTCCGCCATCGGCATCGCCGCCGGCCTGTCCTTCTCCGCCCTCGCCGCCGCCTTCCTCCGCAAGCTCCTCTTCCACGTCAGCCCCTGGGACCCGTCCACCCTCGCCGCCATCGCCCTCCTCCTCGCCGCGACATCTCTAATCGCCAGCACCATCCCCGCCCACCGCGCCTCCACCGTCGACCCCGTCGAAGCCCTCCGCGCCGATTGAAACACCACCGCAACATAAGCTCGCCAGCCTCTGTAATCTTCGCTACATTTCAGAAAACAAAGGGCATTCCACAGAAAACAGAGCTATACTCGTTCTACTCGACCCCAGGAGGCTGCCATGAGACTTTATGCCGTAACCATGACCGGCGATACCAACGCCAGCCCGTCGTCCTTGAATGGCATCGGCCGCGCGATGTCTCAAATCGACCAGATCGAAAAAGCGGTCAAGGAAGCCTGGGACGCAATCAAGCTGCAAATGCAGAGAGACCCGCACCCTTTTTATCAGTCCGTCTTTCTGGCCCCCGAATATTACTTCTCCAACCAGCGCCATTCGAACGATCGGTTCTTCTCCCAGGACGTAAAGCGCTTCATCGTCTCACGTCTCAGGACGCTGGCCCGGCAGTATCCGAAGATCCTCATCATCCCTGGAACCGTCCTTTGGAAGAAGAAGGCGTTTTCGGGGGACCTAACCCTCGGCAAGCCCGGCGAGGGACTTAAGCGGGTGCAGAACCAAAAAAGCGTCGATCGCATCAACAAGACGCTGAATCGAATCGTGAATGCGAACGCGAACTTCAACACCAAGGCAAATGACCCTGGCTGGAGCCACTCGGGCCAGTTTGGCCGCAATCCCGATTCGTACAAGATCGATCACAACGAAGACAGATTCTTCATGCCCCGCTACTATCTGGAAAACGCCAAGGACCTCAATACCGAAATCGCCCAGAACGTCGCCTACCTCTTCAAGGACGACGTCGTCCTGAAGTACCACAAGGTCGGAAATTTCCAGGAAGTCATGAACGAGCAATCGAACATCGTCTTCGCCCCCGGCAACATCACTGGGTTGTTCAAGGTCGGCGGCGTTCCCTACGGCATTGAAATCTGCCGCGACCACGCGCAGAACGTCCTATCCAGCGCGCTGCAAAACGTCAACATCCACATCATTATTTCTTCGTGGATCCCTAACATCCCGGCGAGCACCGCGCTCACCGATGGCGGCGTCCTGCTCCACTCTTCCACCAAGAAGACGACCCTCGCGCAAAACGTCGATCAGATCCAATTCAAGGACAATTCCACCAGGCTCGTCGCCTCAAAGCCCGTCGGATCCCTCGCCCAGTTGTGGGTCATCGATCTCAGCGACCAGGTCTGCGGGATCAACAAAACCTTCTCCGGCCGCCTCACCTCGGACACGATGCTCGCCGCCGGCTGATCGCCCCCGTCGAACCATCCCGCGCATCGTCGTAAATTGGTCCGGACCATTTTACGATCTGTCGTATAATGGTCCTGGTGAAACGGCCACGGATCTACACCGCGATTCTTCGAGACCACTTCGAGCAGCGCCGCCAGATGGCGTTCGTGAGCGGCCCGCGGCAGGTGGGCAAGACGTGGGTCGCAAAATCGGTTAGCGACGCCTATTTCAACTGGGATAATACCGGCGATCGCCGGCAACTCCTGCGGGGGCCTGCCGCGCTCGCCGAATTGCTAAACCTGGACCGGCTGCGTGCACAGCCGCCCATAGCGGTGCTCGACGAATTGCACAAGTACCGGAAGTGGAAGACGCTGCTGAAGGGCTTTTTCGACACCTACGGCGACCGGGCGCATCTTCTGGTGACAGGCAGTTCGCGCATGGACATCTATCGCCGCGGCGGCGACAGCCTCATGGGCCGCTACCTTCTCTATCGCATGCACCCCTGGAGCGTCGGCGAGTGTATTCGCACGGACCTGCCCGCCAGCGAGATCTATCCTCCCCAGGAAGTAAAAGGCGCCGAATGGGATGCCCTGTGGGAACACGGCGGCTTCCCCGAGCCATTCCTGCGCCGCGAAGCGCGCTTTACGCGCCGGTGGCGATCGCTGCGCCAGGCCCAGCTTTCCCGCGAGGACCTGCGGGACGTGGCGTCGGTTCGCGACTTGGGAACGATGGAAACGCTGATGGAATTGCTTGCCGAGCGTTCCGCACAACAGCTCGTCTACTCTCGCCTGGCCGCGGAGATCCAAGTCTCGGTCGACACGGTGAGGCGATGGATCGACCTGCTGACCAGAATGCACTACGGCTTCTCCGTCCGGCCCTGGTTCAACAACGTCGCCAAGGCCCTGCGCAAGGAACCGAAATGGTTCCTCCGCGACTGGAGCGGCGTGGCCGGCGACGGCGCACGCGCCGAGAACCTTGTCGCATGCCACCTGCTCAAGGCCGTGGAAACCTGGACCGACCTGGGCTTCGGCCACTTCGAACTGCGCTATCTCCGGGATAAGCAAAAGCGGGACGTGGACTTTCTGGTCGTGCGCGGCCGCAAGCCGTGGTTCCTCCTCGAAGTCAAGCTCAGCGAAAAGACGCTTTCGCCCTCGCTGGCCTACTTTCAAGCGCAGATTAAAGCGCCCCACGCATTCCAGATCGTCGTGAACCTGCCCTTCGAGCCGGCCAACTGCTTCTCCCTCCACCGCCCGGTCGTAGTTCCCGCCCGCACCTTGCTCAGCCAACTGCCGTGAGGCGCGCCCCTCACCGCCCCCGCGCCGCCTCCGCCCGGTGCCGCGCATAATCCGCATTCCCCGGCTCCAGCCGCACCGCCGCCTCGAACTCCGTCACCGCCCGCCCGTACTCGCCCACCGCCTCCAGCGTCCGCCCCAGCGCATCGTGCGCCGCCGCGCTCTTCGGTTCCACCGCCACCCACTCCTTATACAAACCCTCCGCCTCCACCGTCTCCCCCAACCCCTCCAACTGCCCGCCCCGCACCTCCAGCGCCCGCGCCAACCCCGCCGTCGCCGCCTCATCCCCCGGATCCGCCTTCAAGATCTTCCGGTAATCCCCTAACGCCGCGTCGAACCGCCCCTCCCGCGCCTCCACCCGCGCCAGGTTCAACCGCGCATTCTCATAATCCGGCTCGATCTTCAGCGCCTCCTCGAACTCCGCCTCCGCCGCCCGCCCCTCCGCAACACGGTCCAGTGCCCCGCCCAGCAAATTATGCGCTTCCGCGTCCCCCGGCCGCAGCCGCGCCGCCGTCTCCAGGTACGGCATCGCTTCCGGCGCATCCAACCTCGCCATCAGCACCGCGCCGAGCCCCATCTCGCTATCGAAATCCGCCGGGTTCCTCGCCAACCGATGCCGCAACAAAGCCTCCTTCATCGCCAGCCGCCCATCCCCCGCCCCCCGCGGCAGCACCTGCAGCCACAAATGCGACATCTCGTCCACCGCCCGGTCCCCGCCCATCACCCGCCGCGGCGGATGATACGGATTGCGCACGTTCCTTTCGCTGTTGTCGTAGCTATACCGCATCGCAATCCACGTCCCCTTCGGCAAAAACACCGGCGCCCGGTACTTATACACCGCCTGCCAATTCAAGTCCCAGTTCGGAATCTTGATCAGCCACTTCTTCTCTCCGTCCGGCAGCTCCGCCCACCCCTCCAGCACATGACCCAAATAGTGCGCATGAGGATACACCCCCAGCACATCCACATCCTCGGGCAACTGAAACCGGTCGCTCACCACGAAGTTCGCATCGCCCGCCGGAATCTCGAGCTGCCAGTCGCAGTCCAGTTCCAGCAGCATCGGCTCCTTCGCCGGCTTCTGATTCGTGAAATACAACCCCACCTCGGGCCGCACCACCTCCGGCTTCCCCGAAGGCTGCATATGCGAATTCAAAATCAAATCCGCGCCCGGATCCAGCTTCCACGCCATCCCCGGCGCCTCGGCCCGCACAATCGTACCCGGCTTCCAGAACAGGAAATGGCTGTCGAAGTCGAAGCTCGTCCGCTCCAGCGTCACGTCCATCCCCGGAAACCCCGCCCCCGGCGCCGCCTCCCGCCGCCGGGCCGTCCCCGCCCGGTCCACCAGCAGATTCGAATGGTGAATCAATTTCGGCTCGCCCGGCCGGATCTCGACCGCCCGCACATACCGCGGCGTCTTCAGCCCCGTCCGGTACACGAAATTCCAAAACACATCCGTGCCCGACGCCGGCAACTTGAACGGTTTCGGAGCCTTCAGCACGAGGTCCGGCGACCCCAGCGCCCACCCATCCGGAAACGCCGGCGCAGCCGGCGCCGCGCCCGAGCCCTCCTCGGTCCCCGTCCGCGCCCACTCCTCAAACAGACGCTTCTGCGCCTCGCTCAGCCGCAGCTCATCCTGAAAACTGCCATACCCCGCCTCCGGCAGCCATGGCGGCATGAACCCGCTCCGAACCACCGTCGCAATCTGCCGCGCATGGCTCCGCACCTGCGCATAAGTCACCAGCGCAAACGGCCCCGCCCCCCACTCGTGATGGCACGGCGCGCAATACTCATACACCACCGGAGCAATGTCCCGGTTAAACTCCACCCCCGTCCCCGCCCACCCGGCGCACCCCGCCGCCACCAACCACGCCGCCCACAACTTCGTCAAACCCACACACCCATTCTCCGCATTTTGCCGCACGGCGGTATGATCATACTCGGAGCCCCAGATGTCCGCACAAGAACGAGTAACGGTGACGCTCCCCGACGATCTCGTACGCGGCATCGACCGTCGGGAGAAGAACCGGAGTAAGTTCGTAGCCGATGCCGTCCGCCGCGAACTAGCTCGCCGCCGCCGCGAGGACCTTCAGCGCTCCGTGCGTAGTCCCCACCCGGAAAGCGAAACTCTCGCGGGCGAGAACCTGCAGGACTGGTCCCGTACCCTGCCGGAGGAAGACGTCGATTCGCTCCTCAACCCAAGCGCGGGAAAGCCGGTCCGCTGGATTCCCGGCCAAGGCTGGGTCGAGGACAACGCGTGAACCTCGGCCGCGGCGCCGTGGTTATCGTCGAACTCGATCCCACCATCGGCCACGAACAGCGCGGCATCAGGCCCTGCGTCGTCGTGAGCGATCCCGAAATCACGCGCGACCAACGCTTCCCGCTGATCTGCGTCGTGCCGATCACGGGCACGTCCGGAGAGGGTCTGCTCTACCCGCCCCTGGCGCCGGGCAAAAGCGGACTGGCAAAACAATCCTTTGCGCTCATCGATCACCTGCGGTCGATCGACAAGCGCCGCGTCCGCCGCGTCTACGGAGAACTCTCCTCCGAAGAAATCGCGGCAATCGACGACGGCCTCGCAGCTTTTCTCGGCCTCAGCCCGAGCCCACGCAACTCCGGCTCTCCCGAATCGAAGCCGTCCATCTGATGCTCGTCATCGAGCGGCTCGGGCGGCGACAGCGGCACGCTCATTCCCAAGGCGCCGGCGTCCGCAGCGCTTTCAAAATCCGCTCATTCGGCTTCCGCCGCGCGTCCAGCCGCGCCAGGAGCTTGCGATAAGCCTTCGGGCTCACCCGAAACACAACTCGATCCAGAAGCCTATCCTCCGCCGCCCGCCGTGTCGTCTCCAGAACAAAATCCGTCCGGTTTTTCCCCGCAAGCTCCGCCGCCCTATCGATCAACTCCCGGACGTCGGGCTTTATCCGAAGGTTAAGAGCCTCCCGCTTCCTGCCCTCACGTTCAACCCTACGCATCCCGTCACCTCGCCCCAGGCATAGCAATCCATAACGACATCGTCTTTACAATCCAATTCAACCGCACCGGCGCAAATCTCCCGCAACCGTCTCCTTGCTTCTCGCTCCCTGCTCCCACATCCCGAAGGGATATCAATTCTGCGGACCCACCACCCCACGGACGTATCATCATACTCGGAGCCCCAGATGTCCGCACAAGAACGAGTAACGGTGACACTCGCCGACGATCTCGTTCGCGGCATTGACCGCCGGGAGAAGAACCAAAGTGTCAACCACCCTTCTACGCCGTCTTCCGGGGCCCGTCAACGCGAATCTCCGGCAGCCGCTTCCGCCCACGAGGCAAATCCGGCACACCTCAGCCCAAGTGAGCCGCTCGCCAGCAAGCCATTCCAACGTAGAAATGCCGTATCCGAAAGGCCGCACCGTCGGAGCATGTGCGCAAGGGCCCATGCACCTTGCCGCCCGGTATGGACCTGTCCCCTAAGCCGTCCGTCTGCTCAGTGCAACGCGGCTCCCGCCGCATCCCGTATCAAAACTCGAATCGAACCTCCAACTGAATGTTACGCATCGGCAAGGCGCCGGTCGCCGCGCCGAAGCCCGCTGTCGCTGCCTTCAACCGGCTCGGGTTCAAAACTGTCCCATTGTACTGGTTGTCGACAAGCGTCATGTTCGTCGGGTTGTTGAACTGCGCGTTGATGTTCATCGCGTTAATCTGCGCGGCGTTGAATAAGTTCCAGACGTCTCCGCGGAGCTCGAGCGCGTACCTTTCGTTCCTGAACACGCGAAGTCTCCGCGCGATCGAGAAATCCGTCTGCGTTACCGGACAGTAGTGCAGATAGTACCGGCCGGATTCCATGCCGAGGCTGCCGTAGGCCGGCCCTGAGATAGCCGAGGCGCCGAACTCGCCGTACGTGTTGCCCGAACATCCGTTGCCGAGCGCGGAGGGGTTGTTTATGACCACCTTGCCGCCCCAGTCCGGAGACCCGGTGATGTTCACGTTGCTTCCGTTCTGGTTGTAGCTATAGGTGGGGGTAAAGGGCAACCCCGAAGCCATTGTCACCACACTGGACACCTGCCAGTCACTGGTCAACTGGTGTATCAAGCCACCCCTTCCCGACAGGCCCGGGACATCCCAAACGGCGTTGCCAACGAAGAAGTTCGGCTGAGAACTGGCCAGGTTCTGATTCATCGCCTCGTACGCAGCCTCGTCGGAACGCAGCGTGATCGCTCCGTTGGCCCCGTGCTGGATGCGTTGCACCAGCCCCGTGTCGCCCACCAGGGAGAGCTCGCGGGTGTAATTCGCCCCGAACGATAAACCGCGCGCGAACCGCCGGTTCACGCTGATCTGTAACGAGTGGTACGTGTCCCAGAAGCCGGTCGTGTTCTGCGAGATAACGCCCAAGCCCGCGAAGGGCCTCAGCAGATTCGCAGTATAGGCCGAGGCGCCGGGAACCGAGCTTTTGCCGAGCGTCGGGTCCTGGTACTGCGGCAGATACGCCGCGCCGAAATCCACGGAGTTCTGGTTCTGAAGGTCGCCGCCCTGGAACGCCCCAAGCAGGTTATACCCGTGGTTGCCTACATACGACACGTCCAAAACCAACTGGAACGGCAGGGATCGCTGAATGCCCACGTTCCACTGCAGCGACGATGGGATCTGCGCGTTGTACTGGAAGGTCACCATGCCCGGCACCGGCAAAGGACTCAGCCCTCCCTGCCCGAGCGACGACAACTGCCCGATGAGCAGGTTCTGGTCCGTCGCGCTCGGCGGATTACCCGGCGTCGAGAACACCGTGTTCCCGTCCGGCCGGTCGTAGAACAGCCCGACTCCGCCGCGCACCACCCAATCCGAATGCCCCGTGAGGTCGTAGGCAAACCCGAACCGCGGCGCCGCCACCAGCGCCGGCCATGTGTAGTTCGTGTTCGCGATCCCGTGGCCGGCCTGTACGATACCGTTCATCGGATTCCCAACGCCGGGAACCGGCGTCCCGATGAGCGCCTGCGAATTGGACCCCGCCTGGGTCACAATCTGCCCGGTGAGCGGATTCAAGGCGTTGCGGTTGTTGCCGGAGCACGTCGCGGCGCCGTTCGAGCACCCGGCCACGTAAAGCACCTGCGCCGCGCTCCCCTGCCATTTGTTGGGGAAAAAGTTCGACGATTGATCGAACTTGTCGTACTGCGGCGTCTGATGCACAAATCGAATCCCGTAGTCCAGTGTCAGGCGCTCGCTCACCTTCCAATTGTCCTGAACGTAGAACTCGTCATTGTCGTAGAGGAAGTCGCCTTCGATGAACCTCGACGCCTGTAAGTACTGGTTGAAAATCCCCAGCGCCGCGTTTGAGTATCCGAACCCCGTGTCGAGAGGGTTGTTTGTGTTATTGCCGAAATCCACGAAGCCCTGAAAGCTCAGGTTCGGAATGCCGCCGGCGCCCGTGTTCTGCGCCTTGTAGCTGTGGTTGAAATAGTACCCGGCCTTGAACGTATGCGGCCCCTGGATGTGCGTCAGGTTGATCGCCACGTCCTGCGTCCGGTTGATATTCAGCCAGCCGGGATACCGCTGGCAAGCCGGCGACGGCAGAGCACAGGTCCCGGCTGATCCCATGATGAGGCTGCCCCAACCGAAGATCGGCGGCAGGTTCAGCGTCCCGTTGTTAAAGAACGGCGCCTTCGACCCCTGCGCCTCCAGGACCTGGTAGCCGTAGTACCCCTTGTTCATCACGCCTGCGTTTGGATACAGGTCCGGGAAGTCCTTCAGACTCAAATTGCGGTTGGACTGCGGGTCGGTCAGAATGCCGCCCTCGTTGCCGCCTGCCAACTGGTTCTCGATCAGTCCATAGGTCCCCTCAATGAACGTCGTCGGGCTGATCACGTACGTAAAGGTGAAGCCGGGATTGTAAATTTCGGGATAGGGTACGTAGGCGTCCGAGAATCCCGGAATGAGGCCGGGTGTCGTCACCACCGACTGAATCTGGCCGGAAAATTTGCCCGAGAGCCGCAGCTTCGACGTCGCCTGGTAGTCCACTTTTATGGCGGGCTGCTGCAACAGATAGTTATACGTCGGCGCATTGATCTGCCAGTTGTAGTTCATCCCCGGCCCTTGCGTCACGTTCGGAAGCGGGTACCGGCTGAGCGCCGCCACGCCCGGAGCATACAGCCGGCTGGCGGGAATGATGTTGCCGGGGAAAGGCGCGTGTGACGTGTAGTCCATCAGCGCCGGGATCGCGTTGCCATTGTTATCGAGGCTATGGGAGAAGTCGCCCGCGCGCTCGGCCGCCGTGGGCATGCGCATTTGCACGACGTTGCCGGCGTTGATCACGCCGGTGGTCGGCCGGAACTCGTGCGCATAGAAGAAGAACAGCTTGTTCTTCCCATTGAACACCTTGGGGATGACCACCGGGCCGCCAACGCTGTAGCCAAAGATTTCCTGGGTCGTCTTCGCTTGCGGAACGTGGTTACTCTGATTCACCCACGAGTTCTGATTCCAGTTCCACCGGGTGAAAAGACCGTAGCCCGACCCATGGAGTTCGTTGGTGCCGCTCTTGGTGTATGACGTGATCTGCAACCCGCTCGACCGGCCGTACTCCGCCTGGTACCCCTGAGTCAGCACCTTCACTTCGCCCATCGACTCAATGTTCATCTGCAGCATCTGGCCATTATTGCCGGTGTCCATGGCCGAAACGCCGTCCATCATGATGTTGTTCTGCGACTGGCCGCCCAGCCGCGTCCCACCGCCGTAGTTGAATACGCCGGGATTGGCCGAAACGCCCGGAGTCATTTCTACGAGAGACGTAAAGTTCCCGTGAACAATGGGCAACTCATTGACCTGCACGCTTTCAATGGCGGCGGACCGTTCGCCGCTCTGCGTCTCGACGAGCGCAGCCTGGCTGGTCACGTTCACCGTCTGGGTCGTTCCGCCCACTTCAAGCGCGATCGGCGGCACGCCCACTCGATCGCCGCCCGTAATCACCACCCCCGCGCGACGCGCGGTTTTGAACGAAGCCGCGCTTACCTCCACCGTGTACGTGTCGGGGGCAAGGTTCGGGATCACGTAGTCGCCCGTCTGGTTGGTTATGACCGGGGCGGTCTTGGTGCCTTGCGTCTCACTGGTCACGAACACCCGCGCGCCAGGGACGACCGCTCCCGATGTGTCCATCACCCGTCCTGTCACCGTGCCGGTCGTGATCTGCGCCGGCGCCAAAGCCGGCAGCAGCAACAAGGCCGCCACTCCGGCGGCGATGCCCAACGCGCCGCCAATGATAGCTTTCTTCCGAATGTTCATATTGCTCCCCCCTGTCCTTCTCGGGCCGCCGCACAAGACTGTGCTCGCACCCGCCCTGAACCATATGCGCGCCCATGCCGGAGCGCAACCTTCCCACTGCCCTGCTCACCAGAAGAGAGCAAGACCTTTAATTGAACCGCGCTCTTATCTCTGTGCCTGTAAGCCCCTGTGAATTCACGGAAGGTGCCGCGCCACGTAGACGCATACGCCTTCCCCCTTAGCGTTCTAACCTTTCACATCACTTGTCGTTCAAGAAAGCTTCCCTGTAAGCTTCCCTCGATCGCATGACCGTGCTTCGTGTCCATACCGGCGAACGGTATCTACACTTTTCTTATCGATTTAGGATAGGTATCACAAGGCCGAATCAATGTCAAGAACAAAATCGGAATTGCCCCTCCGCACACCCAAAACAGCAGGTGGGATCGAAGGAAGATCGCAAGCGAGAGATTCTGTCTCCTTGCTTCTTGCTCCTTGCTCCCACATCCCGAAGGGATGTCGAGGGCTCCGCCCTTGACATCCAACGCTGATATCATGTTCCCCGAAAGGCCCCCAACCATGGACAGAAGGCGCTTCATCGTCAACTCCGCGGCCGCACTTACTTCGCTCACCGCCGTTGAAGGCGCGGAGACCTCGTCCCCCAGCGCGCCCGCCCAACCCGGCCGCCCCGTACGCATCTCGAGCGTCGCTTTCAAGCCCGGCCTCCCCCTCGATCAAATCGCCGGTCTCGTCGACGAACAAGGCGCGCAAGGCGCCGACCTGATCGCCCTGCCCGAAACCTGCCGCGGCCAGAACGACCAAACCCCCGAACCCCTCGACGGCCCCACCATCTCCACCCTTACCCGCCTCGCCGCCAAACACAACACCTACATCGTCTGCGGACTCGACCGCCTCGACGGCCCCCGCCGCCTCAACACCGCCGTCCTCATCGACCGCCGCGGCCACATCGCCGCCGCCTACGACAAGATCTATCCCTTCACCCCCGAACTCTCCCAGCACCCGCCCATCCAACCCGGCCAGGCCGTCCAGGTCTTCTCCACCGACTTCGGCCGCGTCGGCCTCGCCATCTGCTTCGACGTCAACTGGGCGCCTCTCTGGGAGCGCCTCTCCGATCACGGCGCCGAGTTAGTCGTCTGGCCCAGCGCTTACTCCGCCGGCCGCTCCCTCCAGGCCCGCGCCATCGACTTCAATTACTACATCGTCAGCTCCACCTGGGTCCCCGACTGCCTCGCCTTCGACATAGACGGCGAACAACTCCTCCACAACCACGCCAACCGCACTAACTCCAACGTCACCCGCCTCACCCTCGACCTCGACCGCTGCCTCTTCCACCAGGACTTCAATCTCCCCCACAAACTCGCCAAGCTGCTCGACGAACACCCCAACGACGTTGAACGCGAAAAGTGGCTGCCCATGGAAGGTTGGTTCATCCTCAAGGCAAAGCGCCCCGGAGTCAGCGCGCGCGCGTTAGCCCGCCAATACGGACTCGAAGAACGCCGCCCCTACCTCAACCGCTCCCGCTGCGATCTCGATAAAGCCCGCGGCTGGCAGTTCTCCTGACCGTCCCCGCCGATGACTCTCAACGGAAAAGTCTGCCTCATCACCGGAGGCGCCCACGGCATCGGCGCGGCCACCGCCCGCGAATTCGCTTCCCGCGGCGCCGATCTCGCCATCTGCAGCCGCCACGTCGATGACGAATCCGCCCGCCAACTTAAACACGACCTCGAGTTACTCAACCGCCGCGTCCTCTTAATCCCCGCCGACGTAAGCGACCCCGCGCAAGCCGCCTCCTGCGTCGAGCAAACCGCCGCTAACTTCGACCGCCTCGACGTCCTCATTCACAGCGCCGGCGGCGCCGCCCCCGGCGGCATCCTCGACGTCTCGCCCGATGTCTGGTACCGCGCCTTCGACATCCACGTCCACGCCATCTTCCACCTCGTCCGCGCCGCGGCCCCGCACATCGCCAAAAACGGCGGCGGCGCCATCTTACTCATCTCCTCCGCGGCCGGCGCGCGAGGTTGCGCCGGAGCCATCGCCTACGGCGTCGCCAAAGGCGCCATCCCCCAATTCACCCGCGCCCTCGCCCGCGAACTCTCCTCCGCCAACATCCGCGTCAACTGCGTCTCGCCCGGCATCATCCGCACGCGCTTCCAGGACTTCCTCACCCCCGAACAAGTCCGCCGCAACATCGAAGAACGCATCCCCCTCCACCGCGAAGGCCGCCCCGAAGACGTCGCCGCCGCCCTCGCCGCACTCGCCGAAAACGAATTCATCACCGGCGCCACCCTCCCCATCGACGGCGGCATGGCCATGCGCATGGTCTAAGTCAAATGAATCGCCGCCGCTTTCTCATGGCCGGACTCTCGGCCGCAACCCTGCCTCGCGCCGCCTCCGCCCGCACGAATCACTTCCTCCCCACCACCGACGTCCACTACCGCAAGGTCGCCTCTTACATCGAAAACATCCCCGTCCCCGAATACCAATGGGCCTCCGAAGCCGCCTACGAGCGCTTCCGCGATATCAAATACGGCGTCCGCCTCCACTGGGGCATCTACTCCATCCTCGGCCAACCCGGCGAGTCCTGGCCCTTCCTCAAACTGCCCTTCGCCGAACGCCAGCGCTATCAGTCCCTCTACCAAACCTGGAACCCGCAAGGCTTCCACGCCGGCGAGTGGATGGATCTGTTCACCGAATGCGGGATGAAGATGTTCGCCTTCACCACCAAGCACCACGAAGGCTTCTCCCTGTTCGACACCCGCACCCGCGTCCGCCAACGCGCCAACTGGACCGCTCCCGGTGGCCCCCGCATGGAGCCCTGCGGCCTCGCCTACAGCATCACGGAAACGCCCTTCCGCCGCGACGTCGTCAAGGAACTCTGCGACGCCGCCCGCGAACGCGGCATCCTCATCGACCTCTACTTCTCCCACCCCGACTGGTACGACGCCGATTTCCGCCCCTACGCCTTCCATCCCCTCCAGGTCCCATCGTCAAACATCCTCACCGATGATTACGCCGAAGCCAAAAAGCGCCTCGGCGGCGAGTTAGTCGTCGTCCCCGACCCCACCCCCGCCGAAGTAACTCGCATGATGACCCGCCACCGCGTCCAACTTACGGAGTTACTAACTCGCTACGGCCGGATCGACATGCTCGACCTCGACCAATGGCTCGGTCCGCAAGTCTGGCCGCAGCTCCGCCAGACCATCCTCCATCTCCGCAAGCTCCAGCCCGATGTCATGATCCGCGCCCGCGGCATCGGCAACTACGGCGACTACTACACGCCCGAAGGCTTCGTCCCCGGCGAAAAATCCAACACCGATACGCCCTGGTTCGTCATCTACCCGCTCGGCTCCTCGTTCTCCTATTACCGCGACGAAACGAATTACAAGGGCCCCGCCTGGGTCATCCGCAATCTCATCGACACCGCCGCCAAGGGAGGCAACTTCATGGTCGGCATCGGCCCCGACGGCAACGGCCAGTTCCCCGCGGTCGCCGTCAGCCAACTGAAAGAAGTCGGCGCCTGGCTCAAAGTCAACGGCGCCGCCATCTACGCCACCCGCGCCCGCGACGGCGCCCTCTGGTCCGAAGGCCCCGATATCCGCTTCACCCGCGCCAAGGACCGCCGCACCCTCTACGCCTTCGCCTTGAAATGGTCCGGCGACACCCTCGTCCTCCGCACCGTCCCCCCGCGCCAAGGAATGACCATCCGCATGCTCGGCACAACCGAGCCCCTCGCCTGGAATCCTAACAACGGAGCGACAGAGATCCACCTGCCGCCCGGCCTGCAGGACGAATCCCGCCGCCCCTGCCCCTACGCCTGGGCCTTCGAAATCCGCTCGCCTTAGTCGCTTCTCCCTTGCGCGGCGCCGCCATCGGCTACGCCTTCGTCCACACTCCGCTTTGCCTCTGCGCCTCGCTCCTCGAAAATACGATGCTGCAGGCGGCAACGAACAGAACCAATCCCACTCGCGTCGCGATAAGCGCCTTCCCCGCTTACCCGGAACGGCACAAACTCCTGCGCGACGTTTTCAAATCTACGCGTTGGCGTATCCAACTTCATAGCGGCATTATCGGCGGTCCCGCCTTACGGCACAATACGTCCGTACGCCTACGGTCCCCGGCCACCTCCTACCAACTTTAGTCACTACCGTAAACGCGAAGTACGACTTTGCCGTCCCGCGCACCCTCCGAATTTCCACTATCGCCCGCGGCGCCGTCACCACCTGTGCCCGCGGCGAAGCCCGCACCCACTTCCCGCTCCTCTTCTCCAACCTCCCCAACCGCCCCGTCCCACGCCCACCCCGGCTGATAACCAAGCGCACAGGGCCGGGAGCGGCGCAAGCCGCCCGGCTCCGTTGTGCGCGATTTACGTTAAGATGACCCGATAGGCGCAAGCCCGCAATCATGGTGCAGTTCAAGCTCAAGCCCATCTCGAAGAAGGCCATCCCCGAGGCGCTGCAGAAGGCCAAGCGCTACCGCCTCATCCAGGAACCCGCCCTCGCCGAAAGCATCTGCCTCGACATCCTCCAGGCCGACCCCGCCAACCAGGACGCCATCCTCACTCTCCTGCTCGCCATCACCGACCAGTTCCGCGAAGGCGTTTCCGCCGAACGCGCCCTCGAACTCCTCCCCCTCATCGCCGAAACTTACACCCGCGAATACTACACCGGCGTCGTCTGGGAACGCTCCGCCCTCGCCACCCTCCGCCAGGCCACCCCCGGCGCCGAAGCCAAAGCCCGCGAAAAACTCCTCAAAGCCATGGACTCCTTCGAACGCGCCGAAAAAATCCGCCCCGTCGGCAACGACGACGCCATCCTCCGCTGGAACACCTGCGCCCGCATGCTCATGCGCGGCCACCACCCCCAACAACAACACGACCACATCCCAAGCCCAACCCGCCCCAGCGACGCCGCGATCCTCTGACACGCGCTGAACCCCACCCCACCGCAACGCCGCATACACCAAACAGGCCGCGATCACGTGATCGCGGAATTCGCCGGCTCGATCACGGGCGCAACTGCCGGCGCTAAGTAGTCGTTGGCGAATCGGTCGACGCCGAGAGTGAGGAGGGTGGCCGGGACCCCGCCTTCTTCGGCTGCGTGAGGCTCTCGAATTCCCGATCGAAAGTCTCCGGGCTCTCTTCCTTCGCCTTCAGCAGCCTCATCGTGTTGGTCAGCGCCTCGGGATTCGACACCGCGGGCGCTTTCGGCTGCGCCGCCATTTCCGCGGCGACCTGCGACGCCACCCTGCTCTCCTTGCGCCTCTGCTCCTCGCTGGGCTCTCCGCGCGGTCCACGGTCCTCCGGACGGCAATATGTCACGTGCGGCTGCTCCGCCGCGTCCGGCGCGTCGAAATAGTTCTCCAAGGGACCTCCTCAGCTCGGGGTACGCCCGGGCCACCGCGGCCCGTCCCCCCGGCAACTTCAGCATATGCGCCGCCCACGCCGAATACAACTCCCGCCGCTCCGCCGGAGACAGCCCGCAGTCGGCGCCCTGCCGCGAGGCGATCACCGCCATGATCTCTGCTTCCTGCTCGGGATACGGCGCCTCGGCCAGGTACGAGCGCTCCGGCGGCAAATTCCCGAGCGCCTTCTGAAACGCCGGATGCAGCATCACCGCGCCGGCGCGCGCCAGGTTCTGCGGCGGCGTCGCCCGCGAAACCGCGCGGCGCGTCTCGCGGTGGTGTATCTCCTCGTCCAGAATCTGCCGGTTGCGCTCCAACGGAACGCTCCGGTCGCCGTGCGCGATCGCCGCCGGGGAATAGTGCCCCTGCTCGCGCCCGAGCGGCTGCTGCTTGGCCAGATCATCCAGGTTCTTGATGCCGTGCAGGCGCGCGTCCTCGAGCGCTGCCGCCTCACGCACCACCGGCCCGATCTCCCACTCCTGGCGCCCCTCGGTCCGAAGAACTTGCGGCGCGACGCGTTCCAGCTTGGCCCTCATCTCCGGAGGCGTCGCTTCAATGAGGCCGCGATCACGTGATCGCGGAATTCACCGTGTCGGCCCAAGCCCAGATGATTCCCGTGACGCTTCAATGAGGCCGCGATCACGTGATCGCGGAATTGCATCCAGCCCCAACAAGGAGAAACCTGAAATGGTAGGCTTCAATGAGGCCGCGATCACGTGATCGCGGAATTGGCGCATTGAACGTGAGGCGGCGGATTTCATTAGGGCTTCAATGAGGCCGCGATCACGTGATCGCGGAATTACGGGCGACGTGCTCCGGGTGGTTCCGTCGAGGACCGGCTTCAATGAGGCCGCGATCACGTGATCGCGGAATTACCGAGGCCGGAGCCGCTGTCCCGAAGAACTTCTGCGGCTTCAATGAGGCCGCGATCACGTGATCGCGGAATTTTAGTGCCGGACGCGACGCCGCCCCCAGTAGGGCTAGCTTCAATGAGGCCGCGATCACGTGATCGCGGAATTCGGAACCGGCGGGACGAGCGCGGGCGGGAGTTGGCTGCTTCAATGAGGCCGCGATCACGTGATCGCGGAATTGGCTCCATTCTAACTCTTCAATTATCAAACACCTGCGAGCGCATTTGCGAGCGCCCCTCAACTCACCGCCCATCCTCTGCCACCGCTTCGACAACCCCATGACTCAACTCCAATAACTCCACCCACTTACAGCCCGCGAGCGGCCCCCGCCTTTTTCTCGCCACCCCACCGCTCGCGCGCCCTATCGCGTCACAAACACCGGATACTCGCTAATCTCCCCTCCAAGGTACCGCGCCAGCAGCCGCGCCTGTATCTCCAACAGCCGCCGGTAACTCACCCGGTACTCAAACAGCGGGTGCGTCACCAGCGTATCCATCCGCAACTCATACGCCCGAAAGAACGCCTTCCGCCCGTTCGGCGTCAGCGCCACGCCCGGCCCGGCCTGCACAAAGTCCTTCGGCGTTACCATCCGCGTGTTCACCGCGCTCAAAACCGCCGAATCGGCTATCAGCGGACGGAACGGCTCCATCAGGTCCAGCGCCAGCGCCGGCCGCGCAAACCGCGGCTGATGATAGAAACCCAGGAAAGGATCGAACCCAACCGCATAGCACGTAATCGTCAGGTCCTTCGACAGCAAACTGTACGCCAGCGAAAGCAGCGCGTTCACCGGGTCCCGCGGCGGCCGCCGGTTCCGCCCCGCGAAATCGAACGTGAACGGCGCCGCCGCCGCCGGTTCGCCCTCATCATCCCGCTTCAACATCCCCGCAAAATTCGAAAAGTAAATCCGCGCCGCGTTCCCTTCGATGCCCAGCAACTCCGCCGCGTTCGAGGCCCGCTCGGCCTGTTCCGCCATCTGCCGCAGCCCAACCAGCGCCTGCCCCGGCGGCTCTACGTGGTTCCGCTGCAGCAGCGTCCGCTGGTTCCGGATCTTGCCCACCACCAGCGTCCGCGCCAACTGCAGCGCAAACCACTCCCGGTCCGCCAGCCGGAACTGCGTCTGCCGCAGAAAAATGTTCTTCGAGTTGATCCCCGTCGTAACCCCGTAAAACCACCCGCCCTGCGAGAAGTAACACACCGGCGTCCCCGCCTCGCACAGCGCCTGGATCGCCTGCGTCGTCACCTGCACGTTCCCCATCAGGTTCACCTGGCACGTCTCCCGCAGCCGCACCTCCTGCACAAGTTGGTCCTTGTCCCTCACCTGCAGCACTTCGCCGCTCTTGCCCATCCTCAGCCCCTGCGAGTTCAGATACAGCGGCCGCTGCTCGTCGCGCGGCGTAATCAGCGGCCGCACCTCGCTCCCCGGCGGCTTCCTCGCCGCCTCCACGGCCCCGAACAACGAAAGCTGCACCGGACCGCCATCCACCCCCGCCAGCGCGTTCGTCTCGTCCGGCAGGCAGATCCCCACCAGCGAGCATCCCGGGCACTTCGGCGAGTCCTCGAGTGGCGGCGGAATCACCCCCGCCCGCGCCACGTCCCACGCCGCCTCGATCGCCCTCCGCGTCTCCTCGATCGCCCCTTCGTCAAACGCCACCCGCACGCGTTGTTTCGTCTTTACGTAATACGCAATCCCTTCCGAACACTCGTACCCCGCCTCCCGCAGCACGATGCACTGCACCGCAAGCTGCGCCCGGTCCGCCGGCCAAACCTCCAGCCCGTCCGGCGTCTCCCGAGGCCGCCCGTGCTTGTAATCCACCGGCGTCACCACCGCGCCCGCCGCCTCCACCAGGTCGATCTTGGCAATCACCCGCAGCGTCTCGCTCCCGAGCGTCACCGAACGCGCGTGGATCCCATCCACGGCCTGCGCGGCCGGCGCCAGCGCCGTCGCCTTCGCGTCCACCCGCTGATGCTGGACCTTGCCCTCCACCGTGTCCGCGCTCTCGCGGAACAGCCCCTCCACCCACTCGTAGAAGAAAAGCCGCGGGCAGTAAACAAACTCGTTCACCATCCGCGCCGGAAGATAGTCCGGCAGCTCTACCACCGGCCCCGGTTTCGGAACAACGGGAAGCGCGCCCATAAGCCTGAACCCCCTAACGCTAAACCACAATACACGGAGCGTCGATCGGCGAATACGCCTTCCCCAGCGCCGTAATCACCCGCTCGCCCCGCCCCTCGGCCGGTCCCAGGCTCACAAACAGCACCTGGTCCTCATCATGATGAATCACCCCCGCCAGCATCGCCCGGCACCGCGCCAGATCCATCGCCGTAAGCTGGCACTCAAACACCGAATACTGCAGATGATCCCCAAACCCCCGCATGATCTGAAACACCCGCCGCAACCGCTTATCGTCCGAAATGTCGTAACAAACCAAATAGGAAACGCGCATCGTCAAGCACTCGGGCGGAACTGGCCCAGTCCGTAATGGCAGCCATACCCAAGCGCAAATGGAGTCAGCACTGGGCGCTCGAAGTGAAGTTCGAAGGCGTAGCCGGGACGCACGGGATCGTTCTTTCGGCTCCGCCTATACTCAACAACGTCGAACAGCCCTGCCATCCGCACCAACCGCTCCACCTTCACAGGCTGCGCGAGCCCCTGATTACGGCATTCGCGTCGCACCTCGTCCTCTAGAAACTGTTCCAGGTCCCGGCCATGGCGCATGTGCCGGACCGTGATGAAGGGCGTCGCGCTGGCCACCGACGTGGCAGGCTGAAAGTCGCCAACCGCACCCGCCTCGATCTCGCCCTGCCACGCGACAACGCTCCGCACCTTCCCTCGGTCATCGGACTGATACAGTTCACGCACGCCCCGAACGGCATCCAGTTCGTCAGGCTGAAACCTGGCATGCCTGCTCAACAGCAGGGCTCGGTCGATACGTCCCTTGGAGTTGCTGAGCGGCAGAATGTAAAGATGTCCGTGATCCAGACGCTTTCCCCCGCCGCTATCCTTCCCGCTGAAGAGCCCCGAAACTCGCGTGGCATCGCCCCCCTGACGGAGGCGATGCGCACCCATCAGACGAACCCGTATCTGCTCTGCAACTGCCACGGTCTCCGTCGCCAGTGGCAACACCGTGGCATCCAGACCAAGCAGCACAGCGCTCACCTTCGGGCCACGACGGAGCAGCTCCGGAGTAGCTCTGGTCCGGGCGCCCTCCTCCGGAACAACGTAGCGCACCGTTCTCAATAGAGGTGGAGCGCTGCGCTTCTCTTTCGTCATCTCCGTGGTGGTGAACGTAAGAGCATCGAGCCACGGCCGCTTCGCACTGTACTCCGCCGGCGGCACAACACACGCCACCGGCATCACTTCGCCGCTACACCCGGCAACCTGGACTGGATCACATCGATACCCGCCATCAGTGGTTTCCGAGTCCAGAGCGGCCTCCACCCAGGACTCGGACCGTCCAAGATAATTGAGGTTTCGCAGCAGCACGCCGAGAGTGGCGCGCTGATTTTCGTCCAGTTGTAACTCGGGCCAAAAGATACTACATACAGCGCTACGACCAAGCGCGAGGAAGGCATCGAACACAAGGTTCTTATTCGTTGGATCCTCGCTGTTACTGCTCAAATAGGACCGCGTATGAGAGGCTATCGCGGGCGGCAGTACGAACCGTGGCTCAGATGCGGCCAGCGCGGACAGCACGCTCTCCACCGCCGGCTCGGGCAAATCGGCACACTTGCGCTTCCAGACATCATAGAGCCCCCGCAACAGCCGATACGGCGAAGGCGGCCATTCCGCGACACCCTCGTTGACGTGCCGCCCCCAGGGCGTCGCGTGATAGCGAGAGGCGGGGAATCGGAGGCGGATCGTGGTCATATCGCACCCGCCTCCACCGCCTGCTCCGATCCCTTCTTCGTCGCTACTACTTTCACGCCCGTTTTGAGCTCCGTAACAGGCGGGGCAGGAAACGAGCCGGCGCATGCCGAGATACCGTCCTTTACCTGCCTCAGCAGTGCCTCCTCCTCGGGCAACTCGTATCCTTCAGGGGATGTCACTCGAAGCGCTTTCATCCGGAGGTCGCACGCCGTGCGCAGCCGGAGCTCCGCCTTCAGGAATCGGCGGATCTTCAAGAGCGAAAGCGCGATCAGTAGCCGCTGCGCCTTATCCGCAAGCCCGTAACCGCGGATGAGAGCGACGTCCAGATTGAAGTATGCCGTAATCGCTCCCGCTGCGTATTCGACCCTCGCGTACGGGACATTGCTGTAAACGCCTTTCTCGGAAGACTCAGCCTCAGCCACTTGCAGTTCACCCTTGGGATCCACCGGGCTGTTCTTGACGCCACCCGAAACGACGCGCTTCACATTAGACGCCTCGATAAAGCCGGTGAGAGCACGGGGCGCACGCACGCGGCCGCCTTCCAGCAGCGAAAGGAACACGCCATGAATCAGGCTGCTTGGGTCATAACGGAATAGCGTTGCGTAGATCTTTTTCCAATCGAGAGGACGCTTGGGGTTGTACGCCATCTCCTCCGTCAGCTTGGCTTTGAATTGCTTGTTGAGAAGGAAATACGGCGAGCCGATCCTGTGCGCCTCAACCAGCGAACTGGTACGCACATCCGACCCCGATCCGGTAAGTGTCGCGGCGACATACGGGAGTCCCGCAAGCTCAGGAGCGAGGTCGGGGCCATCGCCATCCAGACACGACTTTTCCAGGCGGTTGGCAACCGACTGCGCGCTCTCAACCAGGAGCATCGGCGTGCCATCCGGAAGATCGTATTCCGCCGCGCCAAGATCCGCGAATCCTGTAGGTTGAAAACGGTGGCCCACGGCGGGCTCCAAATCAGCCTCCATCAGAAGCCGCGGCACATTCATCAAAGCTGTCCAGTTCATTTCACTCATCCTTAAGGCTCCCCATTTCTTCCTTCATAACAGCCACTTCTTCGAACACGGGCGCCGATAGCGCACGCCCCGCCATGACGGGAATCAGTAGCGCAGCAGCCATTCGCCGCCCTTGTTCCGCGCTCCCGTAGTAAGGAACGCGGATCGGCTGCAGCCCGGCCGCGCGCAAACGGTGCAGCGCAATCTCGGCGGCATCTTTCACACCCGCGCTCCGGCCGGACGCGAGTAAAGTGACAACGCGCGAATCGGACCGCAGCGCCTTCGACTCACCATCAATCCCGACCGCACCGGGCAGAAACAGATGCTTCAGCACCGCATAAACAGGCAGAACCTCCGCCGTGCTAACCCTAGGTGTTTGGAAGCCGGCCCAGTCGAGACATGTGAACGCGAAAAGCAGATCCTCGATCAGCCCGTCATCAACGGAGCCCTCGATAAACAGCGTGACGTCGCCTGGATGCAGACGGCAGGCCCCACCCAAAGGGTTGTATCCACACTCCACCGCCATACCTGCCTGCAGCCGCCGCCGCAAAACGCTGGCCAGACGCTCCGCCAAATCTCGTCCTGTCCAAGCGAATGCTGGAGACCCTGGAGATAGGTTCTCCCGTATCGACCTGACGTCGCGGTCCCATATCGACGCTAGAGCGGCAGCGATCCGAACTTCCGCCACGCCCTCGTACCCGCACGCCTTCAACCACCGAACGGCCTTTAGCCGAACCTCACTGGAAACACCGACGGGCCTGCCGCATACAGCCAGCCTTCGCAGGAGCCGCCCCAGCGCGGCCATTAGGTCACGAGCATGACCACCTCGCAGCAGCACCTCGTAAATAGCACCGTCGATGCGGCGCCGGAGGCTGTCGCAACCTGGCGCGAGCTTTCCCCGGTCAAGACGGGCCATCAATGATTCGAACTCGCGGATCAAATCGCTCTCGGAGCGATACCCCGCCGGAAATTCGCCCGCCGGAAGCGCCACATAGCTGTCGCCCCTTCGCTTCAGCAGGCTATAGCGGATAAAGCTGCGAATTCCCCGGTCGACGCCTAGCGAAGTCGCCGCCTCGGCGAACTGCACGCCATTCGTGGCGGGCCGCCCGTCCACGGCCGCCCTCCCTTCACGAAACAGCACCCTGATTTCGGAGTAGAGCGCACGCTTGCTCCACACAGGCGCCCATACCTCCGCGCGAGCGTCATCGTCCCGCGAGGCTGACCCGTAACCTATCCTGCTGGCCGCTACGGTAAACGGACTGCAAAGAAAAGAGCGGTAGGCAACGCCATGCCGTCGATAGAGTCCGCTGGCCCACACAATGGCACCCTCCAGAGAAAGAATTAAGTTCCATGGATTGGTGCGGGCTTCACCCTCAATGCCCTCCCCTTGATTTGCACCACCTGCGCGCCCGGGATCGTACTGGCCGGCCGCGCCCGCCTGGAGCGCGCCAGTCGGGTTCCCGAAAAGGGCATTATCGAGCAAGCCGCGCACATCCGTCTTCCTGTCCGGCGCGATGAGCAGGGCGGCCAGACGCTCCATGAAATTGTTGGTGTAGTCTAGCCGTCCCTCGTTTCCCCCGGTCCCAAGTATCGGTGCAAACGCACGCGAGCCGTCGGATTCAATCCCAACGGCGGCATCGAGCCACTCCACGGCGCGATCTGAAAGATAGTTGCGGCAATGCCGCAGAATCGCGGTACGCCGCTCATCTTCCTCGTGCTTCTCAGCCTTGCCGCCGCGGACCTCGGGCAACTCCCGGAGGAGCGCGATCGCTTTCCGGTAGTCCTCGAATCTGGGATCCGTCGAAGAGGCAATAGCATCAATTCCGACCCTGCGATCCTTCTCGTAGAACCCGCTGCCACCGTTCCATGGGGCCAAAATCGGTGTCGGACTATACCCGTGGAGGAAGAACGTCGCGATGTCGTCTTCCCGGAGCCTCGTCAGCAGTTGCAGTGTATCGCCATCCCAGAATGCGCGTGCTTCCGAATCTGCCTGTTCCGATACCAGGCGCAGCACTCCAAGCGACTTCAGGTAGCTGCCAAGCGGCCTTGTGGTACAGCCCGCCAGCGTCAACGTGCGCAAGCTGCCACCTCGCTCGCCTTCTTCGCGCTGGCGCGCTCGTCGGCCGCTCGTAACAACATCTCGAGGAAGGCCAGACGGAACGGTCCGATCTCATCTCGCAACCGCAGGGCTCGATCAGTCCACGCCCGCTGGCCATCCTCACCAATACCAAGCTCCATCGTCTCAAGCGACAGCGTCATCTCAGGAACGGAAACGCCCGTTGCTAGCACGCACGCTGGCAGCACGTCGCCCTCGCGGATGCCCCGCGCCACTGCGCGCCCTCCGCTGAGCGACTCGCCAGGCATCGAGCGTATGCCCACCCGCACCCGTCCGTGATGCGCCGCAGCGAGATAGGCGGCAAGGTCGGGATCCCCAGCGGCGACCATTGCAAGCGCGCTGGCTAGCTCATGCCGGAAGTGGGGCCTTGAGTGACGCAACGCAGCGTCGTCGCGTCTCTGCTTCGCCAGAAACTCGAATGTCGGGTCTGCGAAATCAGGTTCCACCACGTTATGGAGAGTCGCCTGCATCACCGGGTGAGCCTTTCCCCAGTCGTGTTTCGCGGCGGCAATCTCCAGCTCACCTTCGAAGTCATCAATTCCCAGACCGCTTAGGTGGCCGAGAATGTCCCGCAACTCTTCCGCCACCATCCGCGTGTGGTCGGCCAGGGATTGCCGATACGTGACCCATGACAGCGGATCGTCACCGTCCGCTTCCGCAGGGGCTTGCGCGACGATAGGAACCGGAGTCACCCGCCCCCTGCTATTGGGATTCCAGCCCTCCTCCTCGCTATAGCCCCCCGCCTCGGACCTGAGAAGAATCACCATGCCCGGATAGAGGCGCTTTGCGTCTACCGTGATCCACCCGCGGTTTACGAAGTCCCACCTCCGCATATCGCGGCCGTGGGCTTTGGCAAACTCCTGCACTTCGCCGATCCGCACCGGGCAAAGCTCCTCATCAACAACATCGGGAAGTCCTGGCAAGTCTTCGTCGTTCTTCCACGATCTCCAAGCCAGCCAGCAATCCTTCTCGTCACCCGCGCGGATGAAGCGGGACACGTCCAGATCGTTACCCGAGATGTCGGGAGACGTGTCGAACAAATCCAGTAGGTCGGCGCGGCGCAGAACGTTTTGCCAAGGGGCGGGTCCACCCTCCTGATCAAGATCGGCAGGCGAGGCCGATGTCAAGGGCTCAAGCTTGGACAACCCAAGACTCATCTCATCAGGGGAATACGGGCGACAGACTGCTTCGCAGTCTTTCGCCTTTAACACCTCCGTGTACGCGAGCGAACTCTGCTTTTCCGTAAGAGGCCGATCCACCCACCAGATCTCCGCCTGAGAAAACTCGCCGTATCGGTTCACGCGGCCAAAGCGCTGCACCAAACTTCCCCAGGGAGCTAAGTCGGTGATCAGCCGGTTTGCGCTGATGTCGATCCCAGCCTCGAGCACCTGTGTGGAAACGATGATTCCGTCACTTCCCGTCAGATCACTCAACCGCCTCTTGCGATCGGCCGGGCGAAAGCGCGAGTGCAGAAGCAGCGGCGCACAGCTTCGCTTGCGCAGCTCTTTCCATATCTCACGAGCACGCGCGACGGTGTTCACTACGACGAGCGTCCGCCCGCCGGTCACGTGGTGCTCCAGAACGAACTCAGCACAGCCGCCAGGCGTCCGACAGGACTCGGGCGCTCGTGCAATCGACTTCGGAGCGTGCACGCGCTCCCGCACAACACTGCTAGACCCATCATCCGCTTCGAGCCGAACGATGCGCAGATCGCGCAGAACATCGCCAAAGTCGACGGTTTCAAGCCACCTGGGGTCAACCGTCGCCGACATCCAGACGCAAGGAACAGCGCCAAACACACCATATTCCCGCCTGAACGCGGCGAGCTGGGTCGTAGTCGCCAGGGCGTCGGCGGCCAGTTGGACCTCATCAATCACCCAAAGACAGTCATTATTGAGGAGAGCAAAATCCATGGGCCATCGCGGCGGTCGACGGACATATCCGCGATTTAACGCCCGGCTAACAAGAATATCCTGAGTTCCCACAACTACCGTAAAACGTTCCGGCGAGACTTTCTCGAAATTGTCATTGCTACCGCCCATAAGTTCGAGAACGTCTACGATCTCATCGAGTCCTGCAGCCGCCCGCCTTTCGCGAATAACTTCCGCAATCTGCTCGGTGAGATTCACCCGCGGCAAAATCATCACCAGCCGTTTAGGAACCCCGGGGTCGCCACACGCCACGCCGTGCAACCAGGGCACGGCTACAGCATCTGTCTTCCCAAGCCCCGTCGGTATGATGAGAAGCGTCGGCCTGAATGGGTCAGATCCGTACCTTTCCTGGTAGGGCAGCGCGTCTTTCCCCGTCACGCGGCGAAAAAAACTAGATAATGTCTCCGACATGCCGTCCTCCGAAGTTCGTAGCATACGTCTTTTCGAATCTAAATGCACGACGGCGGAGACTTTTCCGGAAATTACATCCGACGCAGGCACCGCCTCTAACCCGCATCCCATTACGAACCCGAGCGCCCGCCCCGTCCCACGCCCACCCAGCGGCTGATAAGATGACCCGATAGGCGCAAGCCCGCAATCATGGTGCAGTTCAAGCTCAAGCCGATCTCGAAGAAGGCCATCCCCGAGGCGCTGCA
>JAJYCN010000333.1 GCA_021778335.1 Acidobacteriota bacterium | reverse complement strand
GTTGTCGGTGAAGCCGCGCCAGAAGAACTGCTCCGCGGCTTCGAGGGCGCCGGCGTGGTCCCAGGCTTCAAAACAGGCGGTGGCGCGTTCGACGGTCTTGGCCAGGGCGGCGACGAAGGCTTCGTCGAGGGGATGGACGATGGGGCCGGGTTCGGCGGTTTGGCCGTGGACGAATTTGCCGGCGTTGAAGAGTTTGGTGACGAGGCGCTTGCCGACCTTGAGGACGTTGGGGTCGAAGGCGGTGTCGGCGCCGAGGCGGGCGTTGGCGCTCCAGTAGCGGACGGCGTCGGAGCCGTACTCGTCGAGCAGGTGCATGGGGGTGACGACGTTGCCCTTGCTCTTGGACATTTTCTTGCGGTCGGGATCGAGGATCCAGCCTGAGATGGCGACATGTTTCCAGGGGATGGCGCCGGAATGGAGCATCGCCTTGACGATGGTGTAGAAGGCCCAGGTGCGGATGATTTCGTGGCTTTGCGGGCGGACGTCCATGGGGAAGAGGCGCTCAAAGCGGGCGGGATCTTCGCCCCAGGCGGCGACGATTTGCGGGCTCAAGGAGGAGGTGAACCAGGTGTCGAAGACGTCGGATTCGGCGGTGAAGCCACCGGGGGTGTCTCGCTTAGATTCGTCGAAGCCGGGAGGCGGCGTGGACATGGGGTCGACGGGGAGCATGGACTCGGGGGAGAGGATGGGGTTGGAGAAGTCGGGTTCGCCGTTTGCGAGGACCGGGTACCAGAGCGGGAAGGGGACGCCGAAGTAGCGCTGGCGGCTGATGCACCAGTCCATGTTGAGGTTTTCGGTCCAGGAGCGGTAGCGGGCGCGCATGAAGGGGGGGCGCCAATCGATGCGGTCGCCCATTTCGAGGAGGGCGTCTTTTTTGTCGAGGAGGCGGACAAACCATTGACGCGAGGTGACGAACTCGAGAGGCTGTTCGCCTTTTTCGAAGAATTTGACGGCGTGCTCGATGGGTTCGGGGTCGCGGATGAGGGTGCCCGAGGAGCGGAGGAGTTCGACCATGGCGCGGCGGGCCTGCTTGATGTGGCGGCCGGCGAGGTGGGAGTAGGCGTGGTTGGCGGCGGCGGGGTCGACGCTGGGCCAGTCGGGGGCGCCGAAGGTGACGGGGAGGAAGCGGCCGTCGCGGCCGAGGGTCTGGCGGAGAGGCAGGTTTTCCGTGCGCCACCAGGCGACGTCGGTGGCGTCGCCGAAGGTGCAGACCATGAGGATGCCGGTGCCCTTTTCGCGGTCGACCAACTCGCTGGGGAAGATTCGAACGGGGGCGCCGAAGACGGGGGTGACGGCTTCGCGGCCGAATAAGTGTTTGTAGCGCGAGTCTTCGGGGTGGGCGGCGACGCCGACGCAGGAAGCGAGGAGTTCGGGGCGGGTGGTGGCGATGACGAAGGACTCGTCGGAGCCCAAGACGGCGAAGCGGAGGTGGTGGTAGTGGCTGGGGACTTTGCGGTCCTCGACTTCGGCCTGGGCGACGGCGGTTTGGAAATCGACGTCCCACATGGTGGGTGATTCGGTCGAGTAGACGTGGCCTTTGCGATAGAGGTCGAGGAAGCTCAGGTGCGCGGCCTTGCGGCAGCGCGCGTCGATGGTGGAGTATTCTTCGCGCCAGTCGACGGTGAGGCCGATGCGTTTCCAGAGGGCCTGGAAGGCGCGTTCGTCCTCGGCGGTGAGGCGAAGGCAGAGTTCAATGAAGTTGGGACGGGAGACTTTGCGGGGCGCGCCTTCGTCCTTGGGGCCGGCGGGCGGGAGGTCGAGCGAGGGTTCGTAGGGGTGGTGGGGGTCGCAGCGGACGTGGAAGTAGTTCTGGACGCGGCGCTCGGTGGGGAGGCCGTTGTCGTCCCAGCCCATGGGGTAGCAGATGTTGCGGCCGAGCATGCGCTGGTAGCGGGCGACGACGTCGGTTTGGGTGTAGCTGAAGACGTGGCCGATGTGGAGCGAGCCGCTGACGGTGGGCGGCGGGGTGTCGATGACGAAGGTTTCCGAGCGGGGACGCGCGGGGTCGTAATGGTAGACGCCGAGGGTTTCCCAGGCGGCGGCCCATTTCTCCTCGACTTGGCGGGACTCAAAGTGTTTTGGCAGTTGCGACGGGTCGAATGGCTTCACGAAAGATGTTCCAGATGAGGGGCGGGTGGTGAGCCTGGAGCGCCCAGGGCGGTGGCGCGGGCGAAGCGGCCCAGCGTCCCGATCCGCTTTTCATGATAGCAACGGCGGGGCGGTGGATTCGCGGACGACGACGGTGGCGGGGAGGGTGAGTTGGACGCGTTGTTCGGGGAGTTTGCCCTGGATGCGGTGGATGAGCATTTCGGCGCCGCGGTAGCCGAGGTCGTAGGCGGGCTGGGCGACGGCGGTGAGGTGGGGATGGATGGCGCGGAGGAGGGGAAGGTCGTCGAAAGTGGCGAGGGCGACGTCTTCTGGGCAGCGACGGCCGCGGTGGCCGACGGCTTCGAGCATGCCGAGGGTCATCATGATGTTGCAGGAGAAGATGGCGGTGGGTGGGGAGTCGAGGGAGAGGAGGCGCTCGGTGGCGGCGCAGGCCTGTTCGCGGCGGAAGCCGCAGTCGTGGATGAGTTCGGGGCAGGGGGCGATGCCGGCGGCTTGGAGGGCCTCGAGGTAGCCTCGGAGGCGCTCGCGGCCGGTGTGGAGGGCCTGGGCTCCGGCGAGGATGCCGATGCGGCGGTGGCCCTGGGCGAGGAGATGGGCGACGCAATCGCGCGCGCCGCCGGCGTTGTCGGCGCAGATGGTGTCCCAGTCGCCGGTGTGCGGGACGCGATCGACGAAGACGACGGGGGAGGACTGCATGGCCTGGCGGACGTGGCTGAGTTCGCCGCCGTCGGAAGCGAGCACCATGAGGATGCCGTCGACGCTGCGGCGGCGGAGGACGTCGAGGATCTGTTTTTCGCGCTCGAGTTGCTCGCCGGTGTTGAAGGTGGTGAGGACGTAGTTGTGCTTCCAGGCGGCGTCCTCGGCTCCACGCATGAGTTGGGGGAAGAAGGGGTTGGTGATGTCGCTGATGACCAGGCCGAGCATATGGGTCTGGCGGGTTTTGAGGCTGCGGGCGACGTAGTTGGGGTGGTAGTCGAGTTCGGCGACGGCGGCGTGGACGCGCGCGCGCAGTTCCTGGCTGACGGGGGTGAGGCCGCTGAGGACGTTCGAGACGGTGCCGACGGAAACCCCCGCCCTTTGAGCTACTTCCTTGATGGTTGCGGCCATTTTCTTAGTGCTTGTCCCCCTTCCCGAAGCCCCCGCGGGCGTGCGGCCATGCGCACAACTGTACCACTATGCTATCCTTTTGGACGGTATGGCAATTCCCAACGTGAAGCGCTTCCGGCCCTTCTGTCCGGTGTGCAACGAAAGTTTCACGCTCATGGCTGTGCTTCCCAAAGACGCTAGCGTCGACGGCTACCTGCAGGATGCGGTGGCGCGTCACGATCACAAAGCGTTCCAGGAAGCCAAGCAAATGCACTTCAAAGTGCGCGTGGGCCAGCAGAAGCAGAAGAAGGCCAAGTAACAACCGATTTTCCGGTTTTTCCCGATTGCGCCCACCCGAAAGGGTGGGCGCTGCTGTTTGTGGGTTCCGTTCCTGGGATAAAGGCAGGTTGAGGGAGAAGGCCGATGAGCGCTTTCGACGCGATGGGGCGCGAGGAGCTTTTGCGCGTGGTGGAGATGTTTGCCAAGAACTGGCTGGCGCATGACGGCTGCTGGTTCCTGGCGGCGGAGGAGCGGTTCGGGCTGGGCACGGCGATTGAGTTGGACGCGCGTTCGTGGGAGCGGTTCGCGGCCGCGGAGGCGCGGCGGATCATGACGGTGTTTCAGATTCCGGCGGGTGGAGGGCTGGAGGCGCTTGAGAAAGCGCTGAGGCTGCGGATGTACGCCGTGGTGAACGCGCAGCGGACCGAGTGGAGCGAGGACCGGCGGCGGCTGCGGTTCTTCATGGACGAGTGCCGGGTTCAGCAGACGCGTGAGCGCAAAGGCTTGGCGGCGTTTCCGTGCAAGGGCGTGGGGGTGGTGGAGTTCGAGACGTTTGCGCGGACGATCGACGCGCGGATTCAGACGACTTGTTTGCGGTGCCCGCCGGAGAGCGCGCCGGGTGAGTACTGCGGATGGGAGTTCACGGTGGAGGAACGGGAGACGGAACCGGCGGGGGATGCTCTGTAGCGGCGGGTTTATTTGCGGAGCGTGGCGCGAGTGTCCTTGACGAAGCGGGCCATGGATTTGGACAGGTTGTCGAGGACGGTGGCCCACTCTTCGAGGTGGCGCTCGCCTTTGGCTGTGAGTCTGTAGACGCGGCGGGCGGGGCCGGCTTTATCGGTTTCCCACTCTGAGCGGACGTTGCCGTTGCCCTCCAACTGGCGGAGGGTGCGGTAGAGGGCGGCGCGTTCGATTTCGGCGTCGGTGAGGGCGAAGTCCTGGAGATCAGAGGAGAGATCGTAGCCGTAGGAGCGGCCTTTTTTCTTGAGCAGCAGCAGGACGACGGGTTCGACGAAGCGATAGACATTGCCCATGGCGCAGGTGCAGGGCTGGTCCTTGCCATGGCGGCGGCAGATTCGTTGGGGCAAGAGGGTTCTCCTTGGCGAGTGCGTTCCGGGCTTCCCGATTCAGGATATCGCGAAATAGATGATTTCTGCATCTATTGGAAAGCAAAGCACGGACTGAGCGTTGCTTGACTGAGGTCTAAGAGTATTTCTAATATGAATGTGAGTTGCATCTATTAGCTTCACGCATTCGTGGCGCAGCCCGCGGCGTCAAACGGCCGGAGGCGGAGTAGAGATATGGCCGGGAAGCGAGTCCTGATTGTGGGAGGGGTGGCTGGCGGCGCGACGTGCGCGGCGCGGTTGCGGAGGCTGGACGAGAGCGCGGAGATCGTCGTTTTCGAGCGCGGGGATCGGGGATTTTCGCACGGTGTATGTGCATCCGGTGCACCATGCCGGATATTATCCGGGCGCGAAGACGATCCACATGAAACGGCTGCTCTGCGAGCCGGACGGTTTGGTGCTGGGCGCGCAGGCGGTGGGCGAGGAAGGGGTGGACCGGCGGATCGACGTGATCGCGATGGCAATCGAGAGCGGAGCGACGGTGTTCGATCTGGAGGAGGTGGGGCTTTGCTATGCGCTGCAGTACGGCTCAGCACGGGACGCGGTGAACCTGGCGGGGATGGCGGCAGCGAACGTGGTGCGGGGCGATGTGGGACTCGCCGCGTGGAGCGAGATGGGCCCGGTCCGACCGTTTCTGCTGGATGTTCGGGAAGTGGACGAAGTTAGCGAGGATCCGATTGTCGGGGCGGTGAATATTCCGCTGGGGCAGTTGCAGGGGAGGCTGAACGAGTTGCCGCGCGAGCGGGAGATATTGGTGACGTGCCGGGCGGGACGGCGGTCGTATTACGCGTGCCGGATTCTGGCGCAGCAGGGCTTTCGTGCGCGGAATCTTTCGGGCGGTCACCGGACTTACGAGGCGCTGTGCGCGGGAGAGCGGGCGCAGGTCTGAGCGAGGTGAAATACGGCTCAGCTCGTTGACACCGAGGTGATCGCCTCGTTTTCGATGGGGTATGCGAACTTGAAGCGGCTGGTTTAATGGGGTGAGTGCAGCGGCAAGACCATGCCGGCGATTGAATGGAAATCTATTCTGTTCAACTGGAACGACTGCGAGACGTTGATCAACAGAGCCTTGGAACTGGCAAAGAGGCCAGAGCGGCATCTCCTGGCGCTATTACCTAAAGCGTTCGTACTGAACGATGGGTGAGCCGAGATGCGGAGGATGGAAGCTGCGGTTTGCGCGGCCGTGCATGGCGTTGCAGGAGAACGTTCCGGGGGCGGAACCTCGCACGGAGCTGAGACTTGGTCTAGTTCTCTTCGGCCAGCAGTCTAGTCCGCGTGCCAAAGACCGCGAGCAGTTCCACGGGTCCGAATGACGTCCGGGTTCTCCCCCAAGCGGGACGGGG
>JAJYCN010000035.1:13826-27410 GCA_021778335.1 Acidobacteriota bacterium | reverse complement strand
GATTCAGCATGATCTCCACCGGCGTCCCGTCGGGCAGATACGGCATGTCCTCTTCCGGAACGATCCGCGCGATCACACCCTTGTTGCCGTGCCGGCCGGCCATCTTGTCGCCCACCGACAGCTTGCGCTTCATCGCAATGTAAACCTTCACCAGCTTGATCACGCCGGGCGGCAGTTCGTCGCCCTTGCGCAGCTTGGCGATCTTCTCTTCGGTGATCTTCTCGAGCACGGCGATCTGCCGCGAGGTCATCTCCTCGATCTCGTCGATCTGCTCGTTCAGCCGCACGTCCTTGTTCGAAAGGCGCATGCGCTTCAGGTCGCGGGCGCGCAGCTTCTCGATCACGTCCCGCGTCAGGTCCACACCCTTGCTCAACAGCTTCTTGTTCGTCTTCTCGTCGTGCAAGTCCGCCAGAAGCTGCTTGCCTTCGAGCAATCCGGCCAGCCGCTTTGCGCGCTCGTCGTTCAGAATGCGCTTCTCGTCTTCCAGGTTGCGATGCAGCCGCGCCACCTGCTGCTCGAGAATCCACTTGCTCCGCTCGTCGAGATCCGCGCCCTTGCGCGAGAACACCTTGCAATCGACGATCGTTCCCTCGATCCCCGGCGGGCAGTACAGCGACGCGTCCTTCACGTCGCCCGCCTTCTCACCGAAGATCGCGCGCAGCAGCTTCTCTTCCGGCGTCAACTGCGTCTCGCCCTTCGGCGTTACCTTGCCCACAAGAATGTCGCCCGGCTTCACCGTCGCGCCGATCCGGATCACGCCGCTCTCATCGAGATTCCGCAGGAAATTCTCCGCGATGTTCGGTATGTCCCGCGTGATTTCTTCCGGCCCCAGCTTGGTGTCGCGCGCCTCGATTTCAAACTCTTCAATGTGAATCGAGGTGTAGTAATCTTCCTTGACCAGCTTTTCGCTGACGATGATCGCGTCTTCGAAGTTATAGCCGCGCCACGGAATGAACGCCACGAGCACGTTCCGGCCCAGCGCCAGCTCGCCCTTGTCCGTGCAAGGACCGTCGGCCAGCACACCGCCCTTCTTCACCCGCTGCCCTTGCCGCACAATCGGCTTCTGGTTGATGCAGGTGTTCTGGTTGGACCGCTTGAACTTTGTCAGCGTGTAAATGTCGGCGCCCACTTCGCGCGAAAGCTGCCCTTCCTGCGAGCCGCCTTCCACGCGCACGATGATGCGTTCGCTGTCCACGCTGTCCACCACGCCCGAGCGCTTGCAGATCACCACCGCGCCCGAGTCCCGCGCCGTCACGCCTTCCATGCCCGTGCCGACATACGGCGAATCGGCCCGCAACAGCGGAACCGCCTGCCGCTGCATGTTCGATCCCATCAGCGCGCGGTTGGCGTCGTCGTTCTCCAGGAACGGAATCAGGCTCGCCGCCACCGACACAAGCTGCTTCGGGCTGACGTCCATGTACTCGATCTCGTCCCGATGCTTCAGCACGAAATCGCCGGTCTGCCGCGCGTTCACCAGTTCGTTCACGATCCGGCCACCCGCGTCCAGCGGCACGTTGGCCTGCGCCACGATGTACTTGTCTTCTTCCCACGCCGACAGATAGTCGCAGTGAGCCTCAAACTCGGCCGGCTGCTTCTTCCCCGCCAGCGCCGCGTTGGCGTCCACCACCGCTTTCCGCTGCAGGACGTCTCCTACGCGGTACGACAGATCGCCCGGGTTCGTCACCCGCACCTCGTCCACCACCGTCCCGTGCGCCACCCGGCGGTAAGGGCTCTCGATGAACCCGTAGTCGTTAATCCGCGCAAAGCAGGACAGCGACGAAATCAGGCCGATGTTCGGACCCTCCGGCGTCTCGATCGGGCAGATGCGCCCGTAGTGCGTGGGATGCACGTCGCGGACTTCGAACCCGGCGCGCTCGCGGGACAATCCGCCCGGACCCAGCGCCGACAACCGCCGCTTGTGCGTAATCTCGCTCAGCGGGTTGGTCTGGTCCATGAACTGCGAAAGCTGGCTCGATCCGAAAAATTCGCGGATCGCCGCCATCACCGGCTTGGCGTTCACCAGGTCGTGCGGCATCGCCGTCGACATCTCCTGGTACACCGACATCTTTTCCTTGATCGCCCGCTCCATGCGGACCAGCCCGATCCGGAACTGGTTCTCCAGCAACTCACCCACCGCGCGCACGCGCCGGTTGCCCAGGTGGTCGATGTCGTCCACCACGCCGATGCCGCGCCGCAGCTTCAGCAGGTACTTGATCGTGTCGATGAAGTCGTTCTTGTCCAGCGTCCGCCGGTCCAGCGAATTCTTGCCTTGGTTCGCCGCTTCCTGCTTCCAGTCTTCCGGCGCGTACTCCGCGTTGTCGTGCAGCTTGATGTTGAACTTCATCCGGCCGACACGCGAGAAATCGTACTTCCGGTGATCGAAGAACATCCCGTCGAACAACTGCTTCGACGTCTCTTCCGTCGGCGGATCACCCGGCCGCAGCTTGCGGTAAATCTCCAGCAACGCTTCCTTCTGCGTCTTGACCGGGTCCTTCCTCAGCGTCGCCGAAATGACGTTGCCCACCTCGTCGCGCTCGGGGAAGAAGATGGACACGCCTTCGAGGTCGTTCTCGATCAGCCGGCCCAGCACCGTCTGCGTTAGCTCGTGGTTGGCTTCCGCCATCACCTCGCCCGTCGACATGTCCACGACGTCGGCGCCAACGAACGCGCCTTCCAGGTCGTTCGAAGCCACCTCCACCATGTCGATCTTGGCCTTCAAAATCGCGTCGTAGACGCCCTTGGTGATCTTCCGCCCCTGCGGGACCACCGTCTCGCCCGACTTGCTCGTGATCGCATGCGACAGCTTCAGCCCGATCAGCCCGTCGGAAACCTTCCAGTACAGCTTCTTGTCCTTGAGAACAATGTCGCTGACCTTGTAGAACGATCGAAGGATCTCGGAATCCGACTTCAGCCCCAGCGCACGCAGAAACACCGAGCCGTAAAACTTCCGCTTCCGGTCGATACGAACGTACAGCAGATTCTTGGCGTCGTACTCGAACTCAACCCAGCTCCCGCGGTACGGAATGATCTTGCCAAGGAAATAGTTCTGCGCCGCGATCCGCTCGAAAAACACGCCCGGCGACCGGTGCAACTGGCTCACGATCACGCGCTCGGTGCCGTTAATGATGAACGTCCCGTTATCGGTCATCAACGGGATTTCCCCGAAGAAGACCTCCTGTTCCTTGATGTCCCGGACCGTCTTAACGCCCGATTCCGGATCCTTGTCGTATACAGTCAGCCGGATCGTTACCTTCAGCGGAGCCGCGAACGTCATCCCGCGCTCCTCGCATTCGGCCACGTCGTACTTCAGTTGCAAGCCCACCGGATCGCCGCAGCGGTTGCAGAACGTAACGATGTTCTTGTTGAAGGTGCCGCACTTCGGGCAAAGCACGTCGCCCACATGGAACGGGTTCGTCTTGATCGTCGCGCCGCATGCGGGGTTGCGGCAGGTCGAGCGAAGGTGATGGAGGCCCTTCAGGTTCCCGCACTTGCATTCCCAGTTGCCAATCGCGTAGTCGACAAACTCCAGTTGACTCAAGCCGCGAAAATCAGAGATCGGAAAGACCGACGTGAACACGCTCTGCAGTCCCGTGTCCTCCCGCTCGTTCGGCAGCAGGTCCATCTGCAAAAAGCGCTCATAGGACTTCTTCTGCACTTCGATCAGGTTCGGGATCGGAATCGACGTCTTAATGCGAGAGAAATCCACCCGCTGGCGCGGAGTATCTTGAACTACGTTTTCCATCATGCGCTCCTCAACGGAATGACCCAAAAAACAATACCCTCAAATCATGTTCCCGGCCACAATCCTTGTTTGGATTCGCGAGCCGGGACGGCAGCCACCCTGGCGGCCCCTTAAGACACGGCGTCCGCCGTCACGCGCCAGCCTCGCCAGGCCTTGGCGCGAACGCCACTGGCCGGGGAACCGGGAAACGATCGGAACGCGGGAAACGAACTCCGGGCGCGGCGGCACCGGCCGGACAGACGGATAGTAAGACGGCTGGAAATGTGGCGAAACCCAGTGCCGCTGCGACGTGGCGGCCCGGAAAGACGCAGGATGAAAAGGTCACGAGAGACGGGATCCGGCCTACCTCACAAGAATACCAAACACGGTTTGTCGGGTCAAACCAGATCGGTCCAACGGCATGAAACGTGCTAGAGCCGTTCCGCCGCTGGACCGAAAATTCCCAATTTTTCGCGCCGCCACCCGCAACGGCGCCGGAAACTACTTCACCTCGACGGTCGCGCCGGCGTCGGTGAACTTCTTCTTGATGGACTCGGCTTCGTCCTTGTTGACGCCTTCCTTCACCGTCTTCGGAGCGCCGTCCACCAGATCCTTGGCTTCCTTCAACCCAAGGCTGGTCACTTCACGCACCACCTTGATGACGTTGATCTTGTTCGCGCCGGCGCTGGTCAGCACAACGGTGAACTCCGTCTTCTCCTCAGCCGCCGGAGCCGCCGCCGCGCCACCCGCGGCAGGCGCCGCCACGGCCACCGAAGCAGCCGCCGCCGACACGCCGAGCTTCTCCTCCAGCGTCTTAACCAACTGCGCCGCCTCGAGCAGCGTCAGCCCTTGAATCTGTTCCGCAATCGCGTTGATATCCGCCATGATTCCTTCGACTCCCTCTTATTCGGAAAACTTGTTTTCTTTCACGGCCTGGTCAACGACCACGGCCAAATTCCTGCCTACACCGCTCAGCGCGGTCACAAGCCGTTGCGCCGGCGCCTGGATCAGGAACAGCACCTTCGCCAGAATCTCTTCCCGCGACGGCATCGTCGCCAGATCCTGGATCGAACGCACATCCACCACGCGGCCTTCGACCATCCCGGCCTTGAACGTAAACGCCGGATTCGCCTTGGCGTACGTAGTCAGCGCCTTGGCCAGCGCCACCGGATCCGTCTCCGTCCACGCAATCGACGACATCCCGGCAATCCCCTTCGTCAGCCCTTCGGCCGAGGTGCCCTCCGACGCTTTCTCCGCCAGGTTGTTCTTTACAACCCGATACTTCCCGCCCGCCGCCCGAATCGCCTTCCGCAGCTCAAAATCCTGCTGCACCGTCAGCTTTTCGTAGCCGGTCAGGAACACGTGCCGCGCCTTCTCGAACTCCCGGCGCAGAGCCGCAAGATCCTTCTCTTTATCCGATTTCTTTTTCATCGATGACCTTCGTTCCGATTCCCGGCCCGCTTATTCCAACTTGGCGTTGAACACCGCAACATCCAGCGCCACTCCCGGCCCCATCGTCGAGCACAGCGTCACGCTCTTCACGTACTTGCCTTTGGCCGCCGCCGGCTTCGCCTTCAACACGGCCCGGATCAGGCTCTCGGCGTTCGCGAGCAGCTTGTCGTTGGCAAAACTCACCTTGCCCACCGGGGCGTGGATCACGCCCGTCTTGTCGACACGGAACTCCACCTTGCCGGCTTTGATTTCCTTCACCGCCGTGGCAACGTCCGTCGTCACGGTTCCGGTCTTCGGGTTCGGCATCAGACCGCGCGGACCCAGCACCTTGCCAAGCCGTCCCACCGAACGCATCATGTCCGGCGTCGCAATCACGGCGTCGTAGTCGATCCAGTTCTCCGTCTGGATCTTGTTGACAATGTCGTCGCCGCCAACGAAATCCGCGCCGGCTTCGGTCGCCTCCCGCTGCTTATCGCCGGAAGCGATCACCACCACGCGCTTCGATTTGCCCAGTCCGTTCGGCAGCACCACCGTGCCGCGAACCATCTGGTCGGCGTGCTTGGGATCGACGCCGAGGCGCATATGCACCTCTACCGTCTCATCGAACTTTGCAAACTTGATCTTCTGAACGAGCGTTACCGCTTCGGCGAGCGCATAAGGACGGTGCTCAACCTGTTTCGCTGCAGCTTCGAATTTCTTTCCTGTGGCCATATATCCTCACTGGTGCAGACGGCGGCCCGTATCGGGGAACGCCTCCCATTGGGATGGGTTTGTCGCGTAAGACGCTTTTTCTAACCTAGCAAACCAAGGGCCGAATGTAAAGCGGTTTTTGAGCGAACACGCTGAGGCGGGCGCCTTCGTACGCCCGCTAGATCTTTTTATGCTTCAACCGGCTGCACGCCGTCAACGCCCCGCTCGGGTCCAACGCCTCTTTGTTTTCAAAGATATCCGTAATCTTGCCGTCCGTATCGATCAGGAACGACACCCGATTTGCTATCCCCATCGACGGAATCAGCACCCCGTACATCGCCGTCACCTTCCGCATGTGATCGCTCAGCATCGGATAATCCGCATGCAACTCTTTCTTCCAGTGCTCGAGCGTCGGGTTGAAATCCGTGCTCACCGCCAGCACCTGCGTATCAGCCGCGTTAAATTTCGCGATTCCAGACTGGATCGCCGTAAGTTCGATCGTTCAACCACCCGTGAACGCGGCCGGAAAGAATGCCAGCAGTACGTTCTTCTTCCCCCGGAAGTCGCTCAGCTTCACCGGCTTCATGCTCGTGTCCGTCAACGTGAAGTCCGGCGCCATGTCGCCCACCTTCAGCGACGTCTTCCCCGGTTGAACATCCTGAGCCGCCGCGCCGCCCGCCACCAGCGCCGCCAGCATCATCCATCGTGCCGCACTCTTCATGGGTTCTCCTCCCCTAAGCCAAAGGCGTAAACCGTCGAGTCATGGGTTACCGCAAACACCCGTCCATTTGATACCGCCAGCCCGCTGAAATGCGCAAAACCGTGGATCGCATCGCCGCTGGAATAGAGTGTTTTCCCGGTTTCGGCATCCAGCGCAAAGAGCACCGCGTGCCCCTTCGTCCCCGCTTCGCGCTGCGCCGAATTCAGGATGTTGCCGTCGCTATCCACTTGCTGAACATTCTCTCCCGTCGAAAGCGCAAACACAACGCCGTTGGCGATCGCCACCGGTTCGGGCACCTCCATGTTCTCCGACATCCACGCCGCATCAAGCTCCTCCCGCCCGTCCTTCTCCACCACCTTGAACGCCATCACGCTTCCGTCCGGCGTCGCCCCGTAGCTCACCGGGAACTTCATTCCCTTCTCCGCCGGAGGTCCCAACGCCGGAGCCAGCAGCCACCGCGTCTTTTGCGCGTCTTCCCACGTCGACAGCGCTCCCCAGAACCCGTGACCCGCGAAATCCACCCGGTCGTTCAGCAACCGCGGACTCCGGTACATCGGCGTCCGGTGGTCCGCCCCGCCCAGCGACTTCGCATCCAGCAGGTACAGCACCCCTTCCTTGCCGCCGCCCGCCACCAGTTCCTTGTCCCCGAACGGAAACACCACCGGGCTGATGTCGCCCATGTCCAGATCCTTCTTATCGATCCACTGATAATTCACCGGCGTGTAGTAATCGGCCAGCGTCAGCTCCGGCGTCACCGCCACGAAAGAATTGGCCAGTTTCCCCGCCGCCGGATCCCACGGACCGTCTCCAGTCTCGACATAAATGTTCCCCGTCGCCGCGCTGACCGCCCCTCCCGCGCGCCCCCAGATCCCACCACCCGCCGTGCTCACTTGATATTTCTTCACCGGCCGCTCGGGATCCTTCAAATTCATCCCATACACCGCCGACTTCACCCCGTTGCAGCCCTGCGAAGTCGGCGTGTACAGCATCCCCCCGTAGAGGTTCAGGCTCCACATCTTCGCAAACGGCGGCGTCAGCGCCACCGGCGGCTTCATGTCCTCCCCGTTCACTAGGCTCAGCGAGTGCAGCATCCCGTCACTCGATACCACGTATATCCTCTTCGCCCTCTTGTCCAGCACCGGCGTCGCGTTCAGCGCGTTCGGGCACAGCCAGTGCGGCTTCTGCTTCGGCTCCGCCGTCCGCGTGAACGTCTTCGACCAAAGCAGCTTTCCCGAGTCCGCATCGATCGCAAACACACGATCCGAACTCCCGGCGACATAAACAATGTCCTTGAACCCCTCTGGCGTGATCACCCGCTCGGCCACAATCGGCGCGGTCAGCGCATTGTACTCGAGCGCCTGGTTGTCCAGCTTCAGCGACCACTCCAGCTTCATCTTCGAAACATTCGCCGGGCTCAATGAATCTTCTGTCTTCGCCCATCCGGTCCGCTGCGGGTCGTATCCGAACGTCGTCCACTGCCCCGCCCACACCGTTCCCATCGCCGCCGCGCACGCCGCCGCGGCCCAAATCGCTGCCCTGAATTTCATACGGAAAGCTTGATCGGCTCCTTTTGGATTTCCCCCGTCACGCGCGCGCCCTTCTCCTCCACATACACATTCACCTCGCTCCGGATCCCGAACTCCGGCAGGTAAATGCCCGGCTCGATCGAGAAGCAGGTCCCGGCGATCACCTTCCGTTCATCGTGCGTCTCCAGGTTGTCCATGTTCGCCCCGGTTCCATGCACATCCTCGCCGATCGAATGCCCCGTCCGGTGCACGAAATACTCACCGAACCCGTTCGCCATGATGCGGCCCCGCGCCGCGTCGTCCACTTCAAACCCGCGCAACTCCGTTCCACTCTCCCGCGCCTGCTTCACCCGCTCCACCGCCCGGTCTCTCGCGCCGGCTACGACCGTAAACACGTTTTCGATCTCCGCCGGCGCCGCCGCCCCGCAGTAGCCGGTCCAGGTGATGTCGTAGTACACCGCGCCAGGCTGCTTCAGCTTCGCCCAAAGGTCGATCAGCAGCGCGTCGCCCCTCCGAATCTCCGCGCTCGAGGCCGCCTCCGGCTCATAATGCGGATCCGAAGCATGCGCGTTCACCGCCACAATCGGCCCGTGGTCGGTCTCGAGTCCGGCCTTTTCAAATCCCTCCCGCACGAACACCTTGATGTCGTACTCGCGCACCTCGCTGCCTGCCCGCAACATCTCTCCTACGCGCGCGAACGCCGCCGCCCGCACCGCATCCACTCTGCGCCCAGCCTCGAGATGCATCTCCAACTGCTCCGCGCTCCACCGCGCCTCGAACAACTGAATCAGGTTTGCCGAACTCCCAACTTCCACACCCAACCCGCGAATCAGATCGATCGTCCCGCCGTCCACCATCGACACATACGGCACCGCGCAGTTCGGCGAATACTGCATCGCCACCCGCCGCGCCCCGCCGACGAGAGCCCGCAACCCGTCAAACTGCGCCGCCCATCCCGAATAAATCCGCTTCTCCCCCGGCAGCGCATCGATCACATGCGGCTCAATCCGGTGCACCAGTCCCGCCGGCTCTCCCTGCGCCGGCAGGAAATAATACCAGCGCCGCGACATCGTTCCCTGCGGCCGGAACTTCAGCGTGCGGTACGCCAGCGGATCGCGTTCATGATGGTCGAAGAACAGCCAACCGTCGAGCCCTTCCTCCCGCAGCGCCTCCTGAATCGCTTTCAGATCCGCCGCCATTTCACTCCGCTTTGGTAAAAAAAGGACGCCATTTGGACTCTTCCGGCGGCTTCGTCACCAGGCTCCCGCCGATCAGCGCGATCAGCGAAATGCCCAGTGCCGGGTACACCGCGTAATCGAGATCATATCCCATCAGCCGCCACGCCACAGTCGTCGCCGTCCCGAGCACGATCGAACTCACCGCACCCGCCGTCGTCGTCCGCCGCCAGAAAAACACCGCCAGCACCACCGGCGTCACCGCCGCCCCGTACACCGTATACGCATACAACGACGCCGCCAGAATCGATTCGAACTGCGTCGCCTGTAGCAGCGCAAACACACCCAGCAGCACCACAATCACCCGCGACGCGATCAAACTCGCCCGTTCGCTCGCTCTCTTGTGGATGAACCGCGCGTACACGTCGTGAATCAAGTTCGTCGCCGGCGAAAACAAGTAGTTATTCGCCGTCGAAATCACCTTCGCGAAAATCCCGCCCAGCAGCAGCGCTCCCGCCCACGCCGGCAGCCCCTCCCGCGCCGTGTACGGAATGATCTCCCGCGGGTTCGGCACATGAAACCGCGCGCTGCCCGCCACCGCCAAGGTCACCAGCAGCGTCTCCAGCAGCAGCGTCCCGGCAATCCAGCCCACCACGGCGTTGCGCGCGTCTTTCTCCGAACTGGCCGAGAAAAACTTCTGGTACATCCCCTGGTTGCCCACCAGCAGCAGTAGCGTCGGCATCATGTAACCCAGCGCCTGCGCCGGAGTCAGGCTCCCGAACACCTGAAAATGCGTCGCCGGCAGCGCGGCCTTCACCCCGCTCCACCCGCCCGCCCCATGAATCACCACCGGAACCGCGAACAACACAATCACCGTCACCATCCCGCCGATGATCAGATCCAGATACGCGATCGAAGCCATCCCGGCCGCCGCCGTAAACACAATCACCAGTCCCGCAATCCAACACATCCCCGTCAGACGGTCCACGCTGGGAAATATCAGATGCAGGATGTCTCCGCCCGCCTTGAATTGGTAACTGGTGATCATCGTGTAGGAAATCACGATGGCGATCGTGGCCATTACGCGCGCCGCCGGGTTATACCGCGCTTCCAAAAGATCGGGCACCGTGAACTGCCCGAACCGCCGCGCTCGTCCGGCCACAAAAAAGATGACAATCAGTCCAACCCACCCGCCCGCCGGCTGCCACAGCGCCGCGAATCCGTGCAGGTACGCGTTCTCCGCCCCGGCAAACAGGCTTCCCGCCCCGATCCAGGAAGAAAGCAGCGTGAACACCAGCACCGGCCAGCGCAGCGTCCGGCCCGCAACCAGAAAGTCCGCCTGGTTCTTTACCCCGAGCGTGCGATACACCGTGACGGCGAACAGCACCACCGCCACTGTCGCTATCACAACCGCGTAAATCACCGCGCCGGCGCCCGCTCCCCGCGCGCCGTGCCTACACGGTACTGAATCTTCGGCTGCATCCGCATCACGCCCGCCACCTCCGTCGCGTCAGCCACGCGAAACGAAAGTACATCGTCGTGCCAGTCCTGGCTCGCCCCGTCCCAGTGCTGCGTCGCCGCCGTCAGCGTGTACTCTTGCCGCGTCAGCAGACAGGGAATGTCGAAATCCACTTCCAACTCCTCTCCCGCGCGCACCGTCCCCAGTTCCACGCCCTCCACTCGCGTGTTGGTTCCGAACACATCCATTCCCAGCCGGCTTCGGATCAGCATCCCCACAATCGGATTCACGCTCTCCGCCCGGAACCGCGCCCGCACCCGCACCCGCATCGTCTCCGCCCACCGGAACACCGCTCGCGGCTCATCGTTCGTATCGAGCGTGGTAACTTCGACGATCTCGCTCGTCCGGTCCCCGTGCCGGAAACTGCCCCCCGCCATCGTGCCTTCCGGCGGCTCGATCCCCGTCCCCTTCTGCCGCTCGTGCACGAACCCGATATAGCGGTTCACCGCGTCGTTCGCCGGCCCGATCATCTGCATCTCGCCGTTCAGCAGAAACACCGCCCGGTCCGACAGCCTCTTTACAAGGCCAAGGTCGTGCGACACCAGCAGCACCGTCACCTTCCGCTCTCTCAGTTCTTCGAATTTGCGGATGCACCGGCTCGCGAAAATCGCGTCCCCCACGCTCAGCGCCTCGTCCACCACCAGAATCTCCGGCTCTACGTGAATCGCGGTCGAAAACGCAAGCCGCACGTACATTCCCGTCGAGTATTCCTTCACCGGACGGTCGATGAACCGCCCGATCTCGGCAAACGCCTCGATCTTCGGAAACGCCCGGTCGATCTCCGCCCGCGTTAGCCCGAGGATCTCCCCATTCAGATAAACGTTCTCCCGCCCCGTGAACTCCGGACTGAACCCCGCGCCGAGTTCCAGCAGCGCCGCGATCCGCCCGCTCACCAGTACCCGCCCCTCGGTCGGCTGCAGAATACCGCAGACAATCTGCAGCAGCGTGCTCTTGCCGCTTCCGTTCGGCCCGAGCAGCGCCACCACCTCGCCCTTCTCAACCCGGAAACTGATGTTGCGAACGGCCCAGAAATCCGTTGCCTTCGCCCCACGGGAAACGAACGGAAGCGCAGCCCGCAGACGGTCCGCCGCGTGGCCATACAAACGGTAGCACTTGGAAACGTTTTGGACGGAAATCACAGCCGCAACGCTAAATATAGCGCGTGGCTGCTAGCCCAGTTGCAAGGATCGCCGTGGTGGCGCTGCAAGCGGCGTCGGATACCCGATGAGACAGTATTGGTCCAGCGCGAACAACACCACCGACTCGAGCGCATCCCCCACCGCGATCTCGCTCTCCTTCAACCAGGGCGTCGATGCGTCGCTGATCCCCACCAGGTGGCTCCGCTGCGCCGGGGAGAATGCCGCCGCATAGCCGCCTTCAATCGCCGCTCGCGCCAGGTCCAGATTCCGCCCCAGCGTGAACCCGAAGTTCTCCGTCTTCAGGCACGTTAGGTTCGCCGGAGTCCAGTCATTCGTCGGATAATTAATCACCTGCGTCAGTGCGTAGTTGTTCACATCCGGCGGATACAACACCTCGAACCGGCAGTTCGCGTAGCTCGCCAGCACATACGCGCGGATCGCTGCCGTGTGCGCCCCGATCAGGCTCGGTAAGAACGCGGCTTCATCGGGCGTCGCCGACGGGTTGGCGGTGTTCGTCAGAATCTGCGCCATCGTCTTCCCGTACTGCGTCTGAAACGTGCTCGTGGTGTAGGCGTCGTAAAAAGTCATGCCGGTCGGGTTGCCCGCCGAATCCAGTTCCGGGAAATACCACCACTGCACTTCGCCGAACTGTAAGTACGGAGTAAGCCCCGCCGCCGCCTGCAATCCCGCCATCTCGAGATACACTTCCTGCCAGTAGGCGCGGCTCTGCGGCGAGAAGTTCGTCTGCAGCGCAGGCGTATTCACCAGCACCGGATCTCCGCTCAAGTATCTCTGCCCGATCCCCGCGCTAACCGACGGATCACCGTTCCCTAACTCCGTACTGAACGCCGCCGCCACATCGATTCCGTAGCCCTTCAACGCCCTGAAGTACGCCGTGTGCCAGTCCCTCGCCGCCCGGTTCATCCTCGGCGTCGCGGTCAAATCCGTCAGCCACGTCCCGTCTACGCCTCCAGTGAATGTCGCCCCCGACGCGGTCACCGTGAACCCCGCCGTGCTCCCGCTAGCCGCAAGCGTCATCGCACTCCCCGCCGAGCCCATCTCCCGCGCGACGATGGTCACCGTTGTCCCCGACGCCTGCGCCCACACCCCCGTCGAGTTGTAATTGATCAGAAACTCGAACGCCAGCGCCAGCGTCTCCGCGGTATCGCCAATCGTGATTACATGAGATATCGCCGTCCCGTCGAGCGTGATCGTCGCCGTCTGCCCGAACACAGGCGTGCCGGTGAACGTCACCGTCCCCGAAGCGTACAAATTTCCCGGCGAAATCAGCTCGTAAAACCACAACGCGCCCGCGTAATGGTTCGCTCGCCCCACAAACCCCAGCGAATCGAGAATCCACGCCGTCCGCTCGGCCGCCAGCACCTGCGAATGTTCCGTATCCCAGTCCGTCGCCAGCGTCACCTTGCTGTTCGCCGCCGGCGCCGGCAGCGTCTGAGCCGGTACAGCCACCTCCAGAAAGTCGAAGTAGAAGTAGCTGCCGGTCGGTCCCGTGTAAGTAAGAGTCACGGTGTGCGGCCCCGCCGGCAACACCCCCAACAGGTGCCGCACCAGCACGTCTTCCCCCGCGTACAGCAGGTTCACCGTCACCGCCGCCTGCCCGTCCACCGACACTGCGAGATC
>JAJYCN010000035.1:0-13816 GCA_021778335.1 Acidobacteriota bacterium | reverse complement strand
CCCGCTGTTAAACGTGATCCTCGTCCCCAGATACAGGCTATGGGCGGCCTCGAACGTGTACGAGCAGCTCAGCGAGTTTCCATTCGTCGTCGTGCAGTGAATCGTCGAGCCCGAAAAGTTCCCTACCGACTCCGTCCACGCCCCACTGTAAGTAACCTGGCTCGAGTTGTCCTCAATCCGCACGCTCCCCGGTCCCGCCACCGAGTAAGTCAGGTTCGTCCCCGTCACCGTCCACTGCGTCACCACCACCGAGAACTCGCTCCGCGCAAAACTTCCCACTTGTAGATCCGCCGCATACGTCCAGCGCATCTTCCGCACCGCATTCATCGGCACCGCCGCACCGTTCTCGTCCGTCAACGTCCCAAACGGCAGCGTTACCTTCCACGCCGTCGGCGATTGTCCCCCGCTGAACTGCGCCGAAGGCGTCACCCACTGCTCGGTCCCCGCGCCCGAGACGAAGCCGTACACTCCCAACCGGTTCCCGCTCGCCCCCGTCGTGCTGCTTCCCGTCTTCGTCCCAACGTACGTCAACGTGATCGAGCTACCCGCCGCCGTCGCCGACATAGTCGACGAGAACGAATTCACCGCCGCCGCAAGCTGCGTGATCGCGCTGTCGATCGTGTCGGTCCCGTAAAGCTGATAATTGTACTGCTCGCCTAAGAACGATACGCCGATGTAGTCCCCCGTCGTCGGCGTCCCTCCCAACGTCATCGTCGCCGTCGCCGCCACATAACTTCCCGCCGCCGGCGTCGCATAACTCATCAGCTTGACGTAGTAAATCTGCTCCCCCGTCCCCGGATCCGCCCAAATGCGCAGCGAGGGCCAGTCCACGGTCGGATACAAATCGGAGTCCATCGGGATGCAGTTCGTCCGCGCCTCTTGGTAACTCAGCGTAATCCCGCTTAAGTCCCCATCCGGCAGGTTCCGGAACATCGGATGCTCGAAGGTGTTATCCCGGTTCCATTCCACCACCGCCCAGTCGAACTGCTGCCGCCATGTCCCAGACAGCGTGAATCCCGCCGCCGAAGCTCCGCTCAACGCGGCGATCGCCGAAGGCTGGAAGTAGTAACACTGTAAGTCCCGGTCGGGCCGCAGCTTCGTCAACGTATCCGCCATGGCGCGCCTATAGCCGGATCGTCACCGTCAGGTCGCTCCCCGGCGCTACATTCGATGCCGGCGTCACGGAAACGATGTTCACCCCGACCTGCGCCGAATCGCCCAGCGGCTCGAGCATCGTCCCGTCCACCACGTTCGACATCGTCTGCCCCGCGGCGAACGTCAACTGCGGCCCATACGCCTGCCCGTTCTGCGTCACCTGCACCACCACCGGCGCTCCCGGCGCCTGCTTCACCATCGCGAAAATATCCCGCACCGCGTGCGTCGCGTCCATCACCAGCGGCGCCGCGGCGTTCGTCTCAATCGCCAGCGGCCCTTCCACCTGCATCGTCAACTGTCCGCCCGATAGCGTCCGTAACCCGTAATCCGTCGTCCCGGTGAACGACTCCTGCGCCACCGGACCGCTGCCCCGCGAGTTCGTCATGAATAAGTCCGCTGTCACAATGCGCTTGTCCGCGAACGGAATCGGGAAACTGTAACTCCCGCTCTCCGGACTCCCGAAAAAGTCCGGAAAGAATGGCATCACAAAGCTCATCCGCGTCAGTGCCCACACCGTAACTCCCGCGTTGTGGCTTGCCGCCGCTGTTCCGTATTCCCCGCGCGTCACCGTCAGAGTCACCCCGTCGCTCGCGGCGGCGATCACCAGCATCACTTCGGCTCCCACTTCGAGCAGCGCGCCCGGCTGAGCCCCCGTCTGCCCTACTGTCACAACCGTCGTATCCGTCGCCGCGATCCCCGCGCTCAGTGTCACCGTCGACGGCCCGCCTAACTCGTCCCAGTAACCCAGCGTCAACGTCCCCGCCGTAATCGTACGAGTGTTCGTCAGCGTGCTGAACCCGATCGCCTGCACCTGCACGCTCCCTTCGCCCGGCGCGTTCAACCCGAACACCGGCGCCGGCGGCACGCTCGCGTCCACCGGCGTCACTGTCACCCCGCCGATCTGCCACGCCGTAATCGGCGACAGCGCCGGGTCCGTCTCCTCGTTCCGGACGTTCGCCGCCCGCCCGGAAATCTCCACCGTCATCCCCGGCCGGTCCGGAACCGTAAACGTCGCCGGACTCATGCTCGCCGTCGATCCGAACTGCCAGCCCGCATCCACCACAGCGAACTCGCTCGTCCCGTCCGGCGTCACCGTCCAACTCTGCGCAACCGTCACCGTTGTCGTTGTGTTCGCCAGAATCTGTCTCTCCTGCCCGGCTCCTGTCCCGGAGCTGATCCGCGCCATCATCCCCTGAAACTCATTCAACGTCATCTGTAACTGGCTGTTGCCTACCGTCGTCGGCGACTCGATATTCACCGGAGTCCGCGGCAGTAACTCAAACCGCCAGTAGAAATTCGCATGGTCGTAGTTCGCGTCCGGTGGCGGCACAAGCGTCTCCGCCGCGCCGCTATCGGTAAACTGCGCCGCCAAGGCCCGCGCCAGCGCGATGCGGTATAACTGCTGCGGTGTCGCACCCCGGTATACGTTGAAACTCGCCGTCGTCGCCGAGAAACTCAGCCCGCTCAGAGTAACTGAATTCGTCTGTGTCCCGGATGGAATCGCCGCCGCCACCACAAACGACAGCGCCGTCTCGTTCCCGTTCACATCCACCGCGCTCAACGCGTAGTAGAGCGTCTGCCCGCCCCCGAGCGTCCCGCCCGTCAACGAAATCGAAGGATTCAGACCAACAAGCGGTATATTGGCCGCGCTCGCCGCGGGCTTCGCCGGAGGAGTAAATCCCACCGCCAGGCTTACCGTGTAACTTCCGTCCGCGCTCTCCGTGTCCATCTCCCTGATCGCGAACTCCGGATTCCCGTTCGCATCCGTCGTCGCCCCGGCGAGCGGCCTGGGTAACCCCGTTCCCGCCCCCGCCTGCCTCCCGATCCCGCCGCTCCCGAGCAGCGCGTTCGGCCCATACCACGCATCGTCGTGAATCTGCGCCGTAATCGTCGCAGTCCGGTAATTCGGCCCCGGCGCAATCCGGGTTACGCGGAACAACTGCCTCGTCCACCCCTCCCGCGCGTAGGTCAGCGTAATCAAATCCCCGGGATTCAGCCCGAACGCCTTCACGCTCGTCTCGAAATCCACGTACGTGTTCCCCTGCACGCTCTTGTTCAACTGCAGCGTAATCGCCCGCGCCGCTTGGTTGAAATTCGGCAGGCCGAGAGCCGTAAGCGATGTCGTCACCGGCTGCCCGCTCAACTGCACATCGTCGATATCCACCAGCGAGATACTGTCCTGCTGGTACTCATTGAACTCGTCCTGAAACTCCACCGCCATCTGGTTCGGAGAATCCGCGATCGGCCGCGAATACACCCGCACCGTCGATTCGCCGTTGCTCCGGCGAACAATCCCCGAGAAGGAGTTATCCCCGAACTCATATGCCGGCCATCCGCCGTTGATCGGCTCGACACTGTTGCTCGACGCGATCTGTACCGGTTGCTGCTGCCCAATCGGTCCCTCGGCCTTCAACTGCAACAGCCCGCCCTGGCTCATCGTCAGATACAACGACGACCCGTTCCGGATCCCGCGCACCACGTCCGACGTCGGCCGCCGTGAATTCAAAATCAGGTTGCATTGAAACTGCGGCGCCGTCACCGGATTTCCGTTCAAATCCACGGCCTGTACCACCGTGTCGCAAACCCCCGCCGCAGCCGCGAAGCTCACTACGTCGACTTCGTCCTTCGTCCAGCCGCTTCGTTGCAGCGCATCCAGAATTACCCACGCCGGGTTATTCGTGAACACCGTGTCCTGATACGCCCCCGCGGCCGTGTACCGGTCCAGCAACATCCCCTGCACCAGCACCTGCACCTGCGGCAGCGTAATTCCGTCGCTAATGCGGTTCGGAACCACCACGCTCAGATACGCCATGCTGCCGTACGGGTCGCCCAGCGGATTCCCTTGCGAGTCGGTGAAGTCCATGTCGAAACCACCGTCGCGCTCGCCCGCCGTCACCAGGTTGTACCAACCCGTCGCGGTCATGTTCGCGCCCTGCTGTCCCGCCGGAATCTCAATGTCGTTTACAATCACCTTCAGAATGCCGTTGATCTGCCCCATCCCCAGCAGCAACTGCATCCTCGTCAGGTTCCCGTCGTTGCGCGAAAACACGATCGGAGGCGCAAACCACCCCGTTCCGTAAATCAGCGGAACATAGTCGTTGTAACGCGCCTGGTTGTCAATTACAGGCGACCACTCCCGCGCCCCCTGCCCGTAACCTCGTACCTGTACGAGCGGCGGCACATACTCGATTCCCCCGAATCGCGCCGTCGTGTTCCCCTGCGCATCCTTCGAGAACATCCCCCGCTGCTCGCACGAAGTCCGCGAGTAATCGCACGACGTATACGCCGCCCCGGCGTTCAGGTTGCCCACTCCGCCCGCCACGTCAGCCGAGTACCCGCATCGGTAGAACATGTCATACCGTCCCTCCGTCCCGCCGTTCAATCCCTCCTGCCGCTGCGGCAAAGTCGAAGGAAACTGCCAGGGGCACCGCCGCTGAATCCTCACTTCCGGCAAGTACACCCGCGTTAGATTCAACCGGCTGACAAAACTAACCCGGAAACTCGACTCTGTCGATTCCTCCGGCGGATTCGCCACACCGCGAAACACCACCTCGCTCTCCGACAACGCAACGGCGTTCACCAGGTCGAAGAACAGGAACTGAATCGTGACCTGCGCACCCTTCCAGCCCACATTCCGCTCGATCTCCGAACAGATCGAGTCCGCGTTCCCCAGCGTAATCGACACGTTCGCCAGGCTGTCGATTCCCTGATTCGAAGACGCCCGCAGATCGAACAGGTTATGCTGCATTACTCGCGCCGTGTAAGCCACGCCGTTGTAAGTTACGCTGTGCGTGCTGTAACTCTCGGTCTGTCCGTCCGCGAGCGTAATATCAAAAAGGAATAGAGGCGTGCCCGGTGTCGTGAGGTTTTTCAGGGTATCGATCGTCGCCATCTCGGTTTCTTGCCCTCTCAGTCCGGAATCGTCGTGAAAATCTGAATCACCGCCGAGTTCTGATTCACGCCCGTCGAAACTCGCTGGATCTCGTCCTGGGCGAAGCGGCTTTCCGGATACACGCCACCCCGTCCCGCGGTCGCTTTATACAAACTCGCCGTCGGTTGTGCCTCCACCTGCGGCCCAAATACATTCACCTGCGCCCCCGGCGCAAGCTCAATCCGGAACGTGATCTTCCCCTGGCTGCTCGCCAATAGACTCTCCATCTGCACCCTCGTCCAGCCGGCCGTCGTGTTCACCGTCTCGTGCAACACCGCGGTCCCGTCCGTCGCCACTAAGCTCACGCTCGCCGGCGCCGCGCTCGACACATACGCGCTGAAGGCATAAATCAACCCCGCTGGTGCCGGCAGCGTCTGCCCCACTCCCTGCGGCGTTTGGCCGCCGTTGGTCAACTGGAATGCGCCCGTTCCCCCGTTCGGATCGCCGATCCCGCCTCCCACCGTCACCATCGGGTCCATCGTCCAAACAGAGTTCGTCAAGTCCGAACTCCACGCGAGCAAGTTGTCTGTCGGATCCAGAAATGTAAACGCGTTGAGCCTGCCTTGCGCCGCCTTGTACAGTGACTCGATCGCCGCCCATTCCGCGTCCGTCAAGTGCGAGTAAGTCAACTTCCACTGCACGGAATCCGCGCCCGCATCCAACGAACGGATCGTCGCCCCGCTCGGCATCGCGCTCTGGACCGTCCGGTGCGCCTCCTGCCTTGCAATCGGGAACTGGCTCGTGCCGCCGCTCGATAACTGAGGATAGTAAAGCATCTCAGCTCCGGTTCTCCCGCACCGTCAGCACGGTCGACCCATTTAACTCCGCCGCGAATGTCTCCGTCATCGCGTCCCCGGCAAGGCTGCACGATGGATGCACCGTCCCGTCCCACGGGTCCGTAAACGCGAAGTTCCCCGCCCTCCCGGCCATCTCGCGGAAAAATTCCTGCAGCGCGTGCATCTCCGCTTCATCCAGCGCGCTCACTTGAATCGTCCACTGATGCAGCGGCGCGGCGTAATCCCCGAACCTCTGCTCGCTCCCGTCCACAAATCGAAGCACCTGGGTCGAGTACGTCAGCGTCCTTCCCGCCGGATACTGCGCCACCGCGCCCGTTTTCAACACAGGAAAGCTGTTCATCACCCCGCCTTTAGTACCCCTGAATCACATCGTTCAGCGAATTGGAGTTCAGCAGCGCCTGCCGCACCGCCGCTGCAATATCCGAACTCCGGCTCAAGAATGACTGCGTGTCCATCGCATTTACCTGCACCGTCACCTGCGGCCCCGCCTGCGCCTGGCCCCCGCCATTCACCGCCCGCGGCATCCCGTTCTGTCCCCAGTCCGCCGCGCTAAGTCCTCCGCCGCCCGGCCCGTCGATTCCACCCTGAAACTGCACCGAAGGCGGCATCAGAAACGGCATCAGCGGCGGCGGAGCGCTGTTCCCACCCCCGAACAGGCCCGCCAGTCCGCCGACGAGCGAACTCAGCCCGAATCCGCCGCCAAAAAGCGACGCCAGACTGAATCCGCCTCCTCCGAATCCGCCGAGTAACCCGCCGAACAACCCGTTCAGAAACCCTCCTCCGCCGTTGTTCTGCTGCCCGCCATACAACAACCCGTCTAATACCTGATTCCCCTCGAAGATCGAACTCTGTTGCCCCGCCGTAGTTACTCCATTCACGCTGCTCCCCGCACCCGCCATCACAGGCTGCGTCAACGGGTCAACCAGGCTGTTATAGAGCTGCGCGTCGGGAATGTTTCGTCCCCTTCCGCTCCCCCCGCTCGAGAAATGTCCCAGCTCCGCCAGGTAATCGCTCCGTGTCGCCGTGTTCGACAACAGTGCCTGTAATTCTTTCCCCATCGACGTGTTGCTATTGCTCATCGTTCCTCTCCGCCCGCAACTCCTTCTCCAGCGTCATCAGCGCATCCACTTCTCTTGCGGCCATCTTGTCCCAGTCCCGCTCGCCCAGCGTCTTCCACACCTGAAATGCTTCCACCCATCCCTGGCTTTCCGCCGTTATCTCCGTCTTCGGGCATTGGTCCGTCGCCACTCGCTTCCGAGCCCACACAATCCGCTTCTCGCCCCGCCCTCTCTCCGGTAGCCAACCGCACCGCCGCTCCCGCTCCAGACCACTCTCCGGCATTCGTCGCACTTCCACCGGTCTGGCCCGGCAAGCTGGAAATGAAAGGCGACGATCAGTTTTTTCGCTCTTCTTCCGTCAACCCCAACTCGTGCCGCACCCGCGCCGCAATCTCCCGCACCAGCCCTTCCGGACCCCGCTCGATCAACGCCTCTACCGTCGCCGACTCACCGTCGATCTTCAGCCCCTCAATCCGTACCAGACCCCACCGGACATACAACTGCTCCAGTTCATTTCCCAGCAGGTTCGCTTCCAGCTTTTCCAGCGGTCCCTTCTTCTCTGGCGCCGCCTCCAGAAACTCTACCCGTCCGGTCAACTCTCTAGCCATCCGCACTAACTCCGCCCGCCGGCCGTAAGATACACGCCGCAGCACGTAACTTACTCCGCCCATCGACTTTGCCTCGTGCTTCTGCTCGCTCTCCCAGTTCATTCCGGTCTCCTCATCTCATCCGAAAGCCACGAAGATGTCGTTGTTGTTCGCCCCTTGCCCCAGGCTTTCGCCGAACTTCCACTGCAGCCGCACTTCCCGGTCTTCAAACTCCGGCACCTCCGGAATCACGCTCTGGATATAGATCCCGAATAACTCACCGGCCTGGTTCCCAAGCTGCAGCATCGCGGCCATCGGCGACCTCTGCCGCGCCGCCTGGTACAGCATCTGCGTCGCCTGATCGTCCATCTCGTACAGGCCGAGCTTCAAACTCACGGTCCGGTTTCCCGCCGCTGTTGCCCGCGGCAACATCGACCCGAATTCCGTCACTCGAAGATCCAGCGCGTTGTTGATTGAAACCTCGGCGGCTGTTACCGTCAGAAACTGATTCGGGATCGCCCCCAGCCAAACCTCGCCTAGGTGCCCGGGAATTATCGTGTAGTCGAACGGATTCAGCGCCGGTTCGGCCGGAAACTGCCCTAGCCCTCCCTGCCCCGCCGTGAAGCTGACGCTGTCGAGTAAGTCCGCCGCCTGCCCGGTGAACTGAAACTCGTGATAGTCGCCGTTCACCTTCATGTCAAGCTGATTCACCGCGGCGCCAACCAGCACCCGCTGCAGCGCTGTGGAGGGGTCCCAGTAGTCGTAAACCGTCACGCTCGGCAACGCGTTCGCCGGCTGAAACGTCGTCGTCGCGCCCGCCGTCGCGTCCGCTGGCGGCGGGGTGCCAAACGGCGCGTTCACTACCACCGCGGTCGCGCTCGCCACCGCCGCCACAAACCGCATCTCCCCACCCACCGTAATCGCCTGCCCTGGCGCCAGCCCGTGCGGCGCCGCGAACGACACCGTTGTCGAACCGGGCGCCACCGTCACTGTGCCGCCTGCCCATAACTGCGGTGCTCCGCCCAATGCGGCCTGAAACAGCGGCGCGTGCTTAGGGGGCTGCGTCTGCTGATCCCACGCCGTCAGGTAAGTCGTCAGCCCGAACGCCGTCGACCGCCGCAGTCCCGCCGGATCCCCCGGATATCCCCGCGTCCCCGTCTTGTCCTTCCGCTTGGGACGCTCCGTCTTCTGCTTTGCCAGCAGCCTCACCGCCGGGATCCGGCTCTGCGCCGTCACCGGCGCCGCGTTTCCGTAAGCCGCTTCCACCGCCGTGTAGAACCGGTTGTTGTTCGATGAAATATACGATGCCATCTGCTCTCTCCTGTGCCCGCTACAGGCTCGCCTCCAGCGCAAACGTGATCTTCGCCGTCTGCAACAAATTCTTTCCACCGTGTTTTACAGGACCGTAGTTCACCTCGTAGCCGCCGCCGAACAAAATCCCTCCGCCCCAGTCCCCGCGGTTCATGTCCAGCACTCGCGTCACAGCTTCCACGTAAAGCTGCATCAGCGTCTCCAACTGCCCCAGCCGGTCTCGCGAAACACGCACTTCCACCGCCATCAACGCCTGCCCGGAAAACGTCCGGAACTTCTCCCGAAGCTGGTTCACCACGCGCTCGCAGTAAATATGTATCGACGGATACTTCGCCACCGTCGCCTTCTCGGCGATCTCCGGCGTCACGTTCTGCACGACGATCTGCGCCGGACCTACCACCGGCAGTAACTCGCTAGACAGCGCCGAAATCGCCGCTACCGCCCCCGCCAACCCCGGTGTCCCCTGCATCAGCGCCGCCACCTTCCCCGTCGCCACGCTCGCTACTTGCGCCATCGTTTCTCCTTTAACCTCGAGGCAACACCCGGTCGTTCATCACGTAGTAATCCGGCGTCTGCCCGTTCCCCGGCGTCCGCCCGTTCACTAACCCGCTTCCCGGCACCGTCCATCCCTGACTTAGTCCCAGCGCCGCCGCGTTCTGCAACGTGCACACCTGCGGACCGCTCCCCGCATACACGTTCCACCCCGTCGCAAACTTCGGAGCCACCGTCGGCGCCACCGTAATCTGCACCCCCGGCGCCGTCACTGCCGTAGCCAGCGGCCCGGCAACGCTCTCCTGCCCAATCTGGTTTACCCACGTCGTCTGGAAGAAAAACGTCCCGCCCGGCCCCGGCCCCGTCCCCGGCTGCTCCGCCACCGCCGGCATCCCCGGTACCGGCAGCGGATACCCCACTACACCCACGCCGATCAGATAAATCATTTCCTTGGCGTTCTGTTCCAGCGTCGAGTATTCCTGCCACTTTTTCTGATACCGGTCGTTCAACTGGTTGTTGTACGCGTCGCGGTAGACCAGAGCCAGAGTCTTCAACACATGCCACTGCTTCAGTGGTTCGGTCGCCACCACGTCCCCCATCCCGATCTCCCGCCGCAGCATGTCCTGCGGGTCGATCCAGTTGGTAAAGGGGCTCCGCGTCTCCTGCCGCAGCAGCAGCGCCAGCAGCCTCGTCCCGATCTCGGTCTGCGCCAGCGCCATCTTCCCCGTCAGGTCGATCTGCTCCTCCGCCGCCAGCGCCAGTATCCCGTTCTCGTACTGCACCAGGTCCGTGTCCAGGCTGATCGGGCCGTCCGTAAACAGTGCCATGACGCCCTCAGTCCTTGGCCGGCTTCCGCGGCTTCGCCGGCTCGATCGTCTGCGGCACGAAGTTCACCAGCAGCCGCCCGGCTAACTCCCGCTCCTCCGCCTCCTGCCGCGCACGCTCTCTCGCCTCGCGGTATTCCTTCACTTCGGCTTCGTTCGCCAGGCGTCCCCGCCCTTCCACGATCATCCGCGCCGCCAGCTCGCGCGACACTTCGGTCAGCACCCCGGCGCGTCCGCCCTCCGGCGTCTCCAGACTCGATATGATCGCGAACGGACTCGCAATCTCCCGCTCCTTCTGCCGCATCTTCTGGTAGAAACTCTTCACGTCCATCTCGCACTCTCCTCGCCTTCCGTTCCCACGCCCGGACAAAAAAAGGGGAGCCGCAACTTACGGCTCCCCATCCATGTCACCTACCCTGTCACCCGTCTTACTACTGACTTACTAGCTTTCCACCTGAACGGCGAAACCGTTGCGCAGAGCCGCGCAGCCGTACAGCACGTCCACCGTGAACTGCTGCGCCAGCGTGTTCGGCTGGTAGCTCATCACCACACGCAGGCCGAAGTTGCCCAGCTCCGCGTACTCCGCCACCGCGCCCGTACCCGGAAGCGGCTTCGGCAAACGCCGGATCACCAGACCGATCGCATCCCGCGTGAACGCCAGGTTGTGCGTCGCCACAGGCGCCGTCCCGGTCTTCGGCACGAACTGCGAACGGAAGATGTAGAAGTCCTTCATCTTGCCGACCGTGCCGTTCACCAGCGCCCGCAGACCCGCCTCACCCGCCGTGTAAAACTCGCTGAAGCGCGGAATCTGGCGCAGCGCCGAATAAGCATTCGAGTCCACCACCAGATACTTGTCCATCGCCGAAGGAACCTGCGCCTGGAACAGCGTCGTCTCCGCCTGGTCGACCAGCGCTTCCGTCGGAGCCACGCCCGGCGTACCCAGCACCTGGTTCGACGTGAACTGCGGATAGAGGTTCAAAAGATCCCCCTCAATCCGCTGCGCCAGCGCAATCACCGCCGGCTGCATGTACAGCTTCAGCAGATCCGGCACCGCCAGACACTTCGTCACGTCCGGAATCTGGAACGTGGCCTCCACATGCGTGTTCAGAACGATCTGCGCGTTCCCCAGGTTCGGGTTCTGCGGTTGCACCGTCCCGCCCTCCGCAATGTTGTTGGCAACCAGCGTCGGAGGAATCGGCACGTTCACCGTGTCCCCCGTATTTGCCAGCACCGGCTCGTAGTCGCGGTTCACGAGGTTACCCATCACCAGGTTCCCCATGAGCGCCGGCAGCGCTTCCGCCGCCACCAGCTTCACGATCGCCGTTGCGACATTCGTTGAAGTAATGATGCCCATTGGCTTCTTTTTCTCTCTCCTTGTTTGTCTCTAGCGGCACAGCTTCGCCGCACCGCGCGGCCCGCTTATCCGAGCCCTTTCCCGCGACTCGCTCACCGGCCCTTCAGGGTCTGTGACGCCACCCGCGAGATTTCCTGACGGATCCGCTCCATCTCCTCCGGGTCCATCCCCGGCCGGATCTGATCCAGCGATATTCCGCCCCCTCCCGGCGCCGCCTTCGGCGCCGATCCCACACCCGATCCGCCGCTGATCCGGGCCGGCAACAGCTCCGGATTCTCAGCCACAAACTGGGTGAGAAACTCTTTCATTCCCACTTCTCCCGACCCGCCTCGCACCACCAGCCGCCCGTCTTCGGCCCGCTGAATGTCTTCCTTCACCACGCGATACGCCAGGTCCACTTTCGCCACGCCCAGACGCTGCAGCTCCGCCCGGATCGCCGCGCTCCGCTCCGCCTCCTCCGCCACCGCCCGCGTCCGCCGGTTCTCTTCCACCAGCTCGTTCAGCCGCCGCTCCAGAGCCTCCCGCCGCTTCCGCTCCTCCACTAACTCCACCTTGTAAGCCGGCTCGGCCTTCCGCCGTTCGCTCTGAGCGAACTCTTCCACCGCGCTCCGCACAATCGCCGCGATGTCCACGTTCCCATCACTCGTTCCCGCGGCCTTCTTGCTCTCGTTTTCGTCCATTCCCGTCTGCCTCCTCGTCTCTCGCTCCCAACTAACTCTGCTGCTCGATCTCCCGGACTATCCGGTCCTTCGTCTCCTGCGGCGCATCGCTCAGATACTGCAGCGCCAGCGTCTTGTAAACTTCTTTTTTCAGCGTCGGCGACTCGATTCCCATCCCCAGTAACTTCTGCGCTTCCGCTAACTGCCCGCCGAAATCCCCGATCTGAAATTCGTCCATCCCCGTCACGCTCACCGCCACGCTGTCTTCCCGCGCCGCGTCTACCGCCTTCAGCACTCGCTTCATCGCTTCCTTCACCGCATCGCCGTAAGCCCGCAGCACTTCCTCCGTGATCGCGAAGTCCCACTGTTTGCTCACGCCGCTCTGCGTTCCCCCACCCCCCAGCGGACCGCCCGATTGCATCAGCCAGCAAACCCGGTAAATCTCGTCCCTGAGCCGCTCCAGGTTCGCGTGCGCGATCTGGTATACGTTCCCCTGCGGCTCCGTCCACCCGAACTTATCCTGCGGCCCAAGCTGGATGTAGTAACTCTCGCCCACCATCTGGTTCCACTCGCGCTCGGAGTAAATCACCGGCATCGCGAACAGGCCCATCGTCAACGCCCAGCTCAGCGCGTTCGACTTATTGAAGTGCTCCAGTTGCAGCAACCCCGCCCGGTTCATCAGCCACAGTCCCTCGGGCACCGCCAGGTCGAACACCGGCACGCATCGCAGCTTCGCCAGCCCGTGCCGGCCGCTCGCCTTCAGCTCAATCTTTCCGGGGTGCGTTCCATCCTCCAGTCCTTCGAACATCCCCCAGCTCTCCTGCGGCTTCATCCGCTCCCACACCTGATAGTTCTCGCGGTCGTAGTAAAGCCACCGGGTAAGCACCTGCCACTTACTCTCTTCCACTTTCGGCTTCACGATCTGCGTCGTCCGCAGCACCACCCACTCGTACCGCCCGTGCTCGTCGAGGCTCCAGTTAATCAGCTCCTGCGGCGAGTACCCGGCCAGATACGCCCGTGAAGCGCCGCCCGCGTCCTCTTCCGCCCGCGTCTCCATCTGCCGGTCCACCCGCGGGAAATCCACCACAATGTGGCTCCGCCCGAATACCGCCGCCTCGATGAACCGCGCCCGGAAAAACTCCGCAAACGACGTTCCCTTCCGGTCGCAGTCTTCCATGAACTCGTTGTAGAACCCCCGCGACGCCTCGAACCCGCCTTCGAACGCCACCACCGGCTCCCGCCGGAACAGCGTCGCCGTATACCAATCCACGATCGACCCCGCGTGGTTCTCATAGAACACCCGCAGCAGCCGTTCGGCATACACATCCCGCGGCTCCTTCTGCCGCGGCACCAGATACCGCTCCGCGTAAGCCTTCAACTGGTCCCCGCCGGCATATAAGTCCGCGTACGTCTTCCACGTTTCCCGCCGCCGCCGGTAATCCGGATGCTCCCGGTGTATCTCTCTCTGGCTTTCCTGTCTAAGTTCGTTCGTCATTGGTCGAATCTTTCCCGCGCTTAAAACAGCCTTTCGCTCTGCATCCCAAACGGCGGCTGCGGCTTGCACTCCCACCACACCAGGTATCCGAGCGCGTCCGACAGGTGCGTCCGCCGCGGGTCCCGGTCCTTGTCGATCACCATGCTGTCCGGC
>JAJYCN010000332.1 GCA_021778335.1 Acidobacteriota bacterium | reverse complement strand
CCGATCTATGAAGTGGGAGGTCGCGCGGGGGAAGAAGTGAGGGGGAGATAGTCACGTGGGATTCGGCGTGGAGCTTGCCCGGAGGCGGTTGGAGGGCGCGAGCGACGGCGGACCGGCTTTGGGCTGAGCACGACGCTTTCGTAGAAGCGCTTGATCCTGGACGACGGGTAGCTGACGACGAAGAGGTCCGTCGGTTGCGTGAGGCGTCAGAGTGGACAGGCAAGGTATACGAGGCGGAGCATGCTCTGTTCGCCGCGGAACATGGCACTCCGGGGATCATTGGCGCGCACGGCGAGTATCAGTGGCTGACGATGGCCGAATGCGATATTTCCCGCCTTCTTCGTTTGTGCCCCGGCGTGGTGATGGACAGGTACCTCGCGGTCACGTCGATTGATGGGGGCGCGTTGCACTTGACGGACGAAGAGAAACGCGACGGATGGCGGACGGCGGAAGCGGCGAAGGTCTTCCTCGGCTTACCCTCGGGCGAGCGCGACGAGCATGACGACTGGAAGGTGTCCTGTAGCCCGCGCGTCGATTCGATTCACGGACTCCCGAACGAGACGCATGAGGAATGCTGCGCGGGGTTTGATGAGAGGTATGTTTTCGAGCGGCCGGTCCCGGTGGGGGAGATCGAAACATTCGTGAACTGGCTGGGCCTTCGGCTGTACGATCCCGTGTGGAATTGGTGCGCGGACCGATTCTGGGAGCAGATGGCGCGGCTCGGTCCGGAATCGTATACCGCGGACGGCACGGTGTTCACGTTCGCCACGCGGAACGCGGGCATGTTCCGCGATGTGCTTTCCGCGCTTTCCACGAGCGACGGTTAGTGGTGGGACGGGGGGCCGAGGGGCTGCCAGTTGGAGTAGGTGAAGACGTCCTGGTAGAGGGTTTTGCCGTCTTCGGTGCGGCGATGGAGGTGTGGTCGACCTGACGGCGGGCGAGGAGGCGGATCTGGAGGAGGGCGCCGTCGGAGGGTCCGTTCACCCCGCGGGAACTGGATCGACGCGCCGCTCCCGCTTCCGTCGTCGATGAGAGCTGGACACTCCAAAATCGACGGCGGCCCACCCCATCTCGGGCGGTATCACTATCAGAGCAGAATGACTTGACGTTAATGTCAAGTTGGGCTAATTTGTTAATGCGTATGGCGCGGGTGAGGAGATGATCCCGGATTTCGATGCGGACGGCCTTCTGCCGCCTGGCGATTACGAGGTTTCCTTCGCGGAGCTGCACCGCTCGGTTCTGGTAGAGGGCGGCGCGGGAACACAGGCGACTTGGGACGCGTCGTGGCGAGCGAAGCTCGTGAGCAATCTTGAGATTCTTACTCGCCAGCTTTGGGCCGTTGGCGTTAAAGAGGTCTATGCCGACGGATCTTTCGCCGAAGACAAGGACCATCCCAACGATGTCGATGGGTATTTTGTTTGCGATCCGCAGCCGCTGATCACCGGGGAGCTATCTCGCCGGCTCAACCTGCTGGACCCCTCGAAGATTTGGACATGGGACCCGGCATCGCGCAAACCGTATCGCGGCTACCCGAAGAAGCAGTTGCCCATGTGGCATCAGTACAGGGTGGAACTCTATCCGCACGTGCCGGGGTTAGGAATCGGTTGCGGCATTTTCGATAAATACGGCAATGAACTGGAGTTCCCTTCCGCATTCCGCCAGTGCCGCCGCAACGGCAAACCGAGGGGCATTGTGAAAATCAAGTATGGAGGTGAGTCATGATTCGCAACGAAGCCGAGTATCAAGAGGCATCGGCTCGTCTGGCAGACGAGCGGCAGCGGCTTGCCGATCACCGGGTGCGGCTCAAGGAAGCCGGTCTGAGCGAGGAAGAGATCAAGCGGGTGATCGATCCGATGGAGTCGTTTCACCTTCAGTTGAAGGAGGAGGTCGAGAGCTACGAACGGCTGAAGCGGGGCGAGTTCGAGGAACTGGAGAATTTCCGGGGGTTTGGACGCCTGCTGATTTCGCTGCGGATTGCTCAGGGTATGTCGCAGCGTGAGCTGGCGAAACGCCTCAATGTGCATGAATCGCAGGTGTCGCGGGATGAGCGAAATGAGTATTTTGGCATAACCCTTGAACGGGCTGTAAAGATACTCGATGCTCTCAATGTCCGGCTGCGTACCAAGGTGGAGATCGCACCCCCACGAGAGTTGGCCTGCGCGTAAGAGGCGTCGATCCGGGTGGTGTTCCAGTGGGCGGAGGAGATGGAGTGGGAGGTCGCGCGGGGGAAGCGTTAGTGGTGGGACGGAGGGCCGAGGGGCTGCCAGTTGGAGTAGGTGAAGACGTCGTGGTAGAGGGTTTTGCCGTCTTCGGTGCGGCGGTGGACGACGGAGACGGGGACGATGGCATGGGGGGCGATGTGGGTGTAGTCGACCTGGGCTTCGTCGTGGATCTGGTGGGAGTCGAGCTTGCGGTCGGCGAGGAGGCGGATCTGGAGGACGGAGCCGTCGGCGGGTGAGACCATGATCTGGCCGTGGAGGGGAGTGTCTTCCTGGTCGCGGCCGGGTTCGGTGATGTGGAGGCCCTGGCCGCCGGTTTTCTGGGTGAATTCGATGCGGGCGGCGGTGAGGGCGCCGATGTGTTCGGTGGCGCCGAGGGTGTAGGAGTACTGTTTCTGGCGGGGGCGGGTGAAGAGGAGGATGAGCTGGCCGAAGTCGATGATGATGCCGGACATGGCTTGATTTTCGAAGTTGTCGCGGAGGCGGCGGAGGCGTTTGTCGTTTTCGGAGGTGAGGGCGTCGATGAATTGCTGGCGGAGTTGGGCGGGGTCGCCGGTGGGTTTGCCGTTGACGGAGAGGACCTGGCGGAATTCGAAGAGGGACTCGGCGCGGCGGTTCATGGGAGCGAGGGCGTAGAGGGAGACGATCTGGCGGGTGACGGTGGCGGTGGATTCGGCTTTGGGCTTGGGCGGTAGGCCGAAGTGGAGGCGGCGTTTGCCGGGCTTGTGGGGGGCGGCGGTGGAGTATTCGGTCCAGGTTTCGGTACCGAGGTAGGCGGGGGCTCCGCTACGGAAGCGGCCGGCGTCTGTGCCGACGCCGGAGAGGAGGCGGGTGAGCTCGGGACTGGGAGGAGTTTGCGCCGTGGAAGAGGCGGCGAGCATCCAAACGGGGGAAGCGATGAGGCCGAGGAGAAGCCGGGGGATGCGGGGAGCGGAAGGCAAGGTTGAACCCATGCTACAACAATTATTTGATCGCGCACGACGGATCCGCGCGGCTGACGCGCCCGGCTGCCCTGTGCGCGGGTGAGCGGGAAGTTGCGGTAGCGTGGCGGGATCGCTAGAATCAATGGGTTTGTAGCTATTGCCGAAGAGGCGTACGCGGGAGCCTCCCGAGGGGCGACCGGTGCGCATTGGGAGGATTCATGCCAGTTGAACAGAAAGTAAAGCAGATTATCGTAGAGCAGCTTGGCGTCGATGAAAGCCAGGTGGACAGCACGGCGTCGTTTGTGGACGACCTGGGCGCCGATTCGCTCGACATCGTCGAGCTGGTGATGGCGTTTGAAGAGGCGTTCGAGATCGACATTCCGGACGAAGACGCCGAGAAGATCGGAACGGTGAAGGACGCCATCGACTACATCGAGGCGAAGAAGAAGAAGTAGGGGCGGGGAGCCTGACGATTGGCGCGCAGAGTTGTAGTAACCGGCGTGGGCCTGGTCTCCGCGGTGGGGATCGGGACCGAGCAGACCTGGCAGGCGATTCGCGAAGGCCGCAATGGCATTGGTCCGATCGGGCAGTTTGACGCGACGGAGTACAACTGCCGGATCGCCGGCGAGGTGAAGGGTTTCGATCCGCTGCTGTATGTGGAGCGGAAAGAGATCAAAAAGACGGCGCGGTTTATTCAGTTCGCGCTGGCGGCGAGTGAGTTCGCGATCGAGGCGGCGAAGTACGAGGTGACGCCGGAGAACGCGGAGCAGACGGGCGTATACATCGGCAGCGGGATCGGCGGGTTCGAGGTGATCGAGCGGGAGCACAAGACGCTGCTCGAGAAGGGTCCGAGCCGGCTGAGCCCGTTTTTCATTCCGGCGACGATCATCAACCTGGCGAGCGGGTACGTATCGATCCGCACGGGGGCGAAGGGGCCGAATTCGGCGACGGCGACGGCTTGCACGACGAGCGCGCACTCGATCGGAGATTCGTTCCGGCTGATTCAGCACGGGTATGCGGACGCGATGATCTGCGGCGGGGCGGAAGCGTGCATCACGCCGCTGGGGATCGGCGGGTTTGCGGCGATGCGGGCGCTTTCGCAGCGGAACGACGATCCGGAGCATGCGTGCCGGCCGTGGGATAAAGACCGGGACGGGTTCATTGTGGGCGAGGGCGCGGGCGTGCTGGTGCTCGAAGAGATGGAGCAGGCGGTGAAGCGCGGCGCGCCGATTGTGGCCGAGATCTGCGGGTATGGGATGAGCGGCGATGCGTACCACATCACGAGTCCTTCGGAAGACGGGGACGGGGCGTTTCGCGTGATGCGGAACGGACTGAAGGACGCGAGGCTTGCGCCGGAGCAGATCGACTATGTGAACGCGCACGGGACGTCGACGCCGATTGGGGATCGGATGGAGACGTTCGCGCTGAAGCGGGCGTTTGGGGAACATGCCAAGAAGCTGGCGGTTAGCTCGACGAAGTCGATGACGGGGCATTTGCTGGGCGGAGCGGGCGGACTGGAGGCGGGGATTACGGTGCTGGCGATCCGGGACCAGATTGCGCCACCGACGATTAACCTCTACGAGCCGGATCCGAAGTGCGACCTCGACTATGTGCCGAACCATGCGCGGGAGATGAAGATCGAGTACGCGCTGTCGAATTCGTTCGGCTTTGGCGGGACGAACGGGTGTTTGATTTTCCGCCGCTGGGAAGGGTAAGGCGTTTTTCCACGTATGAAAATACTTGTCGCCATCAAGCAGGTTCCGGTGCGGGATTCGCAGTTGAAGCCGGAGGCGGGAGGGCGCTGGATTGAAGAAGGCGATCTGAGTTTCGAGATCAACGAGCCGGACGCCTACGCTCTGGAAGAAGCGCTGCAGTTGAAGGAGAAGCACGGCGGGGAGGTGGTTGCGCTGTGTTTGGGTCCGGCGCGGGCGGCGCAGACGATTCGCGAGGCGCTGGCCAAGGGCGCGGACCGGGCTTTGCATGTGGAAGAAGAAGACACGGCGGGGCTGGACACGCTGGCCGTGGCGGCTTTATTGGCCGAGGCGGTGAAGGCGGAGAAGCCGGACCTGATACTGACCGGGCTGCAATCGGACGATTTGGGCTTTGGGCAGACGGGCGTGGTGATGGCGGAACTGCTGGGGCTGCCGCACGCGACGATCATCATGCAGGTGGAGGCGGGCGAGGGGAAGGTGCGCGTGAAGCGCGAGCTGGAGGACGGATGGTTCCAGCATGTGGAGATGCCGCTGCCCGCGGTGCTGACGATTCAATCCGGGATTAACAAGCTGCGGTACGCGACGCTCATGGGGATTAAGAAGGCGAAGACGAAGGAGATCAAGAAGCTGGCCGCGGCGGATTTGGGCGGGAAGCGCGCGGCGGTGGCGGCGGTGGAGCGGGTGTATGCGCCGCAGCGGACCAAGCAGACGCAGATGATTGAAGGGGACGCGAAGACGGCGGCGGCGAAACTGGTGGAGAAGCTGCGGTTCGAGGTGAGGGCGATATGAGCGGCGTGCTGGTGGTGATGGAAGCGCGCGGCGGGGCGTGGAACCGGATGTCGTTCGAGACGCTGGCGGCGGGGCAGCAGTTGGCGGCGGCTCTTGGCGTGGCGGCGCGGGCCGCGGTGGTGGGCTCCGACGTTGCGGGGCTGGCGCGGGAGTTGGCGGGGTATCGTCTGGAGAAGGTTTACGCGGTGAGCCACGCGCTGCTGGGCGAGTACACGGCGGATGGGTTTGCGGCGGCGGTGGAGACTTTGGTGCGGCGGGACGGGGCGGACGTGGTGCTGTTTCCGCATACGTACCAGGCGAGAGATTTTGCGCCAAAGGTG
>JAJYCN010000034.1 GCA_021778335.1 Acidobacteriota bacterium | reverse complement strand
GACGCCGGAGTGGCTTCGGTTATGCCGTCGTACAGCAGTTGGAACGGCCTGAAGGACTCGGCGAACAAGAAGCTGCTCACCGACATTCTGAAACAGGAACTCGGCTTCGAAGGCATCGTGATCTCCTACTACGACGCAATCGACCAGATCAACAAGGACTACAAGCAGGCGATCGAAGCGTCGATCAACGCCGGGATGGACATGGCGATGGTCACCGGCCAATACCGTCAGTACATGCGGGACCTGAAGGAACTGGTGCAGGAAGACAAGGTGCCGATGTCGCGGATTGACGACGCAGTGACGCGAATTCTGCGCGTGAAGTACGCCATGGGCCTGATGGACAAAAAGCGTTCGCCGCTGGCGGACCGCAGCCTGCAGGCGACGTTCGGCTCCCCGGAGCATCGCAACGTGGCGCGGCAGGCGGTGCGCGAGTCGATGGTGCTGCTGGAGAACAAACATAAGACGGTGCCGCTTTCGCGCGATGCCGCCCGCATCCACGTCGCCGGCGCGGCGGCGGATGATCTGGGCTATCAGTGCGGAGGCTGGACGATCGATTGGCAAGGAAAGCTGGGCAGGGTGACCACCGGCGGCACCACGTTCTTCGCGGCGATTCAAAAGACCGTTTCCAACAAGACGAAGATCACCTATTCGAAAGACGGCACGGGCGCCGAGGGCGCCGGCGTGGGCGTCGCGGTGATCGGCGAGAAGCCCTACGCCGAGATGTTCGGGGACCGCAAGGATCTTTCGCTCGACCCCTCTGACATCGCGACGGTGAAGAATCTCAAGAAGGCCGGGATTCCCGTAGTGGTGATTCTGTACTCGGGGCGGCCGCTGATTCTGGACCCGATCCTTGACGACGCGGACGCAATCATCGCGGCATGGCTGCCGGGCACCGAGGGCGAAGGCATCACAGACGTGCTGTTCGGCGACTACGCTCCGACCGGCAAGCTCTCCTTCACCTGGCCGCGAACCATGGCGCAGGTGCCGATCAACATCAATCAAAAAGGCAAAAAGTACGATCCGCTGTTCAAATACGGATACGGCTTGAAGTAAGATCGAGAGCCATGTATCTTTCGCTCAACGGCGTTCCGATCGGCGGCAGCCTGACCTGGCCGGAGTTTGCCCAGCTCGCCTCGAAGACCGGCTACCTGGGAGTAGACGTGCGTTTGGAAGACGCGATGAAGGCCGGCGTCGATGCGACGCGGCGGATGTTGGCGGATCTGAAACTGCGGCCCGCATTCGTGAATCTGCCGGTGGAGTTCCGGAAGGACGACGCGGCGTTCCGCGCCGGGTTGGCGAAACTCGAAGAAGCCGCTCCGTTTGCCGCCGCCATCGGCTGCCCGCGCATGATGACCTACATCATGCCGTCGAGCGACACGCCGAAGGATGAACTGAGGCGGATTTATAAGCAGCGCTTCACCGAGTGCGCCAACATCCTGGCGCGGTCTCACTGCCGTCTCGGCCTCGAGTTTCTCGGTCCGCTTCACCTGCGCCGGATGTTCAAGTACGAGTTCATCTGGAAGATGCCGGACATGCTCGAATTTGCCAAGGAATGCGGCTCAAACGTCGGCCTTACGCTCGACGCCTGGCACTGGTATCACGCGGGCGGCACGGTGAACGATATTCTTGCCGCCGGCGCCGAACGGATCGTCGTGGTTCACTTCGACGATTCGCCGGAGCTGCCGCCGGACCAGATCCGCGATAACGAGCGTCTGCTTCCCGGCAAAGGCGTGATCGACCTGGTTGCGTTTCTTCACGCGCTCGACAAGATCGGCTACAGGGACTCGCTGAGCATCGAGGTGTTCAGCAAGCAACTCAAGCAGATGCCGCCGGAAGAGAGCGCGCGCCTGTGCCTGGAGGCCGGGCGGGCCGTATTCCGGAAAGCCGGAATCGAGGAAAGCTGAGCCTTACTTCGTGACCGAGGCAACCCGGGCGTTGAGCACCGCGCGCTGGATGGCTGCCACGCCGGCGCCGAGTTCCACGCTCACTCCGCGCGAAGCCAGAATCACTTCAAGTTGGGCGATGACGGCGAACAGATCCGAAAAATCGAAGTAGCCGAGGTGCGCGATGCGGAAGATCTTGCCCTTCATCGCGCCCTGGCCGTTGGCGATGATCGAGCCGAACTGCTCGCGGAAGTCGCGGACGATGGCGCTCGAGTCCATGCCCTTCGGCGCGCGAATGGCCGTGACGGCGGAGGCCGGACAGGCCGGCGCGAAGAGTTCGAGGTCGAGCGCCTTGGCGGCCGTGCGCGTAGCCGCCGCCAGCGACTGCGCGTTCGCCACCAGTTTGTCCATGCCCATGGCGCGGATGTAGCGCAGCGCCTCGGCCAGCGCGAGAATCAGCGACGTCGACGCCGTCCAGGTGGACTCTCCGGCCGCCGCGCTCTTCCGCTCCCGAGTGAGGTCGAAGTACAGCCGGGGCAGATTCGCCGCCGCAGCGTGCTGCCAGGCCTTTTCACTCACCGAAACAAAGGCGAGCCCAGGAGGGATCATGAAAGCCTTCTGCGACCCGCCGACCACGACATCCAAGCCCCAGCCGTCGATATCGAGCGGCATGGTGCCGAGCCCCGTGATCGCATCCACTACAAGAATGGCGGGCGTGGCGCGTACCAGTCCCGCGATCGCGCGGACGTCGAACTCGGCGCCGGTCGAAGTTTCCGAAGCCTGGATGAAGACGCCGCGCGCGTCCGGATGCTGCTTCAGCGCATCTCCCACCCGCTCCGGGCTGACCACCTCGCCGTAGGGGGCTTCGAGCACAATGGGCGACAGACCGAACGCGCGCGCCAGGTCCACCCATCGCTCGCCGAACTTACCCGCCGAGCAGACGATGACCTCGTCGCCGGCGCGGAAGAAGTTCGAAACCGCCGCTTCGAGTCCGCCCGTGCCCGAGGCGACGAGACACAAAACTTCATTCGCGGTTCCGAATACTTCGCGCAACCCGCTCAAAACCTCCCGGTACAAAGCGCGAAAATCTTCGGTCCGGTGATAGATGTCCGAGCCCATCATCGCCCGCAGAGCCTGAGGCAGAAGTGGGGTTGGTCCGGCGGTGAGCAGTCGCTGTTTCTTGATGTGCATGAAAAAAGAAGCGGAAGCCTCGCGATGCGGAGAGCGGAGCCGTTCTCCTTAAGGAGCCATTATAAGGCACCGGCGTCGAGCTCTCCGCCAAACAGGGGGCGGTTCGGCGTCAGCGCGGGCGGCCGTCGTGTCCGATACGGACCACACGTTCTTCGGGGCTGCCCGATTTCGAGGGGCCGAGCAACCAGTGAATTCGCGCGAGCGGCGGCTCTTGCTGCCATTCGAGGCCGGGCGAGGCAAGCTCCAGATTCTCGCGGCAGCTTTCGAGCTTCAAGCGCAGTGTTTCACGCCCCGAATGGCGGCTGAGGGTGATGACACGGAGAAACCGTTCTTCTCCGGCCTGGCAGAGCGACATGCCGGCCGGCCGGGAGGGATAAGTGTCGGTCAGTACGATGGCGCGATGTTTTACTTCGCCGATGACCCGGACATTGAGGGCATCGGCGCCGGGTAGGACAAATTTGTCGCGATCGAGAAGCACGGTAATCGGCTTCGCTCCGCGAGCCTGAATTTCAAGACGGGTTCGCGAGTTTTCCGTGGAGTAGCGAACAGAGCCGCCGGACGGAAGCGGAACGGTGCCTTGGGCGGAGGCAGCAACGGCAGGAACCAGCAGCGCGAGGCTAAACAAGCAGGCGGTCCGCATAGCAGACTCCGTAGTACCGCCAATGCGAACCCGCACCCGGGCCGTGCCCGTAACTGGCCCCGTCCCGCGCGTGCAGTTGAGTTTCGGTCTGACCCTGATTGGCCGGATCGGTCATGTCCCAACCGATGTTGCCGGTCTGCGTGTCGCAGAGAATGTTGGGATTCCGGACCCACTGGCCCGATGCATCGTCCCAAACATGATACTTGCCTCCATTCCAGCGGCACACCGCCTCATAAGTTACCTGTAAGCCGGTGTAAGTTCGTCCTTGCTGCGAAAGATAAGCGATGGCCGCGGCGCGCTTCTGCGCGAATAACTTCAACCCTCCATCGATGTTTCGCTGCCAGTTCCATACCTGGTCGTGCGTGGGCGCGGGGTCGGTAAGCTGACACATACCGTACCCGTTATCGAACGACTTAAGGGGTTCTCCCGCCGCCGTAAACTCGCGAAAGCCGGATTCATGAGCGAGGATTTTGTCGAAACCGGCGCTTCCGGGCTGAGCTTGTAAATAAGCCAGGGCCTGAGCGGCCGTGGGGTTCGTCCCGGCGACGTTAACCGTGATGCTCGCCTGATCGCCGCCGGCCTGCGCGGTAACCGTCAGCGTCCCGCCGTAGCCGGAAACGGCCTGCCCGGCGTCCCACGTGTTTCCCGGCGTCGAGTTAGTGCCGGTGGCCGAATAACTTCCCCAGGAGATCGCCCAGTTCCACTGGTGAGGGCCGGAAGCGTCCGTCTGAAGAACTAGACTAGGCCAACTCGCGTCCCCGCCGATCCGGAACGTTTGGCCGCTCGAGGGTTGAAGAAAGTCCATAACACGTGGCTCCGGCAGACGCGGCGGTGCGCTCAGCCCGGCTGGCGGGACAGGGCGCGGCTCCGGTCCCGGGCGCGAAGGACGGCGGCCGCGATTTTCTTGCCTTTCTCAATGGCGCTGTCGTAGGCGGCGCGGCGCTCGGCGCGCGTCAGGCCATAGCCGAGGCGGTAGTAGCGCTCGATCGAGCGGCCCACCACCCAGGTCCCGGCGTACGCGATCGCGGCTTTGGGGATGAGCCCGCCGCCGAAGGGAATGTGTCCCGCCAACTCACGCGCGAGGCTGCGCCATCCGAAAGCGCCGGCAATGAGGGATGCGATTTCGGCGCGCTGCTCGCGGTATCCGATGTCGCGGTCGCTCGCCCCGGCCAGCAGAAACGCCATGCGCACCTGATTGGCGGTAAGCACGGCGGTGTCGGAGGCGAATTCGCCGGCCACCCAGGGCAGCGAGAGAAACGGAACGGCATCGGGCAGCGCCGTGGCGAGAGAAAATACGGCGTTCTCCTTGGCCACCGAGTGGATGATGTGGCTGGTGACCGGCTCCCGGAACGGCGCCAGTGCGCGGGCGAGCGGAAGAGCAAGCTCGGGTTTTTCGGCCAGGATTTGACGAACGGTCCGCTCGGGTTCCGAGAATGAGAACGGGATCGAGCCCGGCGGTTCGCCGGCGCCCTCCGTGTGAATCTCGACGTCAAAGACGCGGTGGAGGGATTCACCGTGCGCACCCGGTTCAACCCGTTCCAGAAAGCGTTCGGCCTTGACGCGCCGCTGGTCCGAATAGGTCGCCGGCACGAAAAACGACTCGATGTGGAAGTAGGACAGATCCGTGGCGGCGTGCACGCCGATCCGCACCGGGCGCGCAGCCTGTTCTCCGACTTCGGCCGGATTCAGATGGGCGATGGCGCCCTTCAGACTCTTCAACCAGCTCATGGATTTCGCCGCCCCGCGTCTTTCCGGAACACAACCTTCAGCTCCTTCCGCCATTGTAAGCCCAGCCCGAGCCGGGTAACTTCGATCGTGGGGTCGAAGAAGCGAAGCACGGTATCGTGCGCCGGATGAAACGCAAAGGCGGGGGCGACGAGCAGAAGCCGCGGCGCCTCTTTCCGAAGTTCCAGGCCGGGAAAATAGCCGCGGGCAGTGAATTCGCCCCGGTCAAGATGCCACCGGGCGCGGACCCAGTAGTCGAGGGCCTGGAGCGGCAGATGGATGTCCTCGGAGGCCTTCAATTCGATGACCGCGAGCCGCCCGGACCGGTCCACGGCGAGAAGATCCGGAATGCCGCGGTCGCATCCCGTGACGCCCGACGCCTGCCGGTAGACCGGAGCGGGAAGCAGTTCGGCGTCGATGGTTTCGAGTTTCTCCCGCACGAGCAACTCGAGTTTGTGTTCGTCTTCTGCATTCCCGCCCCCGCCGCCCGCTCCGGCCGGGCCGATCGCGGCGCGCTCGAGACGCGTGTCGACATTGCCGAAATGGAGCGGATCGACCTCGGTCTCCCCGCCCCGCGCCGCGCAGGCGAAGACGCGGCACAGCGCTGCCTCCCGATCCAGGTGACGCACACGCAGGCAGCAGGAGGCGGCCGCCTGTTCGGGCAGGAAGACGGCCAGGCCGCTCACGGCTTTGGTGTTCCTCCGCCCGCGGACATAGTCAAGCCAGATGAGGCCGAAAGTGAGAACGTTTTCCGGATGCGCGGCTTCGAGTGGCGCCCCGATCGCCGCCCAGGTTCTCCCCGCGTGGCGCAGCAGCGCCCGGGGATAAGCCGGAGAAAGGCTGTGCGCGAGATCCGGACCGCTGGTGAGGACCTCGACGCCGGCGCCGGGAAACTGGCGGCTAAGCCGCTCGCCGAACTCAGCCAATGCGCAGTCCCGGCCGGCGCGCCGCGCAAACTCGCCCGGACGCGAGGACAACACCAGCCGGCCGCGGCGGTTCCCGAATCGCTCCGTGTGCAGCTCGAGCCTTCCGGGCGCGAGCGACGCCACGCCGCTTAACCGCCGGGAAAAACTCCGGCGCTCGTCCCAGGCCTCCAACACGACCAGCCCGCCGCGATCTTCCACCGAACACCGGCCCGGCTCGAGCAACAGCAGCGGCTCGCCCGATTCAAACAGGGCGGCATGGCCGTGAGCGGCGAGGAACCGCCTCACTTCGGCGGCCAGGCAACCGTCCGAGCTGTCGCGGCTGCCGGAATCGTTTCGCCAAGGGTTCGTCCGGGACATCCCAGCTATCATGGTTATCGACCCGTGCTGAAGCAAAGATTAGAGTGTGTCGAAGAGCGGATTTGCCGCGCTTCGCAGCGTTCCGGGCGCGCCCGGACCGGCCTGACGCTGCTGGCGGTGACCAAAAAGTTCTCCGCCGATGTGATCCGCGAGGCTTACGAACTCGGGCTGCGGGAGTTCGGCGAAAACTACGTCCAGGAATTCGAGTTGAAAGAGCCGGCGCTTCAGGATCTCGCCGAAGCGCGCTTTCACCTCATCGGCCATCTACAGTCGAACAAGACAAAGAAGGCGGCGGCGCTGTTTTCCGTCGTCCAGACCGTCGATTCCGCAAAGCTCGCCGAGCGGTTGAACGACTGCGGGCGGCCTTTGGACGTGATGCTCGAAGTGAAGCTCTCCGGCGAGGCGTCGAAGTCCGGCGCGGCGCCGGAGGAGATCCCCGCGCTCATCGACTCGATCGCCGCCTGCCCGAACCTTCGCCTTACCGGGCTGATGACGATGCCTCCCTGGTCGGACGACGCCGAGATCTCCCGCCCGTATTTCCGCCGCCTGCGCGAACTCGCCGGCCGGCACAAGCTCGCCGGTCTGTCGATGGGCATGTCGCACGACCTCGAAGTGGCGATCGAAGAAGGGGCGACCATCATCCGCATCGGCACCGCTTTGTTCGGACCGCGCCGGAAGAATTAGCGTGCGCGCCGGCTTCTTTTCTCCGCTTCCCCCCGCCCCGACCGGCGTGGCCGATTATGCCGAGGCTCTGCTCGGCGCGCTGAAGCCGCTGGTCCATGTCGAAGCCGGCGATGAATCCGCCGATGTCTGCCTCTACCACCTCGGCAACAACGCTCTGCACGCTCCGATCTACCGCCGCGCGCTCGCCCGGCCCGGCCTTGTCGTGCTGCACGATGCCGTACTGCATCATTTCCTGCTTGGCTCGCTCGATGAGGCCGGCTACGTCCGCGAATTCGTCTACAACTACGGGGACTGGATGGAGGAGCGGGCGCGGGCGCTCTGGCGGGGACGGGCGCGCTCGGCGGCGGAGGCGGAATACTTCGCCTACCCCATGCTGAAGCGCATCGCGGAAACTTCGCTGGGCATCGTTGTGCACAACCCTTCGGCGGCGGAAATGGTTCGCGCCCACGCCCCGCGGGCCAGGATCTACGAAATCCCCCACCTGCTGCTCCCCATGCGCGAACCGGACGACTGGGCGGTCGCCCGCCTCCGCAGCGAACTCGGCCTCCCGCAAACCGCCTTCGTCTTCGGCGTCTTCGGCCATCTGCGCGAGTCCAAGCGAATCCCCGCCGTGCTGCGGGCTTGGGAAAGGATCCGCGGCGCCGCGCCGGCGCGTCTGTTGATCGCGGGCGAGTGCGTCTCCCGCGATCTGGAACGCGCGCTCGCCGGCCCGCTGCGGCAGCCAGGCGTCATTCGAACCGGTCACCTCGAAGCGGAGGCTTTTGCCCTGCATATGTCGCTCGCCGATGCCTGCATCAACCTGCGATATCCGGCGGCGGGCGAAACCTCCGGGATCGCCATCCGCGCCATGCAACTGGGCCGGCCGGTCCTGCTGAGCCGGAGTCCGGAAACGGAACGCCTGCCGGATTCTGCTTGCGTGCGCATCGACAGCGGCCCCGTCGAAGAGGAGATGCTCGCGGCGCTGATGCTCTGGCTCGCCGCCCATCCAGCCGACGCACGGCTCATCGGCCGGTGTGCGCGAGACTATGTCCGCGAGCACCATGCCCCGGAGCGCGTCGCGTCACTCTATGCGGCGGCGCTTTCCGGCTGCTATCATCAACAACATTCCTAGACGAAATCGTCTTGCCGCGCTGGCGGTCCCACTGCTTTTAACATGCGGCGCCGGCGCCGGGAGCACGGCGACCGCGCCCTACCCGATGACGCGCGCGCGGATCCCGATGCGCGACCACGTGGTGCTCGCGGCCAACCTCTTCCTCCCCCAGGCCGCCGGAAGACACCCGGCCGTCCTCGTGCGGACGCCTTACAACAAGGGCAACGCGCTGTTAGCCGGTTATGACGCTTTTCTCCTGCGCGGCTACGCCGTCCTGATCGAAGACGTGCGCGGCCGCTACGCCTCGGGCGGCGTCTTCGACGGCATGGCGCGCGAGGGACCGGACGGCTCCGACACCATCGACTGGATCGCCCGGCAAAGCTGGTCCGACGGAAACGTGGTCATGTCCGGAGGCTCCTACCTGGGCTTCGCGCAGTGGGACGCCGCGCTCGAGCAGAACCATCACTTAAAGGCGATCTTTCCCGTGGTCAGCGGCTGCGACCCCTACACGGATCGTTTTTACTCGACCGGCGGCGCCCTGAAACTCGGCCACCGCCTCTCCTGGCTGGCGGGGAATCTCGGCACGCCCGGCTTCCACCGGCCGCCGTTTCAGGTCTACGTCAATCACCTGCCGCTGCGCACCTCCGACCGCTTTGCCGCGGGGAGGACCATCGGCGCCTATCAGAAGGCGCTCGCGCATCCCGTGTACGACTCTTTCTGGCGGAAAATGAGCGTCTGCGAGAACATGGACCGGGTCCTCGTTCCCGTATTCGCCGCGGGCGGATGGTACGACAACTACGTCGAAGGCGATCTGCGGGCGTTCGAGGAACTGTCCCGCCTCGGCCGGAACCCGCATCTGATCGTCGGTCCGTGGCCGCACAACATGTCCTACCACTTTCCCGGCGCCGACTTCGGCCCCGCCGCCAACGTGCCGCTGAAACGCTACCAGGTCGACTGGTACGACAGCGTCCTCAAATTGGGAACCCGCGCCAGCACGGCGCCGGAGATCCGTTGGTTCGTCATGGGGGCGAATGTGTGGAAGTCCGGCCGTCACTGGCCCCCGCGCGACACCCACACCCGCGCCTACTATCTGGCCGGAGAAGGGCACGCCAACACGCTCAAAGGCGACGGAGAACTGGAGAGAGTTCCGCCGGCCGCAAGCCCGCCAGACCGCTTCACCTACGACCCGCATAACCCGGTACCAACTGCGGGAGGCGCGGTCTGCTGCGATCCATCCATCTTTCCGTGGGGGCCAATGGACCAACGGCGCCTGGAGCAGCGCCCGGACGTGCTCGTCTACACCACGCCGGCGCTGAAACAGGACATCGAGGTTACCGGTCCGATCCGCGTCGAGTTGTGGGTGGCCACCTCGGCCCGCGACACGGACTTCACGGCAAAACTGGTCGACGTCTTCCCCGGCGGCGAGGCGCGAAACCTCACCGACGGCATTCTGCGCCTCCGGTATCATGACGGCCTGGATCGGATCTCGTTCCCCCAACCGGCGCAGACGCTCCACGTGTCCATCGACGCGGGCGTTACCAGCAACCTGTTCCGGTCCGGACACCACATCCGGCTGGAAATCTCCAGCAGCAACTTCCCCCGTTTTAACCGGAACGGCAACACCGGCGGGGCCATCGCCGACGAGACGCGCCCGGTTGTGGCTCATCAAACCGTTTACCACGACGCCCGCCACGCTTCGGCGCTGCTTCTGCCGGTCGTAAGCGAGCCTACATTCGGCACCTCGGTCTCGCACCGTGGGCTGGCGCACGGGCGCCGTCCTTAGGCCTCATGGAACCGCTCGACTGTTGTCGGCAGTCGTAGGGTGTGTTTAACTTTAGCAAGAAGCGTTATGTCCAGCATGCCGGCGAAAGCCATCCCGGAGCCGATTGTTTCCACCAAGCGGGTGAGCGTGGATTGGAACTTAGTCGCGCTGCTCCTCGTTCTGCTGCTGGCCTGCTACGCAACCGTCTTATACCACCTCGGTCTTCAGTGGGCGACCGACGAAGACATGGGCCACGGTTTCTTTGTTCCCGCCGTGGCGGGTTACATCGTGTGGCGCCGCCGCGACGAACTAAGAGCCATCGAGGCGGAGCCCAGTTATTGGGGCGTTGCCGTAATCCTTCTGGGCGGACTACAAATGCTGGTTGGAGCGCTGGCGGCCGAGTTGTTTATCCAGCGCACCGCGTTTCTTGTTTCACTCGCCGGCGTGCTGCTGCTGGCCGGCGGCAGGAAACTGGTTCGCCATCTGGCCTTTCCTTTGTTCCTGCTGCTGTTCATGATTCCGATTCCCGCCATCATCTACAGCCAACTCACACTCCGGTTGCAGTTGTTTGCCTCCTCCGTGGCGGAAACGCTGCTCGGGCTGATCGGCATTCCCGTGTTGCGCGACGGGAATGTGCTGCAACTGCCAAGCGAAACGCTGTCGGTGGTCGAAGCCTGCAGCGGCATCCGCTCGCTTCTCTCGCTGTCGTTTCTTTCGCTCGTCTACGCCTATTTTTTCGATTCCAAGCCGTGGATGCGCGGTGCGCTGCTGGTGGCGACGGTGCCGATCGCGATCGTGGCCAATGCCGGCCGCGTCACTCTGACCGGAGTTCTCGGCGAGTATGCCCCCTCGGTCGCGCACGGCGTGTTCCACACGCTGGAAGGAGGGGTACTCTTCCTGGTCGCACTGCTGATCCTCACGCTGGTGCATCAGTTACTTAACCGGATCCATCGAGCCTGGCGCGCGCGCCCCGCTGGCGGAGGTTCTGTTGGCGCTTAACACCAAAGGACGAACCCTGGCTGTGGCCGGGGCGCTGCTGATCGCTGCCCAGGGCGGGATGTTTTATACGCTTTCGCACGGCGAGTCGATCCCCCTGGCTCATCCGTTGAATCAGTTTCCCTCCCAGGCCGGCAATTGGGTCATGACGGAGGAGGATGTCCTCGACGCGGAGACCGAATCGGTGCTCCGCGCGGACGATTATTTGAACCGCACTTACAGCAACCGGCTTGATGGGGGCCAGGCGAACCTCTACATCGCGTATTTCAAGACCCAGCAAACCGGTCAGGCGCCCCACTCGCCGAGGAACTGCCTACCGGGGAACGGATGGGTGCAAGACTCGGCGCGGCTAACGTCGTTGACGGTGCCCGGCCGCAGCCAACCGATTCCGGTCAACGAATACGTCGTCGCCAAGGGGCCGGCAAAAGCGCTGGTGTTTTACTGGTACCAGTCGCACGGCCGCGTGGTCGCCAGCGAGTATCGCGCCAAGGTCTATACCGTCGTCGATTCGGTGCGCTACCACCGCAGCGACACGGCCCTTGTTCGCGTCGTGGTGAACATCGGTCCGGAAGGAGTCGCCTCGGCAAGGAACATTGCGGTCGCTTTCGTCCAGCGTTGCTTCCCTCTGCTCGAACAGGCGCTGCCGTCCTGAGGCCGCGCAATGACTCCCTTTCGCCGAACACCAGCCCGGGAAGAATTCCAGAACCGGCTCCTCGTGGCATAATTGTGGCGTGGATCCGTTTGCCGGTGGTAACGATTTCGCACTCAGTCAACCCGCGGAGCTGTTTTCCCGCATCGACAATGAAGGCATAGGCGCCGCCGAGGGCAGTATCTTCCTCACCACGGTCGACAAAGCGATCAACTGGGCGCGCAAGAATTCCATCTGGCCGATGCAGTTCGGCCTTGCCTGCTGCGCCATCGAAATGATCTCGATGGTGGCCTCCCGCTACGACATTTCGCGTTTCGGCGCCGAGGTGATGCGAGGTTCGCCGCGCCAAAGCGACATGATGATCATCGCGGGCCGCGTGGCCAATAAGATGGCGCCGGTGATCCGCCGTCTGTACGAACAGATGCCGGAGCCCAAGTGGGTCATCTCGATGGGCGCGTGCGCCACCTCCACCGGAGTGTTCAGCAACTATGCCCTCGTGCCGGTGAACCAGGTGGTTCCGGTGGACGTATACGTGCCGGGGTGCCCGCCCCGTCCGGAACAGTTAATCTACAGCATCATGATGCTGCAGAAAAAGATCGAGAACGACCGGGGAAGCCTTCTCAAAACCCTGAATCTCGACTGAAATTTTCCTCGCGCTCAAATCCGGCGCCGTTTTGCCGATGAGACATTCATAGATCCGAATAGCGAAGGGCGGGAGGAAGCCCGTCAGGAAGGGGTCCCGGCTCGGACTGGGGCGTCTCCGCTGCGGTCAACGCCCGCCTTCTGGAGGCGACGATCGCGAATGAATGTCAACCCGATCAACACGACGGTGGCGGCGGCGAACACCCAGTCGCCCACCGGCCTTCCACCACGCCGCGACATGATCGCGGCCGTGCAAGCCATCAGCGCGACCGATGTTTTCGGCAGCGACCGGGAACTGGCGTTCGTCATCAGCCGCGGCGCCGATGCCCCGGTCATGCGCGTAATCGACCGCAAGACGAACGAAGTCGTTCTGCAGGTTCCGGCGGCCTACCTGTTGCAGCTAGCAAAAGAATTGCGCCAGAAACGCTAGCCTTTGCCGATAAGCCCCTTGGTACGGCAAATGGCCAACAACGCGCTCTCCCAATACCGCCAGAACGACATTCTCAACGCAACACCCCTCAAGCTGGTGGCATTGCTTTATGAGGGCGCCGTAGAGTCGATCTCGAAAGCCCGCGTTTCGCTCCGGGCCGGACAGATCGCGGAGCGGGCCAGGGCGGTCAACCGGGCGATGAGTCTGGTCAACGAACTCGCGCTCTCCCTCGACCGGTCCCAGGGAGGCGAACTCAGCGTGCGCCTGGCGGACCTCTACGCCTACATCCAAAAACGGCTGCTCGAGGGAAACTTCCGGCAAACGGAGGCGCCGCTCGACGAGGCGGAGCGGTTACTTCGAACGTTGCTCGCGGGCTGGCAGCGGTGCGCCGAGCAGGAGGCAAGCGCCAACGCATCGTTCGAGCCCGCCTCGCCCGAATACCAGCCGATTAGCTGCGCCGGTTAAGGCTGGCGGCAATCGTCTTGGCGATTCCCAGTCCGCCGTTCTGCGCCAGGGCAAGCGAAAACTGCTGTTGGCCGATATCTTCCATCAACGCTCCATCGGTCGAATCATCCCCGTCTTCGTCCCCTCCGCCGGAATCCTTGGCGCCTTTGAGCAACTGGCCGATCAGTAGCGCCTCAAACTGCCGCGAGGCCGCCTGAATCTTCTCCGGCGTGTCCTTGGCCCGGCCTCCGGCGCCTTGCGCCCCAGCCGCGCCGGTCCCGAGTCCGGAACGCTCGGCAGGTCCCGGCAACAAAGGGGGAAGAATCGTCATATCACCTCCAGGTCCGCTTCCAAAGCACCCGCCGCCTTGACACTCTGAATAATCGCGATCACGTCTCGCGGCGTCGTTCCGATGCTCAGCAGCGAGCGCACCAACTGTTCCACGGTCGCTCCCGGCTTGATCGCTACATTGCGGGCCGGCGCAGCCTGCGCTCCGACGTTGACCTGCGGCGTGACGGTCGTCTGGCCTTGGGAGAACCCTTCCGGCTGGGAGACGTTGTACGTAGTTTCAATGTCGATCGAAAGCGCGCCGTGAATGATCGACACCGGAGCGATCCTCACATCCCCACCGAGCACCACCGTACCGGTGCGCTCATTCATGACGACCTTGGCCGGACGGGATGGCTCGACGGGCGTCTCTTCGATCGCGGAGATGAACTCGACCGTCCGGTCCCGCCACTTCGCCGGCGTGTTTACGGTAATGAGGCCCGCGTTGTCGGAGTGCGCGACGGGCGGTCCGTTATCGCCGAATTTCTGATTCAAAGCCGCCGTCATGCGCGCCGCGGTGGTGAAATCCGGGATGCGAAGCTGGAGCCGGACGCGCGCGCCGGGTTCTACCGACGGCGGCGCCTGCTCCACAATTCCCCCATTCGGGATCCGGCCGGCGGTGGGATGATTGACGGTCTGGCTGTTGGCTCCCCGGCCGGCCACAAAACCGCCCGTCACCACGGGCCCTTGCGCAACGGCGTAAGTGCGGCCGTCGGCCCCCTTCAGCGGAGTGAGCACTAACTGTCCCCCCTGAAGGTTTGTCGCGTCTCCGACCGCGGCCACGGTCACATCCAGCCGCTCGCCGGGCTGAGCGAAGGGCGGCATGTCGGCGGTAACCATCACGCTGGCGATGTTCCGCACGATCACCGAAGCCGGCGGAACGTTGACGCCCATCCGGTTGAGCAGATCGGTCAGACTCTGCTGGCTGAACACGGTCGTCAGTTTGTCGCCGGTTCCATTCAGGCCCACGACAAGACCGTATCCGATGAGTTGATTGTCCCGAACACCCTCGATCGAGGCCAGGTTCTTGATCGGCGTCGCCCCAAAGGCGGAAGCGCCGGCGAGCGTGAACAGAAGCACGAAAAAAGTGCGGCGAATCATGGTGTCAAAAGGGAAGCAACCCGAGCAGCAGACGGTAAAGAATGAAGGGACGTTTGATCGAGTCCGCCACCACGCCTTTGCCGTTCACCAGCACTTCGAGTTGCGCCAGACTGTCGGAGGGAATCGTGTTCGTCAGGCTGAGGTCTACCGGCCGCAAAATGCCCCGGATGATTACCTCCTGGCGCTCGGAGTTGATCACGATCCATTTCTTGCCCTCGACAATCAGGTTGCCGTTGGTGAGTTGCGCCACAACTTGCGCCGAGACGTTCGTGGTGACCGTGGTCTGGCGGCTGGTTGTGCCCTGCCCCTGCAACTGCTGGTTGCCGGAAGTGTTCGCCAGGTTCTGCCAGAGTCCGTTGGTGCGTAAGGGGCCGCCGGCTGCCCCAATTGCGGCGGTAGCGCTCGACTTTCGCTGCGTGTTGACGACGCCGCTCGACAGCGCCGAGGAGTTTTCCGAGACGAGAATTGTGACCAGATCCCCAACCCGGCCGGCGCGAATATCGCGGGAAGGATCGGCCAGAGTGCCGCTCGGCGTGAAAATCGAACCGGGCGACGGCGGCTCCGGCGCCAGGGCGGCTTGCGCCTGCCGGATGTATTCATCGAGAGGCGGGGCCTGGTCCTGCAAGAGCCCGTTCTGCGGCTTCTTCTGTTTGGTTCCGGCCAGAACCGGCCAGGCGGCGAGCGCCAACAGAGCCAGGACCTGCTTTCGACGGCTCACCGCTCCTCTCTTTCCGCAACCTTCACCAGAACCTGGCCCCGCGCCTCGACAACACCCCGCAGTCTCACATGGCTGGCCTCGTTCTCGACCACGATCGCATCTCCGATCTGGCCCGTTGCGCCCGCGGTCGCCGGGAATCGCAGAAGCAGGCCGCCATCCTGAAACCGCACCGCGACCTCATCGCCGCGGCGGACGGCCGGCGCCTCCGTGAGATAGGCCGCGTTCACGATCTCTCCTTGGGCAATGCTCCTTCGGGGAATCCGTCCGGCCGCTTGCTCGGGGTCGAGCACCTGGGTCTCCGGAAACGGGAACACCGCCCGAGGCTCCAGGCGGACCTGGCCCTCCTCGATCGGCGCACCCGCGCTCAGCGGTCCCGCCGCCACCAGCACCTGCCGGACTGTCTTCAGCTTAACGCGCGCCCAGATGGTCGCCACTTGTCCGTTTCCGTAATGAAGGCGTCCCAACCATTCCACAGCCACGTTCGCATCTCCCCGAATCGGATAACTCAAGCCGGTCCGCGGAAACTCGATTGAGCCGATCGGTACCGGATACTTGCTGTAGTCCACCACCTCCACCTCGATCGGCGCCCCGGGGTCTCCCGGCTTGCGTGCAAGCGCCTGGTGCAATGCGTCTTCGATCTGAGTCCGGGACAGAATCTGAGTCGGGCGCTCAAAGCAGGCGGGCGGCGGCGGCGAGGAGAGCGCAAGACCAGCCCGCCGGGCCAGGTTCGCGATCTCGCCCGGGCTAAGAATGCGCCGGGCGCCGGGGACCGGCGCAAAGCCAACCCGGCCCGCGGGGTCCAGAGCGGCGAAGGCGGGCACAAAGCGCGCCAGGTCGCCGTTGTGAATCTCATCGCCCGAAACGGCGAGGCAGGGAGCCGAAGACACCGGCCCCTGCGCCAGCAGAAGAAGCAGCAGCGTGGTCATGGCGTGATGTTGTTCACCTGCTGGTACATCTGGTCCGCCGCCTTGACCACCTTCGAGTTCGCCTCATAGGCGCGCTGGCTGATGATCATGTTCACGAACTCCTGCACCACGCTGACGTTCGATTCCTCGACGTAACCTTGCTGCAGCGTGCCGAGCCCTTCCTGGCCGCCCGGCACGCCGATCGTCGGCTGGCCGGATGCATACGTCGGAGTGAACAGGTTGTGCCCGATCCCGCTCAGCCCGGCCGGATTCGGAAACAGCGCGAGCTGAATCTGGCCGGCCACCTGGGCCGTTGTCTGCCCCGGCTGCGTGTAGCTCACGGTGCCGTCCTGCGCGATCATGATCTGCTGCGCCTGCGACGGAATCGTAATCGGAGGCTCGATCGGATTGTCGTCCGCCGTCACCAGCGCTCCGTTCTGGTCGAGTTGGAAGCTGCCGTCCCGGCTGTAGGCAAGCTGGCCGGTCGGCAGCCGGATCTGAAAGAATCCGTTGCCCTGGATAACCATGTCGAGTGGGTTGTCCGTCTGCTGGAAGCTGCCCTGCGAAAAGATGACTTCGTTCGACGCGGTCCGGGTTCCGAGTCCCAGCATCAGGCCCGCCGGCACCGTGGTCTGAGAACTGGCCGCCGTGCCGGGCTGAACGTAGCTCTGGTAGAGCAGATCCTGGAACTGGGCCCGCCGCGATTTGAACCCGTTCGTATTGGAATTCGCCAGGTTGTTGGCGATATTGTCCAGGTTCGTCTGTTGGGCGTTCATGCCGCTGGCGGCGCTATAAAGGGCGCGAATCATAACTGTTCCCCTTCCTCGATTTCATCGAGCAATGCTGTATTCATCGACTGCGGTGGCGGCGGCCTGCTAGACCACCTTGGCCACCTCCTCAATACTTCGCCGGCACATATCGCTGCCGATGTTCATGGCTTTCTGAAGCATTTCAAACTGGCGCATCACGCCGACCAGCCGCACCGCCGCCTCGGCCGGCTGCGCGTTGGCGCTTTCGAGCGCGCCCTGATGCACGTCGGGCGCCGCCAACTGCGGCGGAAGGCTCGAAAGACTGAACCGGTAGTAATTGGAACCCTGTTTCTCCAGTTCGTTGAGGTCCTGAAAGCTCGCGACGCCCAGCGTGGCCACCTGCTCGCCTCCCTGCTGGATCGTTCCGTCACCGCTGATATCGATCTCCTGGCTCGGATCGAGCACGATCGGCTTTCGCTCGGACGAGAGCACAGGATAGCCGAGCTGCGTTTGCAGTTTTCCGTCGGGAGAAAGACGGAAGTTCCCGTCCCGGGTATAGAGAGTCCCGGTGGGCGTCTGCACCAGGAAAAAGCCCCCTCCGGTCAAAGCGAGATCGAGAGGGTTCCCCGTCGTCGTCAGCGTGCCCTGGCTGAAATCCGTCCAGTGCCTCTCAATTACAGGCAACTGATTCGACGGCGCCGTACCGTCATCACCCGTGCTCGCCTCGGCGGAGGTGTATAGGTTGTAGAATTCGCGATCGGCCTTGAATCCGGCTGAAGAGGCGTTGGCGATATTGTTGGCGAGCATGTCCAGGCTCTCGGCGCGGGACCGGAGTCCGCTGGCTGCTGCGGTGGTCAATGCGTCCATGGCGTTCGCACTCGCGAGATCGGATGGCACGCCACATGCCATTTCGTATTTCCTTCAAATTCCGAACGGGCCGGCCGAAATGCTCAAGAGGACAAGTTTCATTTCGGCAAAAAAATGCCGGAATGAAACGGAATCCGGCGGACAATTGACAGCCTAATCGCTCAAGCACGCGAATTTTCAGCATTTCCAGCCTGGCACGATGCGTGCATTTGTCCGGCGCGTGAACGTCGCGCCCACCTCCGCCGCACCGCTCGCCGATCTCGCGTCCCTGCCGGCCGCCGGCGATTCGGGACTGTCTTCCTTCCCGGCTTTGCTGGCGCAGCTTGCAGGTCTCTTTTCTTCCCTGGCGGCAGACACGTCGCTTTCCCCCGTACTGCCTTCAACGCACTCGGCGGGATCGTCCATCGAGCCCAAGGCCCTTCCGGCGCCGGTCTCGGATCCTTCACTTGAACCTCTGGCCGCAAATCCGATCCTTGTATCGCCGGCGTCCTCGGTCAAGGCGATTCCAGCCGCAGTTTCGATTCCCTTCTCCGCTCCCCTCTCACGGCAGTTGTTCTCCCTGCCGGCGGTTCAGGCCTCCCCCTGGTCCCCGGCAGGCAAGATCCCTGGCGGCCAGGAACCCACCGGAGCGCTCCCGGTTCCAGCGCAATCAACCGGTGGAGACAGCACGACAGTGCCGGCCGCCAGTGCGCCGCCGCCGGATGCCAAATCCGTGCAGCCCGCCTCAAAATCGCTCGCCGAAGCATTCCTGGCTTCTCTCCAGCCCGCTCCTCAGAGCCCTTCGTTCCCCAGCGGACGCGGCGCGGAACTGAGCAAGCCCGCTGACCAGGCGCCCGCGCAATCATCCGATCCGCGGGCCCCGGAAAACTCCACCCAGCATCCCCATCTCGATCAAAAAACTCCACCCGAACCCGGGGAACCCTCGCGGACACTCGACGCAAAACCCGCGCCGGCCTGGCTCACCGTCCCCTTCGCGCCTCCCCGTCCAGTCACACCCCTCAGCATCGAGATCGGCCCGCCGCCGGTCGCGGGAGGCGCGGAAGCGGAACAAGTTGTCGCCGGGCCGCGGAACGCGGACCACCGGTCAGGCGCCGGCCTCACGGACCCTCCTCAGCCGATCAGTGGGAATCCTCAGTCGCCCCAGATGACGGCGGAGTCCACCGGCTTCGATTTGTTCTGGCGAACGTTCGGTTCCAGCAGCGCGCTGGCATCTAGTGCGATGGTTTCCACCGGGAACCACTTTCCGCCGGTCGCGCCGGCTCCGACACCCGATGCCGCCGGCCTCGCGGCCGCTCCGGCGCAAGACGAGCCCGCCGTGCCGCCGGCACAAAAGCCGGGAGTTGCCGAGAACGTCAGCGCGCCAAACGAAACCCTTGCAGAAAGCGGGGCCAACGGCAAGTCACCGGCGCCGATTGTCCCGAACGCGGCGCCGGCAGACCAGAACCAGGGCGGCGACCAGCAGTCCGGCCGGTCCGCCGGACACGGCAATCCGGAACCTTCCCCGCATGCGCCACCAGCCTTCGTGGCGGGAGCCGGAGAATCAAACCACGCTTCCGAGATCCCGGCCGCCGGACTGGCAGCCGAACAGACCTCCTCCGCGCCGCAATCCCAGCCCGCTGCCGCGGAACAAACCGTGACGGCGAACCCGCGCGCGACGCGGGAGCTTTCCTTGCGGCTCGAACAGGATAACGCTCCGGCCGTGTCCCTGTCGCTGAGCGAGCGCGGCGGCGCGGTCCGTGTTGCGGTCCGGACTTCGGACACCGAACTGGGCTCGCGGCTCCAGTCCAACCTCGATCAACTGATGGTTTCGTTGCGGCATCAGGGCGTCGAGGCCGAAGCGGGCAAGACCGCTGCCATGGCGGCGCAGCGCAACCAACCCGGGGCCGGCGACCAGACCCCGTTCGACAGCCAGGGCCGGTCCGGCGGCAACGGCTCGGGCAATCGCCAGCGCCCGCGGCGAAACCGTGCCTCGCACGCGGCAGAGGAAACCTTGAACCAATTTACCTTGCAGATCCCAGACTCAAACCCGTTTGAAGGAATAAAGCGATGAACTTATCCATAACCCCCACGGCAAGCCCATTGCCCGGGCATCCGGCCGCCGCCGCGTCCGGCTCGAACCAGCCGTCCTCCACCGGCTCCAGCACCGGTTCCTCGGCGAACCCCTCGCTCAGCCCCTCCGCCATCCAACAGCAGTTTCTGACCCTGCTTGTGGCCCAGCTTCAGAACCAGGATCCACTCAACCCGCAGGACCCCTCGCAGTTTCTCAGCCAGTTGGCCAGCATCAACAGCGTCGAGCAGTTGGTGCAGGTGAACCAAACGCTCACCACGATTCAAAGCAATCTCGCTGCAAACTCGCCGGCAAGCACGGGCGGGACCGGGAGTTCCCCGGCGGGCAACACCACCAATTCGTAACCACCAAGGAGACCTCTATGTCCTCATTTTCTTCCGCGCTCTCGGCGCTGAACGCCTTCTCAACCGGTATCGACGTGGTTGGCAACAACCTCGCCAACCTCGACACGACGGGCTTCAAGGCCAGCACGGTCTCATTCCACGATCTCGTCACCGAGTCGTTGAGCACCGGCCTGTCCGACACCCAGGTCGGCTTCGGCGTCGGCACTCCGGTGACGATGCGGCAGTTCACCCAGGGCGCGATTCAGACCACCGGCGCGCCGCTCGATGCCGCGATCCAGGGAGACGGCTTCTTTGTCGTCCAGGATCCGTCCAGCGGAGCCACCCAGTACACGCGCGCCGGCAACTTCGAAGTGAACCAGGCGGGCAACCTGGTCACGACCACGGGCGCTCTGGTCCAGGGCTGGACGGCGCAAAACGGCGCGGTCAATACCAACGGGCCGATCTCGGACATCAATGTTCCCACCGGCACGCTGAAGGCGCCGGTGGCCACGCAGAACATTTCCGTCGACCTGAACCTGGATTCGCAACAGACAGTTAGCGGAACGCCGAACACTTACTCGACTTCCATCCAGGTCTACGATTCTCTCGGCGTCTCGCACGTACTCACGGTGCAGTTCACCCAGGGCGCCACCGCGGGGCAGTGGAATTATTCGATTTCTGTGCCGAACTCCGATGTCACGTCGCCGATGACGCCGGTTACCGGAACGCTCACCTTTGACCAGAACGGCAACCTGACGACGCCCGCCGCGACGGACCCTCCTCCTCAGATCCAGATCCAGGGCCTCTCCGACGGCGCCGCGAACATGACGATCGACTGGCAGCTCTATAACAATGGCACGCCGCGCGTCACGCAGTATGCACAAACGTCGGCCGTCTCGGCCTTGTATCAGGACGGTTCGGCCGCGGCTCAACTTTCCAACGTGGGCGTCTCCCAGAACGGCCAGATCGTCGCCCAGTACAGCGACGGACAGCAAAACGTGATCGGCCAGCTTGCCCTGGCGACGGTCCGCAATGCCGAGTCGCTGGTCGCGGTCGGCAATAACAATTTCGAGCTGAGCGCCAATAGCGCCATCCCGGCGATCGGCGTCCCCGGCACCGGCGGACGAGGCTCGGTGCAGGGCGGAGCGCTCGAAGCCTCCACCGCGGACATCGCCACCGAGTTCACGCATCTGATCGTGCTCCAGAGCGGCTACGAGGCCAACTCGAAGGTCATCACCACGGTCAATCAGGACGTCCAGACCACAATCAACCTGATCCAGTAGCGGCTCGCGCCGGCAAGCTTCGATGAATCCCACAAACACCCCAGCCGTGGACATCTCCTTTCTGGGCGATGTTCCTCTCCAGATCGAGGTCGAACTCGACCGCAAGGTGATGGCCATCGAGGAAATTCTCGCCTTGGACGTCGGCAGCGTGATTCGCATGTCGCGGTCGGCCGGCGAGAACATCGACATCCTCATCGGCGGAGCGCTGGTGGGCTCCGGGGAAATCGTGATCATCGAGGAAACAGTCGGCGTGCGCATGACCGACTTCAACAACGAGGCCTGATGCCAACGACGGAAACGGGAGAGGACGGGCGGCGATGACGGATCTGGTCCTGAGGATGACAGCCGCCGGAGTTGTCATTTTGCTCGCCTGGGCGGCGGGCCACTTTCTGCGGCGCCGGCCGCTGGCGGAACGTACGCCCGGCCTGGGGCTGCATTGGCTCCGGAGTTCCGCCGGACAAAAAACGCTCCACAGCGAAGCCCGTCTCGCCCTGACGCCGCAACATTCTCTCCATGTCGTTCGCGTTGGCGCGCGCCGTTACCTGCTGTCGACGCATCCGGCCGGGCTCTCGGCCATCGCCGAGCTGGGCGCGCCGGACTTACCCGCCGGGGATCCGGCGCCGGCCCGGGGAGCCGGCGAAATATGAAGCACCCCGCGCTGTTTCTCCTGGCCGTCTCCTCCACCTGGGCGGCGCCTGCCTCCCCGGGCGCCGCCAAGCCGGGCGCTGGATCTCCAATGCAGGTGGTGTTGCTCCTCACCCTTCTGACGCTGCTGCCGGCGATCTTCATGGCCATCACGCCGTTCCTCCGCATCACGGTCGTCCTGCATTTCCTGCGGCAGGCGCTCGGCACCCAGACCACGCCGTCCAACCAGGTCCTGATCGGGCTGGCGCTTTTTCTCACGATCCCCCTCATCCAACCTGTCGTGTCGGACGTCTACACGCACGCCTGGGTCCCGCTGGAGCAGGGCCAAATGAGCTGGCAGCAGGCTTGGGAGGAGGGCTCGAAGCCGGTTCGCGCCTATCTGTCCCGCTCGGTCCGCGAAAAAGACGTCCGGGTTTTCCTCGAAGCGACTCACTCCCCGGCCCCGGCCAAACCTTCCGATCTGAGCCTGGCCGTGCTCGCTCCCGCCTACGTCCTGTCGGAACTGCGCATCGGCTTCGAGATCGGCGTCGTATTGTACATTCCGTTCCTTCTGATCGACCTGATCGTCGCCTCCGTCACGCTCTCCATCGGTATGGTTCAGCTACCACCGGTGATGATCTCGGCCCCGTTCAAAATTCTTCTCTTTGTGCTCGTCGACGGTTGGAATCTCATCGTCGGCTCACTGATCCGGAGCTTCGCTACCTGATGACCGAACAAGCCGCGGTGGAATTGTTCCGCAACGCTCTGAACACGGCGTTTTGGCTCAGCATGCCGTTGTTGCTGCTGGGGTTCGTGGTGGGGGTCGTGGTCAGCATCGTACAGGTCGTTACCTCGATGCAGGACTCGAGTTTCAGCGCCGTACCGCGGCTCTGGGCCTTCTACCTGGGACTGATCCTCTTCCTGCCCTGGATGTCGATGCGCCTGGTGGCCTACACCTCCGCGCTGTTCGGTGACTTCAGCCGCTATGTCCGCTGACTTCCCCTTCGGCGAGGCAACGCTGTTGAGCTTCCTGCTCGCTTTGTCGCGGATCTCCGGCCTGTTTGTCTTCGTCCCGATCCCCGGACTGCGCACCGGGCCGGACGCCGCACGGCTTGTGGCTTCTCTTGCGCTCACCGTGGCGCTATTCCCGTTCTGGCCCACTCCTCCCTCGCCCGATCCGGCCCCGGGAGAACTGGCCGCCTGGGTGCTCGCCGAGTTCGCCGTGGGCGCGACCGCGGGAGTAGTAGTCGCACTCGTGCTGGAGGGCTTTCAGATGGCCGGTCAATTGATCGGACTCCAGGCCGGCTACGGCTATGCCGCCACGATCGACCCGGCCACGCAGGCCGACGCCGGCGTGCTCCTCATCTTCTCTCAGCTTCTGGCCGGCTGCATCTTTTTCGCCTTCGGAGTCGACCGGGCTCTGGTGAAAATCCTCGCCTTGAGTCTCCAGTCCCTGCCCGCCACAAGTTTTCGCATCCAGGCCCCGGCCGTGGAGGGGATGATTCGCCTCGGCGCCGAGGTCTTCTCGCTCGGCCTGCGAATCGCCATGCCCGAGATCGCCCTGCTCGCTCTCATCGACCTGTGTTTCGGCGTTCTGGGCCGGTTGCTTCCGCAGATCCAATTCCTGGCTCTGTCTTTCCCGCTGAAAATGGCCGCCGCGCTGCTCGCCCTGGCCGCCACGCTCGCCGTCTTTCCTGAGACCGGGGCGGCGGTGGCGGGTCACGGCGTACTCTTCCTCCGCGAGGTGCTGCGTCCCCGATGAGCGAGCGCGGCCAGAGGACCGAGAAGCCCACCCCGCGGCGCCTGCTGCGAGCCCGCCAGGACGGCCGGTTCGCCGTGAGCAAGGAAATCACGAGCGCGGCCGAGTTCGTCGCCTTCGCGGGGCTCGCCGTGGCGATGACGCCGCGGGCCTTCGCCTCCCTGAGCCAGTTGATCCGCGCGTTGTTTGAAATGGCGTTCCACCGCTCGGCGGCCTCCGACATCCGTCTGCTCAGCCCGCTCATCCTCCGCCGGTGCATCCTGCCGCTTCTTTGGAGCTTCTCCCTCATGACCGCCGCCGGTCTGGCGGTGCAGCTTGCCGTGACCCAATTCGGATTCGCTCCCGCGCGCCTGGCGCCGCAGTTTTCGCGCTGGAATCCGGCCGAGCGGCTGAAGGGACTGCCCGCGCAGAACTTTGCTTCCGCCGTCCAGGCGCTGCTGCTCGGCCCGCTCCTGGCCTACGCGGCCTTTCAAGTCGTCCACTCCAATCTCGCTTCCTACCTCGCCTTGCCGCTGGCCAGCCCAGGCGCGGCCGCGGCCTGGGTCGCCCTGAGTTGGAAGAGCTTCCTTTTCAAAGTCTGCTTCTTGGTCGTCGTGCTGGGCGTGCTCGACCTCGTCCGCCAGAAACGCCGCTTCCTCCGCGAGCTGCGCATGACGAAGCAGGAAATCCGCGAGGAGATGAAAGAAACCGAGGGCAATCCGCACATCAAGGCCAAAATTCGCCGCCTGCAGCGAGACGCCGCGCGGCGCAACATGATGAAGGAAGTCCCGCTGGCCACCGCGGTGATCGTCAATCCCACGCACTACGCCGTCGCGCTGCGCTACGAATCGGGGACGATGGCCGCGCCGCGCGTCGTGGCCAAGGGCAAGAACTACCTGGCGCTCCGGATCCGCGCGATCGCCTCCGGGCGCCAGGTTCCGATCGTCGAAAATCCCCCCCTCGCCCAGGCGCTGTACAAGAGCGTCGATGTCGGCCAGGAGATCCCGGCGCATCTGTACCGCGCCGTCGCCGAAATCCTCGCCTACATCTTCCGGCTGATGAATCCGAAGGCCCGGGGAGGAAAGAAATGACGCCTCGTGGAGGGAATCAGAAACTATGACGCAAGCCGAAGCCATCGTAGCGGCCCGTCCGGCTCCCATCGCCGCGCCCGGCAACCAGGGCCGTGGCGCGGCATCCTCGCCGGCTCCGCGAAAACTCGCCGGCGGAGGCGCCAAGCGGCAGCACGGGAGAATCCTCGCCGGCGCCAACTGGAGCGAAATGGCGATCCCTCTCGCCGTCCTCGCGGTCGTTCTCGCGATGATCGCCCCGCTCCCCCCCATCCTGCTGGACCTGCTCATCAGCGCCAACATCGCCGGCGCCGTCATCGTCCTGATGAGCTCCATGTACATCCGCCGTCCGGTGGAGTTCAGCGTTTTTCCCACCACCCTCCTGCTGATGACACTGTTCCGGCTGGCGCTGAATGTCTCCAGCGCCCGGCTCATTCTGCTCAATGGCAACACCGGCGCCAGCGCGGCCGGCGAGGTCATCCAGGCCTTCGGCGCGTTCGTGGTGGGCGGTAACTACATCATCGGCGTCGTCATTTTCCTCGTCCTCATCGCCATCCAGTACGTGGTCATCAACCACGGCGCGGTGCGCATCTCCGAGGTCACCGCCCGTTTCACTCTCGACGCCATGCCCGGCAAGCAGATGTCGATCGATTCGGACCTCAACGCCGGCCTGATCGACGAAGCCGAGGCGCGCGCCCGGCGCAAGCAGCTCAGCGCCGAAGCCGAGTTCTTCGGCGCCATGGACGGCGCCAGCCGCTTCACCCAGCGCGACGCGGTCGCGAGCATCCTGATCACCGGAATCAACATCGTCGCCGGCTTCCTCATCGGCGTCCTCCAGCACGGCCTCGATCTCCAGCGCGCTCTGGAAACCTACACCGTGCTCACCATCGGCGACGGCCTGGTGACGGTGATCCCGGCCCTGATGATCTCGGTCTCCGGCGGCCTCATCGTCACCCGCGCCAGCTCCGACAACAAGCTCGGGGCCGAGATTCAGCGGCAGGTGTTCAGCGCCTACGAGCCGATGATGCTCGCCAGCGGTGTGCTGCTCGTCATGGCGGTCCTTCCGGGGCTCCCGAAAATTCCATTCTTCCTTCTGGGAGGCGGGCTCGGCGCCGCCGCCTGGCGTATACGCAGGCAAGGCGGCGACAGGGCTGAGGCGGCCGCAACGCCAAATGCACCGCCCAAGGAGAACCTCGAGGCGCTGATGAAGATCGAGCCCCTGGCCATCGAAGTCGGGCTCGGCCTCGTGAAGCTGGTCGAGGGCGGTCAGAATTCCCCGCTGCTCCGCCGCATCGGCAGCATCCGGCGCCAACTGGCCACCGGCCTCGGGTTCATCCTGCCTCCGGTACGCGTCACCGACAACCTCACTCTCCGCCCCCGCGAGTACACGGTCTCGCTCAAGGGCGCCGAAATCGCCCGTTTCGAGATGCCGCAAGGCTGCGAGTTGGCCATCAGTCCCGGCCCCAACGCCGCGCCGCTCGACGGGATCCCGACCCGCGAGCCCGCATTCGGCATCAGCGCCGTCTGGATCGCGCCGGAATCGGCCGATAAGGCGCGCGCCGCCGGCTACACGGTCGTCGATTCGATCAGCGTCATCGGAACCCATCTGGGAGAGCTCGTCCGGCGCCACGCCTGGGAACTGTTCTCGCGCCAGGACGCCAAACGCCTGCTCGACCGCGTTGCCGAAGAGAGCCCGAAGGCCGTCGAAGACCTCGTCCCCAAGCTGCTGACGCTGCCCGTGCTGCAAAAGGTCATACAAAACCTGCTCCGGGAGCGCGTGCCGATCCGCGACGGGGCCACGCTTCTCGAAGCTCTCGGGGAGGCTGCTCCCATCACGCGGAACCCGGTCCTGCTCACCGAATACGCCCGCCAGTCGATCCGCCGGCCCCTGCTCAAGCCTTATCTGAACCCGCAGGGAGAACTTCCGGCGTGGCTGCTCGATCCGGCGATCGAGCAGGCCATCGAGGCCTCGGTCGAGCATTCCGAAACCGCCAGCCACTTCACTCTGCCGCCGCAGCGGATTCGCGATGTGGTCCAGCGCATCCAGGCCTGCCTGGGCTCGCCGGACTCGGCGGGGGTCCTGCTGGCCGGCTCGGGGTGCCGCTTCTTCCTCCGGCAGATGATCGAAGCCGCGCTGCCGAACCTGGCGGTCCTCTCGCACAGCGAGCTGCCCCCGGGCGTCAAAGTAGTCTCTCTTGGATCGGTGAAGTAATGTTTTTCCCTGGAATTGCCGAAAGTATGCCTGAGC
>JAJYCN010000033.1 GCA_021778335.1 Acidobacteriota bacterium | reverse complement strand
TAACCCTGCTGTTTCAGACCTCCGAAACGGCCTTCGGTTAAAACGAGGCCATCGATTGAAGTTTAACGAAGTTGAGGCTCTACTAATGCTCGAGAATCAGAAAATTCGACCAGCGCAGGTAATTGGACCGCTCGGCGAACCGCTGACGATCGACTCGCTTCCGCCACCCGGCGGTTCGGCCTAACTTCGCCCAAGCTCGCCATGACGGCCGGCCCGGAGATTCACGAGAAGGTGCTCGCCCAGGTGACCCGCTCCGCAACAAGCCCAGCGCCGGCGCTTCCTAACCGGATGCGCCGTTGTTCCTCTTGGCGAGGCCGAGGCGCACGAAGCCGGGCGGCTGCTCGGCAGAACCAAAACGGCGGCTGTCGTCGACGCGGTTGTGGTGACGACAGCCCTTCGGCGGAAAGCCACCATCCTCACCAGCGACCTGGAAGTCATAAAACGGCTAGTCAGGGCCTCCGGCCTCCGGCCTCCGGCCGCGATGTTGCTGTCGTGGCTCTATTAGAATGAAGGTCGGTGAAGGTTCGGGATGTGATCCGGCTTGTGGAATCGGACGGTTGGAAGCACGGGAGGACAACCGGCAGTCATCGCCATTTCAAGCACAGTTCGAAACCGAACGTGATTACAACCCAATGACCCGAAGGTACGCTGTCATATTCGAGCGGGCGGACTCGAACTGGGCCGCCTACGTTCCCGACCTGCCGGGTTGTATCACGACGGGCAAGACGATCGAGGAAACCGAGCGGAACATTCGCGAAGCCATCTCGGGCCATCTGGCCACGCTGCGCGAATTCGGCGAAGCGATTCCCGAACCCACCAGCGTAGCCCGGGAAATCGAAATTCCGCCCGCTGCCTAGACACCCGGCTCCCCCCGCAAACGCGTTCCCCCATTTTCCAAACTTATTTTTCCCACGCCCTCAATCACTTCCCGCCAAAGCGCGACTGCTCCCGCACCTACCCCCTGCTAAATCTCAAATCGAGGCTGGCCTCGCGCCCGCCCGAACACAATCGGGAAAGGAACCACAAACCGTATGTCATTGCCTGAGCAAAACCGGGCCGAAATCAACCGCGCCAACGCGCAGGAATCTACCGGCCCACGCACGCCGGAGGGGAAGGCCGCCTCGCGCGCCAACGCCCTCACTCACGGACTCACCAGCAGCAAACTCATCCTCCTGCCAACCGAGGATCCCGGCGTCTTCGAACAATTCCGCGCTGAAATGTTCCGCAGCCTCGCCCCCGCCGGCCCCGATGAAACCGCCCTCGCCGAAACCCTCGTCGCCCAGCACTGGCGCCTGCACCGGATCCCCTCGCTCGAAGCCTCCATCCTCACCACATCCTCTTCGGTCGCGGCGGACCTCTCTAAGCTCAGCCTCCACGAACAGCGCCTCACACGCCTGCTCAATCAGAACCGCGCCACCCTCGCCTCGCTTCAAACCGCCCGCCGCGCCGCCGAACAGGAACAAATGGCCCAGGCCGCGGCGCTCCGTAAGTTACACAAAGATCACAACCGCCCCTTCAATCCCGCCGACTTTGGCTTCGTTTTTTCACTCGACGAAATCGACCGCTACCGCAGCCGCTGCACCGAGATCGGAGCGGCGAAAATCTATGCCCAAAACGCCGCGCAAGCCTTCCTGAACCCCGACTACCGGCCCAAAGAGGTCATCGTCTCCTCCGGAGCCGTAAAAACGGCCGCGTAAATGGCGCGGTCCCCTCGCCGCGTGGTTGTAGTTCTGCCGTAGACTTGACTCCATGTTATAGTTAGCCCGGGCGAGGGCAAGAGGATGGGGTCGAGAAGCGAAGCGCAACGCGAGGCGGAGCGCCTGCGGAGGCTTCGCGAGGAACTTGGTAAGGAAGAGATTCGGACGGCGCTGGCGCTCACGGCGGAGCAATGCGCTCAGTTCGAGCGATGGTGCATCGAACGGCTGGAGGCGCTGGCGCGGGAGTACGACGTAGATACGACCGCGTCGCAGGAGCGTGTTTCCTGGGGGATGAGGATCGCGGCCACGCTGGGCGCGATTGCGTTCTGCGTGGCCGTGGTGCTTTTCGCGCGGCGCTTCTGGGGTTATCTGGTGGCGCCGGTGCAGCTTGTGCTGGCGATGCTGATTCCGTTGGCCGCGCTGGCTGGGACAGAGCTTGTCGCGCGGCGGGAGCGCAGCCGCTACTTCACGAATCTTCTGGCGGCCGTGACGCTGGCCGGGTTCTTCATGAACCTGGTGATCGCCGGGGCATTCTCAACATCGCGGGAACGGAGCAGGTGCTGCTGGCTTGGGCGGCGCTGGCGCTGGCGCTGGCGTACCGCTACGGGCTCCGGCTGATGCTGGGGGCTGGGTTGCTTTTGGCGATGAGTTACCTGGCGGCCTTTTTTACGGCGAGGTTCGGTTATCACTGGGCGGACTTCGGAGACCGGCCGGAGAACTTTCTGCTTTTGGGTGGATGCCTGTTTGTATTGCCGCTGTGGGTGAAGCATCGCCAGCACGCGGAATTTGTTCCAGTGTATCGCCTGGTGGGGGCGCTGACTTTCTTCGCGGCGCTGTTTTCGGTAGCGTCTACGGGTGTCCCGACTTACTTGCCTTGGACGGTGGAAACTGTCGAGCGAGTGTACGGCATCGCCGGGCTTTGGCTTTCAGCGGGGGCGATCTGGCTGGGGGTGGCGCGGGGTTGGCGCGGCGTTGCGAATACGGGTACGTGGTTTTTCGTGGCTTTCCTTTTCCTGCGGCTGTTTCAGTGGCTGTGGGACGAGATGCCGAGATATGCTTTCTTCGCTTTGATCGGCGCGCTGAGCGTGGCGCTGGTGATGGCCTTTCAACAGATGCGCACGCGGATGGCGGGAGTGCGGCCGTGAAGCGGGTCCTGTTGGGCGCGGCGGCCGCGGTCATCGTCTTTGCGAATGCGGCGGCATGGATACATGGCGCGCGCAACCGGGCCGGACAGCCGCAAGCCGAGATCGTGCTCACCGACCGGGAACTCTGGTACCAGCCGGGCGACAGCGACGACAGTATAGTCACGCTGTTGCTGCGCTGGACCTACACTTCGTTCGACGCGCCGGGTGTCCCTGGAGGGCAAGTCGTGGAATGGCTCGATCGGAGTAAGCTCCAGTCGATCGGCTTCGACTGTTCGGTGGATCCGTCGGATAAGTCGGCGGAATTGTTTTATCGGAGGCAGCGGAGCCGAAAGGCTTTCGTGGCTCTGGAATACGACGGACCGGCATGGAGGGCGTGGATCGAGGCTCAGCAGGCTGCGGTGGTGAGTCTTTTGGGTCCGGCCGGAAGCCGACGTGAGTCTTTGTATGAGAACTCGACCCACCTGGCGCCGATCGATGCCGGGTTGGATGCCGATGCGCTGCGTGCACGACACCCGGACCGGCATAGTGTGCTGATTGTTCCCGCAATTGTAGTGGCATGGGTACGAGGACCAACGCCTAAAGCCACCGTGGGGCGCATCGTGGATTTGCCGCAAACGATCGAAGTTCCACTTCCTTACAGCGACGGATTCCGCCGTATACCGAGACTTGGCCCCGGCAGCGTGCAGCAGAGGGCTCACTACCGGGTACACCTGAGCTACGGGGCATCGCTTGAACCGTGGGTTACCGGAGTCGAGTTTGTCAGCGGACCATGAGGCGCTGCGCGGCTACACGCTCGCCCGCTCCAGAGCTTCGTCCTCGGCCGAGTAATCGAACTGCGAGGGGTCGATGCGCTGGGGCGGATTGGCCTGTTCCCACTCGATGGTGAGGCCGATGGCTACTTTGAGAGCGATGACCTCCCGGTAGCCGAGTTCAGCGCGGATCCGGGTGGAATCCATGAAGAGGTGCTGCGCGAAGTTATACGGGAGGAGGAGATGCTTCGGGACGTGCTCGCGCGGGAGAGTTACGACGCGTCCTTGCCAACCGAGGGCATTGCCGATCTTTTCCGTCCATTCGGCTTCGGTGAATTGGAACGGATCGGCGACGTTGTAAGTTCTGCCCGTGGCCTCTTCACGTGTTGCCGCCAGCACGATGGCGTGGGCGACGTTTTCGACATAGCCGCGGCAGGGGACGAAACGCGCGTAGCGTTCTTCGAAGAGGATGGCCGGGCGGCCGTCGATGATGCGCTTGAGGGCGGGAAAGAAACGATGAAGTGGATCGCCGGGGCCGTAGACCATCGGGAGCCGAAGGATGGTTGCCGGTAAGGCAGGATCGGACCGAAGTGCTTGTTCGACACGAACCTTGTCGTAATCGTCGTCGACCCAGGAATACGTCGAGCGAACCTTGGCCAGCGTTTCCGGCGAGTAAGTCGGGCCGGGGGCACGTAGCCTCGAATCCTCAGTAAGGGGGATCGGTTCGATGGGCCCGGACTCCAGGCGCTGCAGCACTGCCATCGCCTGGTAGACATCCCCGCTGCTGATGGCGACGAGGCGCCGGGCAACGCCGCGGAACACGTCGAGGGTGACGGCAGCCTGCGCGGCGCTGCCAAGGATAAAGTCGACGACGACGTCCGGGGACCAAGCCGCGAGTTGGCCGCGCATGCCGTCGAGGAAAGATCGCTCGCCGATGAACTCAGCGACGCATCCTTCGGCCGCGAGCGGAGTCCGGCCCCGATGGACGATCGCCACCTCGTGATTGGACTCGATTAACTCGCGGACGGCGTGGCGGCCGATGAAACCCGTCCCGCCGATCATCATGACGCGCATGGCGCCATCTCCTTGTCGTGCGCCCACCAAAACGACATGATATTCTGCGCGGGAGCGCCTTGCGCCGATATGATATCGGGGTATGGGGGAACCTGACCACGGCGATGTCACGCGCCTGCTCGAGGAGTGGACGAAGGGCGACCGGGACGCGCTAAACCGCTTGATGCCGCTGGTGTATGGCGAGTTGCGGCGGATGTCGAGCCACTATTTGCGCGGAGAGCGCGAGAACCACACGCTGCAGAGCGCCGCGCTGGTGCATGAGGCGTATTTGCGGCTGGTGGGCCGGCAGAACGTGCACTGGAAGAACCGCGCGCATTTTCTGGGAGTGGCGGCGCAGGTGATTCGGAGCATTCTTGTGGACCATGCACGGGCGCGGGCTGCCGCCAAACGCGGGGCGGGGGCGGTGACGCTGACCGTGAATGAGCTTTCGGCGGTCACCAGGCAGCCCGAGGTGGACGTGATTGAACTCGACACGGCGCTGAACCGATTGGCGCACCTCGATCCGCAACAGAGCCGCATCGTGGAGCTGCGGTTTTTCGCCGGACTCACGAATGAAGAGACGGCCGAAGTGCTTGGGGTTTCGGCTTCGACGGTGAAACGCGACTGGACGCATGCGCGGGCGTGGATTTACCGCGCGCTGACGGGTGACGCGCCGCCAGCCAACGCAGTATGACCGAAGAACAACGCTGGCGGACTGCGAAGGAGATCTTCAGCGGGGCGTGCGAACTTCCGGCCGCCGGGCGGGCGGCGTATCTGGAGAAGGCGTGCGCGGGGGAAGCAGCGCTGCGGGCGGAGGTGGAATCCCTGCTGGCGGCGCACACGGCGGCCGGAGAATTTTTAGAGACGCCGGCGCTGGCGACCGCGGCCGCCGTAGTCGCCGAGACGCTTCCAGACCCGCAGTGCGGCAAGAGGCATGGACCGTATCGCATTGTGGCGCCGATTGGACATGGCGGGATGGGCGACGTTTACGACGCGGTGCGGGACGACGGGCAGTACGAGCAGAGGGTGGCCTTGAAACTGCTGCGGCTGGGCTTTGACGCCGAGTTTGCGCGGCGGCGTTTCCGCGTGGAGCGGCAGATTCTGGCCGGGCTGAATCACCCCAATATCGCGCGGCTGCTCGACGGCGGGGCGGCGACGGATGGCCGGCCATATCTGGTGATGGAGCGGATTGACGGAGTGCCGCTGCTGGATTATTGCGAACAGAGAAAGCTGGATGTGCCGGAGCGGCTGTCGCTATTTCTGTGCGTGGCGGATGCGGTGGCATACGCGCATCAGCATCTGATTGTGCATCGGGATTTGAAGCCCGCCAATATCTTAGTTACTAAGGCGGGCGAGCCCAAGTTACTCGATTTCGGCATCGCGCGCGTGCTGGAAGCCGGATCTGACACGGACAGTAACACGACATCGCTGTTACTTACTCCGGCCTATGCGAGTCCGGAGCAGGCGCGGGGGGATAGGATTGGCGCGGCGTCGGATGTGTATTCGCTCGGAATGATTTTGTTCGAGCTGCTTGCCGGGGAGCGGGCTTATTCGGTGGAAGGAGTGGCTCCGGCCGAGGCGGTGCGGCGGATTACGGACTCGATGCCGCCGGCTCCGAGCGCTGTGGTGAGGCGGCGCGGAGATGAGAGGTTGGCCAAGACCCTTTCCGGCGACCTCGACAATATTGTGCTGATGGCGCTGCGGAAGGAACCGGAGCGGCGGTACGCGTCGGTGGAGCGGTTGGCGGCAGACGTGAAGCGGTATCTCGACAACCGCCCGGTGAGTGCGCGCGCGGATACGACGTGGTACCGGGCGTCGAAGTTTCTGCGGCGCCGGCGCGGGCCGATTGCCGCGGCGGCTGCGATTGCGCTGCTTCTGGTGGGTGGCGCCGCGGCGACATTGTGGCAGGCGAGGCGGGCCGAGATGGAGCGGGCGCGGGCGGAACGACGTTTTGAAGATGTGAAGCGGCTGGCGGCGGTGATGATGTTCGACGTCCACGATGCGATCCGCGACTTGCCGGGGGCGACGCACGCGAGGCAGTTACTGGTTTCGGCGTCGCTTGAATATCTGAACCAGTTGTCGAAGGAAGCGGGGAACGACAGTTCGTTCCGCACGGAACTGGCGGCGGCATACGAGAGGGTTGGGGACGTGCAGGGGAATCCGGTGCTGCCGAGCCTGGGGGATACGGCGGGAGCGGAGCGAAGTTATCGCGCGGCGCTGGCTCTGCGGGCGACGGTGGCGGGGCAGGAACTCGAGAAGGCGCGGGATCATTTTCGGCTGGCTCTCTGCGCGAATGCGCGCGGGAACCTGACTGGGGCGCTCGATGAGTTACGGCTGGCGATCACGCTGGACTCGAAGCCTTCGGGGTCCGGCGCTACGCTTGCGCTGGCCGCCGATGAGCGGATGTACGCGTATTTGCTGGGTGAAACCGGAAAGATCGCCGAGGGGCTTGACGCGGCGGATCTATCGACGAAGTTGTATGAGCGCGTCGCGTCTTCGCCGGGGAATTCCGCTCGTGTTGCCCGGCGGCTGGTGCCGGCGGCGTTCGGCACGCTGGCGTTTCTGAAGATGGAGTCCGGGGATCTTGCCGGCGCGGTGGCGACGCAGCAGCAGACCGAGGCGCTGATGCGGCGCGAGGAGCAAGCGAATCCGGGCAATGCGACGATCGAGGAGAATCACGCGGAGGCGCTCTACTATTTAGCCGATTGGCGCGAGAAGGCGGGAGATTTACGCGCGGCGCTGGGGAACTATGACGAGGCGCTGACTGAACTCGACCGGCTTGCCGAGTTGGACGCCAAAGACACGCTGAGCCGAAGGTTCGCTGCTTTCTGCCTTGCGGCGGAGGGGGAGATTCGCGTGCGGCTTGGGGAGGCGCGGATTGGACTGGGAGAATTGATGGCGGCTCATGCGCAGTTTGAGCGGCTGGCTGCCGGGTCGCCGGGGAATTACTACGTGCTCTCCGGACTGGCGGACACGGAGGAACGGCTGGGACGCGTGTGGCTGACGCTGGGCCGCCGGGGCTCGGCGCGGGATTCGTTCGAAAAGAGCCTCGACCGGTGGCGGAAGGCGGAGGAGCGGGCTCCGTTGGCGCGGAGTGATGCGCTTAAGATGAGCCGGCTGCGGGAGGAGTTAGCTTCGACGAGCCGGCCTTGAGTTACTTGGATATCCATGCGTTCACGAGCGCATCTATATCCTCTTCTTCGTCGCCGATGCGCTGGATTTTCTCGCCGGAGGGGCTGAAGAGGTAATAGGGGTAGTCGTTGTAGCCTTCGGACGGTTCCATGGTGCGCTGATTGGCGATGAGGGAGCCTTTGTGGCGGCCGGTGGGGAGAATTTCGTAGTTGACGACGTCCCGAAGGAAGAGTTTTGTCGCGCCGGTGTCGGCGTCGAGGCGAAAAAGGGCTCCGGTGATCTGGTCGATGTCGACGACGAAGTAGATGAAGTGACCATCGGCGGACCACTGGGGCCAGCGGATTTCGGCGGTTGCAGGCGCGGGGGCACCGTTCCATTCGATGGGCCCGTGAAAGAGTTCGCGGAGAGCGGAGCCGTCGGTGTTCACGAGCCAGAGTTCGGACGCCAATCCGCCACCGGGGCTGTTGAGGAATGCGACACGCCTTCCATCCGGTGAACTCGCGGGCTCGGAATACTCGCCCGGTTGCGTGAGGGCGCGAATCCGGCCCTCTACAGTCCGGTAGATGATGGCGAATTGTCCGCCCTCGTCACGCGTATCTACTGTTCCCGGGCCGTGTTCCGGCAGTGGCCTCGTGCCAAGCCTGAGGCTGTCTCTCGTCTCCGGCAGAGCCTGCACGAAGTTGCCGTTTTCCAGCCGGTAACTTACGCGGACGATGCCGCGCGAACAGCAGTCGGCACTGCGGCGGTCCGGGTCCAAGAAGTCGAGTGTCAGTAGTTTGTTAGTGATATCCACCCTGACCAAACCGCCGCCGGCGCGGGAACCGCTCCTAAGGATCGCCAGGAGTGCCGGACGTCCGTTGCGGCTGGTGAACACATAGAGGTAGTCCCAGTTCGCCGTGCCGCCGGTACCGTAGAGGAGATCCACCGCAGCCTCGTCGTGCCCGTCACCATTGAGATCCCCGTAGGTGACGCTCTGGAAAGCCAAGTACGAACCATGGGGGAAGTCAGGCTCAAACTTATGGACCCCGTTCGCGAGTCTGACTCCATTCGAAGGAAGAGGCGACAGCCATGACCAGCCGGAGGGCGTGAGCTCTTCGCCCGCCCAGGGATAGATATAGTTTTTCCAGTCGATGGCGTGGATGGGGCCGGGTGGCGCGGCGGCGCCGGTCAGGCAGATGGCGGCGGCGAGGAGAGCGAGCGACGGCCAGCGCATGAACTTTTAGTGTGCGACGTTTTGGGTTGACCGGGGAAATTGCGGTCAGCCGGCTTCGACCATCTCGCCGCGGCGGAGGGCTCGGGATTTCATCCAGACGAAGAAGACGGGGACGAGGATGAGGACGTGAATCGTGGAGGTGACCATGCCACCGACGATGGGGGCGGCGATGGGCTTCATGACGTCGGAGCCGACGCCGGTTTCCCAAAGGATCGGGGCAAGGGTGGCGAGGACGGCGGCGACCGTCATGAGTTTGGGGCGGAGGCGGTGGACGGCGCCTTCGATGGCTGCGGCGACTACGTCGTCATGGGACTTCACCTCACCCGCGGCGGCGTGGCGTTCGAGAGCTTCGTGAAGATAGACGACCATGACGACGCCGGTTTCCACCGCGATGCCGAATAGGGCGATATAGCCGACCCAGACGGCGACGCTGAAGTTATAGCCGAGAAGCCACTGGAGTAACAGACCTCCGCTCATGGCGTAGATGGTGGGGAAGATGAGGACGAGGGCTTCGCCGACGGATTTGAAGACGAGGTAGAGAAGCACAAAGATGAGGAAGAAGACGACGGGGAGGATGAAGTTGAGGCGCTCGCGGGCGCGCATTTCGAACTCGTATTCGCCGGACCATTTCCAATGAAAGCCGGGCGGCGGCATAAGTCCATTGCGGAGCAGGGTCTGGGCGCGGGTGACGAATCCTCCGTAGTCGTGCGTGTTGAGGTCGACGAAGACGTAACCGGTGAGTTGGGCGTCTTCGTCGCGGATCATGGCGGGGCCTTTGGAGAAGGTGAGGCGCGCGACTTCGCCCAGGGGCACTTGCGCGCCACCGGGGGCGGAGACGAGGACGCGGCCTAACTTGCCGAGGTCGGAGCGAAAGTCGGGGGCGTAGCGCACGGCGACGGGGTAGCGCTCACGGCCCTCGACGTTTTCGGCGATGGTTTCGCCGCCGATGCCGGATTCGATGGCCATTTGGACTTCTCCGACGGTGAGGCCGTAACGGGCGGCTTCGGCGCGGTCCACCTGGATGTTGATGTAGTTGCCCTGGGAGACCCGCTCGGCGAAGACGCTGCGGACTTCGGGCATCCCGCCGAGGACGCGCTGGATCTGGTTGCCGAGCGCCTCGATGCCTTGCACGTTGGGTCCTTGAATTTTCAGGCCGACGGGTGTTTTGACGCCGGTGAGTTCCATGTCGAGGCGGTTTTGAATCGGCATGGTCCAGGTGTTGGTCAGGCCGGGGAATTGTAACTTGGCGTCCATTTCAGTGATTAACTTTGAATAGGTCATGCCGGGGCGCCACTTATCCATGGGTTTCAAAACGATGGTGGTGTCGTACATATCGAGGGGCGCGTTGTCGGTGGCGCTATCGCTACGGCCGACGGCGCCGAAGACGGATTCGACTTCGGGGAAGGAGCGGATGACGCGGTCCTGCTCCTGCATAAGGCGGGAGGCTTCGGTGACCGAGATGCCGGGCAGGGCGCTGGGCATATAGAGGGCGGCGCCTTCGTTGAGAGGGGGCATGAACTGGCTGCCGATGCGGAAGGCGAGGGGGGCGCAGACGGCGAGGAAGGCGAGGTTGAGCGCGACGGTGACCCAGGGATGGCGGAGGCACCAGCGCAGGACAGGCAGATAGAGCATCTGGGTGAAGCGCGAAATCGGGTTGGCGGATTCGGGCTTGAGGCGTCCGCGGAGGAAGAGGACCATGAGCGGCGGGACGACGGTGATGGCGAGGAGGGAGGAGAAGCCGACGGCGAGCGTTTTGGTCCAGGCGAGGGGACGGAACAGGCGCCCTTCCTGGGCCTCGAGGAGAAACACAGGGAGGAAGGAGACGACGATGATGAGGAGGGAATAAAACAAGGCGGGGCCGACTTGTTTCGCGGCGCCGATGAGGATGCTGCGGCGCGCGCGGCCGTTGATTTCTCCGCCCGAGGCCACCTGAGCCTCCGACAGATGGCGGTAGCCGTTTTCGACCATGACGATGGCGGCGTCGACGAGGACGCCGATAGCGAGGGCGAGGCCGCCGAGGGACATGATGTTGGAACTTACGCCGAGCCAGTACATGGGAAGGAAAGAGGCGACGACGGCGACCGGCAGGGTGAGGACGGGGATGAGGGCGGAACGGAAATGAAACAGGAAAACGGTGATGACGAGGCTGACGATGATGGCTTCTTCGAGCAGGTCACGTTCGAGAGTGGCGATGGAAGCGCGGACGAGGCCGGAGCGGTCGTAGGCGGTTTCGACTTCGACGCCGGGCGGGAGGGAGGCGGCGATTTCCCGGAGTTTCGCTTTTACGCCGGAGATGACATTCAGGGCGTTCATGCCGTAGCGCATGACGACAATGCCGCCGACGGTTTCGCCTTCGCCGTTCCACTCGGCGACGCCGCGGCGGATGTCGGGACCGAAGGCGACGGTTCCGATATCTTTGACCATGACCGCGGTTCCGTTTTTGGCGGCTACCGGAATGTTTTCGAGATCGGAGAGGGAGCGGAAGTAACCCATGCCGCGGATCATATATTCGGCTCCGCCGAATTCCATGAGACGGCCGCCGACTTCATTGGTGCTGCCGCGGATTTTCTCGATGATGGTTTCGAGAGGGATGTTATAGGCGCGCAACTTATCGGGGTCGAGCCGGACCTGGTACTGGCGCACGAAGCCGCCGATGGTGGCGACTTCGGCGACGCCGGGGACGGACTCAAGCTGGTAGCGCAGGTACCAATCCTGAAGGGAGCGTAAGTCAGCGAGGCTATAGCGGTGGCCGCGATCGACGAGGGCGTATTCGAAAACCCAGCCGGCGCCGGTGGCGTCCGGGCCGATGGCGGGAGTTACTCCGCGCGGCAGCCTGCCTTGGATCTGCTGGAGATACTCGAGGACGCGGCTGCGGGCCCAGTATAAGTCGGTTCCATCTTCGAAGACCACGAAGACGTAGGAGTCGCCGAACATGGTTTGGGCGCGGACGGCTTTGACGCGGGGCGCGGCGAGCATGGCGGTGACAATGGGGTAGGAAACCTGGTCCTCAATCAGGTTGGGGGGTTGGCCGTTCCACTCGGTGTGAATGATGACCTGGACGTCGCTGATGTCCGGAAGGGCGTCGAGCGGGATGCGGCCGATGGCCCAGAAGCCTGCGACGGCGAGAGCGACGACGGCGGTGAAGACGAGGAAGCGATTCCGCGCGCAGACTTCGATCCATCGGGCGATCATTTACATGCCTCCTTCGGCGGTGACGGAGAGATCACGGCGGCCGAGGGGCTGGCCTCCGCGGGCGGCTGTTACCGTGATGCGCCACGCACCGCCGACGGGAAGGCGAGCGGAACCGACGTAGACGCCGTTGCCCGCGGGCTTGAGCGTGACGACGAAACGGGTGGCGGCCATGCCCATTTCGGGCATCGCGGGTTGGAAGAAGGTGACGGCGACATCGGCCCCGTCTATGGGCTTGCCGTCGACGCCGCGGAGGACGACGCGGACGGTGTTGTCGCCCTTGCGCGGCGTGGCGGGGTTAGTCGAAAAGTCGAGCTGGGCGCCTGACGCGGCTGACGTGGTTGGCGCAGAGGCGGCCGTGGGTGGCGCGAAGTCGTTCATCGCCGACTGGAGCTGGCTTTCGGAATCGAGGAGGAAGTTAGCCGAGGTGACGATATGGTCGCCGGCCTTTAAGCCGCTGAGAACCACAAGGTCGGCGCCGGCCCGCGGGCCGACCTGGATTTCGCGAGGGATGTAGTGGCCGCCGCCGGAATCGAGAAAGGCGATCCAACGGGTGCCCGTTTGATAGGCGCCCGAGGCGGGAATGGTGAGGCGGCGGCCCATGGGCAGGACGATACGGACGTTGACGAACATACCGAGCGAAAGCGTCATGCCGGGATTGGCGGCCTCGATGCGGACCTTGGCGGTACGGGTGGCGGGGTCGACTTCGGGCCAAATGAAACCCACTCGACCGTGGAATGTGCGGCCGGGATAGGCGTCGACCGTGATTTCGGCGGGGTCACCGACTTTTACGCGGCCGAGGTCGTCCTGGAAGACCTGGGCGTAGACCCAGACGCGGCTAAGATCGGCGACCGAGTAGAGCGGGGTTCCCGGCTGGACGTACATGTTGGGCAGGGCCGAGCGACGAGTGACGTAGCCTTCGGCGGGGGAATCAATTTCGAGTTCCTGCTGGACAGCGCCGGTTTCACGAAGGCGGGCGATGTCGCGGTCCGGGACTTCGAACTGGCGCAGACGGGCCTCGGCGGCGGCGATGAGGCTTTTCGCTCCGGCAGATACGCCTTCCACAGTGCTGCCGAGGAGCAGGCCGGCGTTCTGGCGGGCGAGTAAGTACTCCTGTTCTGTAGTTACTAAGTCGGGGCTGTAGACGGTAAGGAGCGGCTGGCCCTTGTGGACGCGCTGATAGGTGGAGTTGACGAATACTTTCCGCACCCAGCCGGCGAAGCGGACCTGGACGTCGGCAAGACGGGTTTCGTCGGCTTCGACGTTGCCGGTGGTGCGGACTTCGTCCTGGACGTTGCGAAGGGCAACTTCACCGGTGGTGACGCCGATGGTTTGGATGCGCTGGGGAGTGAGGTCTACTGGGGCGAGCGAGGGTTCCGGCGCGGCGGCAGTCTGAATGACGGGCGGCGGAGTGGTGGGCTGGGGCCGCGGCATACGATCCCGCCACAACAGGTAGGCGAGTGCGGCCGCCAAGGCGATGGCGAGGGCGGCGGTCAAGAGAAATGCGGTTCGGTATCGTTCCATCGGGGCCTCCATGGTTAGTGAATCCTTGCGCCGGTCCATTGTTCGATGCGGGCTAGGGAGGTTTCGCGGTCCGCGACGAGCTTCCAGAACTCTTCGTCGAAGTTGACGACGTCGCGGAATGAGTTGAGGAGGGTTTGGAAGTCCTCGCGGTTGGTTTCGTAGGCGGCGATGCCGGCGCGGTAGGCGGCCATGGCCTGGGGCATCAAGCCCTGGCTGTAGATTTTGAGAACGCGCCCGGTGGTTTGTGCGGAGATGAGTTCGCTACGCACGTTGAACGAGGTGGCCTGCACCTGGCTATCGTATTGTTGTTTCGACTGATGGAGCTCATCGACGGCCTGGCTCATCTCGGGGTCGAGCTTTCGTTTGCGGTAGATGGGCAGTTTCGCGCCGAAGGTAAGCATGTAATAGTCGCGGTAGCCGGGACCGGTGGACTGCCACATGTACTGGATGTTGAAGTCCGGATAACGGTCTTTTCGGGCGAGTTCCACTTGCAGGCTCTGGCGGTTTACCATGTCGCGGCGGGCGGTAACTTCGGGGTTATCCTGGCGAATGCGGTCGAGTAACTGGTCCTCGGTGAGGGTAAGTGTGGTTTCGGCGAGCGGTTCGGTGACGATTGGCGGGGAGCCGCCCGGGCGATTGAGTAACTGGCGGAGGCGAGCCTGTTCGGTACCTTCGATCATGTTATGGTGTTCCATTTCGCGGAGGATGCGGGTTTTCTCGAGTTGAGCCTTGAGTACGTCCTGCTGGCTTCCCTGCCCCAGGCTGTAGCGCGTTTCGACGATTTTTTCGATTTCGCCGAGCAGGTCCTCATCGCGCATGAGCAGGCTCATGGTGCGCTGGACGTAGGCGATCTGATAGTAAGCTTCCTTGACCTGTTCGAAGACGGCGCGGCGGACGGTTTCAAGCTGCTGGCGGGTGACGGAAGCTTCGGTTCGCGCCGCTTCGCCGCGGAGTTTGAGTTTGCCCGGGTAAGGGAGGTCCTGGGAGACGCCGAAGCCGATGTAGGCCATGTCGCTGTTGGTGAAGCCGGCGAAGGGGCGAGGGCTACCGACGGAGAACTGCTGGACGGTGACTTCGGGATCGGGGGGTGTGGCGGCCTGGGAGGGGAGTTGTTCGGCGGCTTGCCAGGCGTGACGGGCGGCGAGGATGTCGGAGTTATTCGCGGCGGCTTCGCCGAGTAATTTGTCAATGGGCGCGGGAGGTTCAGCGGCGTAGAGGGCGGTGAGGAGCGGGAACAGGGCGATGGCGGCGAGACGGGATTTCATTGGCCGGCCTCCGCGTACAGGCGGTCCCAGAGTTTCTCGAAGACGGCGCGGTTGAGAGGGGTTTTCAGGTCGAAGGCGACGATTTCGCGATAGCCGGTGAGACGGAGTTCGTAGGGGTTAGGATTGGCGAGGGTTTGGAGGTCAGCCCAGCGCCAACTGCCGCTGTGGCGGCCATCGGTGGAAACAAAGTCGATGCCGTCGGTCTTGAGACGGAGGACGCCATTGCTGCCTCCGAAGCGGGCGCGGCGGTGCGCGGGGATGGCGGCGAGGGATGGGGATTCAGGCTCGGGCACGCCATTGCGTAACGGCTTGCCTATGCGGGCCGTAAGTTGGCGCGCTACGTCCGGCGCCATCGGCTGCGAGAGACGGAAGTGGTAGGCGCGCTCACCGGGGGTGTTCCAGCGGCGGTTTTCGTAGGCGCCGACGACCAGTTCGTGGGGTGAGAGGTCGACGGTACGGATTTGCCGATAGGACCAGCGCATACCGTCCCGAGTTGTCTTGAACTCGACGCCCTTGTCGTCCACGACGATTGTGCCGCGGACGCCGGGCTCCACGGTTCGTTCCCATTTCGCGCCGGTTTGCCAGGCAGCGGAGGCGCTCAGGCACACTCCGGCCCACAATGCAGTAATTCGAACCCAATTCATGCGAATCTCCCGACTAAGTCATGCCGCGGCCATGGCGCCGCTAGTCAGCGAGCGGACGAGTCCGCGCGCAGAACGAATTGCGATGGCGGGAGATCTAGATGCGGAGTGGAAGGACTAAGGACGCGCCGCCGGGGGGCTGTCCGGTTAGAGAGTCGCGGGCGGTGAACCATGCCTGACAGGCATCGGGCAGGTAGGATACAGGTGTGGTGAGTGTGGCTGCAAGAGGGGTGACGACGGGTGCGGGGCGAACGAGCGAGACTTTTTCCCGGTCGTGCAGGGCCTTTGGGGTGGTTTGCGGTGAAACCTGGGAGCAGGGGCTGGTTTTCCGCGGCGCGCAGTGGCCCATGCGGCAGCAGGCGTGCATTTGCGAGGTACTTACGCCCGCGGCGAAGCAGCCGGCTGAACTTGTGAGGAAGAGAGACACCACGGCCAGAGCTACGCACAGACGCCGCGCTGTCATGTCTTCACGATGGCAGACAGGCAGAGTTGTTGTCAATAGGAGCGTTACACTACGTGCTCTTCGAAGCGGGCGGCGCAGAGGCGGACGGTTTCTTCGACGGGTTTGCGCCAGAGGGCTTCGTTGAAGATTTCGACTTCGATGGGGCCGGTGTAGCCGGCCAAGTCGACGGCGGCGCGGATGCGGCGCAGTTCGATGGAGCCCTCGCCCATCATGCCGCGGCTCATGAGCGGGTCGGCGAGGAGGGGGATCCAGTCGGAAACATGGAAGCCGAGAATGTTTCCGCTGGCGCGCTCGATCAATGCGTATAATTTGGGGTCCCACCAGACGTGGTAGGCGTCGATGACTACTCCGATTTCGGAGCCGAAGCGTTCGGCCATTTTGAGGGACTGTTCGAGGGTGGCGACGACGGAGCGGGTGGCGGCGAACATGGGGTGGAGGGGTTCGATGCCGAGATGGACTCCGGCGGCGCGGGCGACGGGTGCGAGGACGGCGACGGCATCTTCGACCATGTGGCGGGCGCCGTCGAGGTCGCGATCGGGCGCGGGGCCGCAGACGAGCACGAGGACTTGGGCGCCGAGGGTGGCGGCTTCTTCGATGGCGCGGCGGTTGTCGTCGATGCGTTCGCTGCGTTGTTCGGCTGTTGCCGCGGGAAACATACCGCCGCGGCATAGGCTGGAGATTTTGAGGCCGGCTTCGCGGATGAGGCGCGCGTCTTCGGCGGGCTTTGCGCTGAGTTTGTGACGCCAGGGAGCGATCCATTCGACGTCGCGTTTGACGCAGGCATTGACGGCGTCGGCGAGCGAGGCGTGGCCGGAGGTGATCTGGTTGAAGCTGAGACGGCTCATGCGAAGCCTCCTAAGTCGAGAAGCGGTTTCATGCGGCGGGCGGCGAGCGAGGGATCGCGGAGGAGGCCGGCGTTGGATGCGAGCGAAAGAAGGTCGCAGAGGTGGAGGAGCGAGCGGGCGCTTTCCTGGCCGCCGAGCATACGGAAATGGTTCTGATGGCCGTTCAGATAGGCGAGGAAGACGACGCCGGTTTTGTAGGCGTAAGTGGGGGCGCGGAAGATATGGCGGGAGAGAGGGACGGTGGGCGCGAGTAAGTCGCGATACTTAACCACATCGCCGGAATCGAAGGCGCGGAGGGCGGCGGCGGCTACGGGGGCGATGGCGTCGAAGATGCCGAGGAGGGCGTGGCTGTAGCCGTGATCGTCGCCGGCGATCAGTTCGTCGTAGTGGAAGTCGTCGCCGGTGTACATGTGTACACCGTCTGGAAGGCGGCGTCGCATCTCGATTTCGCGGTTTTTGTCTAGGAGGGAGATTTTGATGCCGTCGACCTTATCGCGGTGCTCGGCGATGATGGCGAGGCAGGTGGACATGGCTTGCTCGACGTTGCGCGAGCCCCAGTAACCGGCGAGCTGGGGATCGAACATTTCGCCGAGCCAATGGAGGATGACAGGGCGCGAGGACTGGCGCAGGAGGCGGCCGTAGACGCGGTCGTAATCTTCGGGGCCGCGGGCGCAGGCGGCCAGGGCGCGGCTGGCCATGAGGATGGCTTGCGAGCCTGAGCTTTCGGTGACGGCGAGTTGTTCTTCGTAAGCGGCGATGACCGAGTCGATGTTCGCGCCGGGGGAGAGTTGGTCGGTTCCGACGCCGCAGGAGATGCGTCCGCCGCAGGCTTTGGCTTCGGCGGAGCCGCGGACGATCAACTCGCGGGCGTTCTGCCAACTCAAGCCGCCTCCACGCTGGGCGGTGTCCATGGCTTCGGCGACTGCGAAGCCGAGCGACCATAAGTAGCGGCGGTAGGCGAGTGTGGTTTCCCAATCGATGACCGGGGCGAGGGCGGGTTCGGACTCGGCGAGAGCATCGACGGTGACGTGGGCGGCGGCGAATGCGATGCGTTTTTGAAATGGGGCGCCGCGGGTGTCGCCGGAGGGTGCGGGGCGGAGTTCGACGCGGCGGCGGGCGCCGTCCCTGGCGGGCAGATCGATCGAGACGCTCATGGATTCAGGCTTCCCAGAGCGGGCACGTCGATCCAGCGGCGCTCCCGCCAGGAACGCTCGGCGAGTTCGGCGAGCTGCACGCCTTTTGCGCCTTCCAGCAGCGTGTGAGGAAACGGTGCGTCTTCGGCGATGTGGCGGAGGAACATCTCCCACTGAACCTTGAAGGCGTTGTCGAACTCCTGATTGGCGGGGACGTCTTCCCATCCGGCGCGATAGTCGATAGTTGCGGGCAGGTCGGGGTTCCAGACGGGTTTGGGCGTGACGGAGCGATGCTGGACTTTGCAGTCGCGGAGGCCGGCGACGGCGGTGCCGTGGGTGCCGTCGACCTGCATAACGAATAAGTCGTCGCGGTAGACGCGGAAGGCCCAAGAGGCGTTCAACTGGGCCGTGATGCCGCCTTCGATTTCGAACATGCCGTAGGAAGCATCGTCGGCGGTGCAGTCGTAGGCGCGGCCCTGTTCGTCGACGCGGCGCGGGATGTGGGTGGCGGCGTGGCAGAGGAGCGATTTCACGGGTCCGAAGAGACCTTCGAGGACGTATTGCCAGTGGGCGTACATGTCGAGGACGATGCCGCCGCCGTCTTCCTTGCGATAGTTCCAGCTTGGGCGCTGGGCGGGCTGCCAATCGCCTTCGAAGACCCAGTAACCGAACTCGCCGCGGACCGAGAAAATGCGCCCGAAGAAGTCGCTATCGATAAGGCGCTTGAGCTTTCGCAGGCCGGGCAGGAAGAGTTTGTCCTGGACGATGCCGTTCTTGAGATTGCGTTCGCGGGCGAGGTGGACGAGGCTCATGCACTCTTCCACCGTGCCGGCGAGGGGCTTTTCGCAGTAGATATGCTTGCCAGCGAGGAGAGCGGCGCGGACGGATTCGGCGCGGCGGGAAGTGACCTGGGCGTCGAAGTAAATGGGGAAGTCCGGGTTGGCGAGGCTTTCGTCGACGCTGGTGCTATAGCGCTCGACGCCGTAGCGGGCGCATAACTCGCGGAGCTTCGATTCGTTGCGGCCGACGAGGAGAAGTTCGGGGTAGAGGCGCGCGCCGTTGGATAAGAGCACGCCGCCTTCGGCCCGGATGGCGGCGAGCGAGCGCACTAAGTGCTGATTGGTTCCCATGCGTCCGGTGACGCCGTTCAAGATGATTCCGATTCGATTCATATAGCCGTTTGCGCCATGAGCGCGTCGTTGGGATAGTAGTGGTCCACGGTGTCCGAAGTTACCAGATGGTGCTTGACAAACACTGCGGGCGGGACGGGTTTGCGGTTGAGAAGATCCAGGGCTACGCGCACCAGATCCGCGCCGTACTTTTCGGGGAAGTAGGCGACGGAGCCTGCGAGGCGCGTGCCGGGCTCGCGAAGCTCGCGGCGGGCCTCGGGTGAGGCGTTGTGGCCGACGACGACACAGTGCTCGAAGCGTCCGGCTTCCTGATAGGCACGGATGGCGCCGAGGGCGCTCGAGTCGTTGATGGCGCAGACAAGCTGGCGGCGGGAACGGGCGGTGCGCAGGTGCTTGCGGACGACATCGAGCGTGATTGCGAACTGGCCGTCGCCATCGAGGTGAGTTACGGGACAGGAGTCGAGATGCGGAAGGACTTCTTTTGCGCCGACGAGCATGCCGGTGAGACGCATGCGAGGGAGCGCGCCGGCGCGCGGGAGTTCGAGCATCACGATCTCGTCCACTTCTCCCTGCCAATGAAGCTTCGCCCAGCGGCCGAGGCAGCGGCCTCCGATTAAGCCGGCGCCGTAGTTATTGGCGCCGTAGTAAGTGGCGCCGGGATGGGGTATGTCGATGGCGATGAGTGGGATGTTGGCTTCGCGGTACTTGGCCGCGATGATGGGGGCGATGTTTTCGTCGGTCTGGAATTCGATGACGAGGTCGACCTTGTCGCGGATGAGGAGATCGGCGTTGCGCTGAGCGATTTTCGGGCTGTAGCGATTGTCGACGCAGATAAGTTCGATGCCATCGGCGCGGGCGGCAGCGGCGAGACCTTCGGAGACGTCGCGGGAAAAATCGTCGTCGGCGCCCTGGGCGGCGTAGCCTAAACGGAAGCGGCGCTGGCGGAGGGGGCGAATGCAGGACTGGTACTGATTTTCGCCGGTTTTTTCGACCATTCCGCATTTTTCCAACGTGTAGAGAAGGCGGAAAGCCATGCCCTTACTCAAGCCGGAGCGGGCTGCGACGTCACGCAGGCGGAGGGTTTCGCCGGAGGCCTGGAAGGCGGAGAGGAGTTTCGAGGCGTGGAGGAGAGATTTTACTAAGTAGGGGTCGCGAGCTTTCGCCGGGGTGCTCATATTTCAGCTCTACTGGGCGCTGGTGGAATTCGAGAAAGGATAACACAAGGCGGGACGGCGGATGGCGTTCCGAAGGGCAGAACGTTTGCGCGGCTGGATTCCGGCGCGGCGCTGCTCGTTTGGCGGGCAATGTTTTGCTAAGCCCACGGCTGTCAGCGTCATGCGAGTACAGTGCGTCGCCGGGGCGTGTTTCGCAGTGCGAAATCGCGGGCGTGGAGGGCGGCGACATTGTCACTGCGGCGATCCGCTTGTATGCTGGTGGTCTGCCCGGGGAGGGGCAGCATTATGCCGGATCGACAGATGGAATCGGTGTTTGACGCACTCGACCGCTTCCAGATTGAGATTCCTTCCTGGGGCTTTGCCAACACGGGGACGCGATTCGGGAAGTTCCTTCAGGCAGCGGCGGCGACGAACCTGGCCGAGAAGATGAGCGATGCGGGAATGGTGCATTCGCTGACCGGAGCTTGCCCGACGATTGCGTTGCATGTGGAGTGGGATTTCCCGCGCGGAGAAGCGGATGTTCCGGAGGCCGAGCACCTGGCGGCCGAGCATGGGATCGCGCCGGGGTCGATCAATCCGAATCTCTTCCAGGACCAGATTTACAAGCTGGGCTCGTTCGGGAACCCGCGCGCGGAGGTTCGGCAGGCGGCGCTGGCGCATGTGTATGAGAGCATCCGGATCGCGCAGCGGCTAGGGAGCAGAGACATATCGTTGTGGTTCGCGGACGGATCGAATTATCCGGGCACGGCAAATATACGGCAGCGCAAGCGATGGTTCGAGGAGTGCCTTCACGCCTGCCACGAGCGGCTGAGCGCGAACCAGCGGATGTTGGTGGAGTACAAGCCGTTCGAGCCAGCGTTCTATCACACGGACATCGCCGACTGGGGGATGGCGCTGCTGCTGGCGCGGGCGGCGGGAGAGCGGGCGAAGGTGCTGGTGGACACGGGTCATCATTATGCGGCGCAGAACGTTGAACAGATTGTGGCGTGGCTGCTTGATGAGAATATGCTGGGCGGGTTCCACTTCAACGACCGGCGGTATGCGGACGACGACCTGACGCTGGGGTCGATTGATCCTTATCAGGTGTTCCGGATTTTCCACGAGATTCAGATGTTTGAGTGGGAGCGCGGGAACGTGACGGGTATCGCGTACATGATTGACCAGAGCCACAACCTGAAGGGCAAGATGGAGGCGATGATCCAGACGGTGATGACTGCGCAGGAACTGATGGCGAAAGCGGCGCTGGTGGACCGGGCGGCGCTGGCGGTGCATCAGACGCAGGGGGACCTGGTGCGGGCTGAGCAGTGCCTGAAGGACGCGTTTTCGACCGATGTACGGCCGGCGATTCGGGCCTGGCGGGCGGCGCATGGGCTGGCCGAGGACCCGATGGAAGCGTTCCGGCAGAGCGGGTATCTGGAGCGGGCGACACGCGAGCGGGCGGAGAAGAACGCGGCGCAGGCGACGAGCTACGCCTGAGTTAAACAAACATGATTGAACGAGTATGTTTTACTCTGCGCGTCCGCAGGGAGCGCATGGAGGAGTATCGCGCGCGGCACAGGGAAGTGTGGCCGGAGATGCTCGCGGCTTTGCGGGACGCGGGTTGGGAGAATTACTCGCTGTTCCTGCGGCCGGACGGATTGCTGGTGGGTTACTTCGAGACGCGGGACTTCGAGCGGGCGATGCGGGTGAACGCGACCGAGGTGAACGACCGATGGCAGCGGGAGATGGCTCCGTTTTTCGAGTTTGACGAGGACGACGGGCGGCCGGACCGTTCGTTTCATCGGCTGCAACAGGTGTTTTATCTGGGCCGGGAGAAGGAATGAGACGGGTTCCCGCGGTGCTCGTGTTGTTGCTGCCTCTGGTGGCCGCGCAGGATGTCGAGACGGTGCGGCGAGGGTTCGCGACTCCGCCGGACGACGCGCGGATCATGATGCGGTGGTGGTGGTTTGGGCCGTCGGCGACGCATGCGGAACTCGAGCGCGAGTTGCGCGCGATGAAGCAGGGAGGCATCGGCGGGGTGGAGGTGCAGGCGGTGTATCCGCTGGCGCTGGACGATCCGGCGACGGGGTTCCGGAACTACCGGCATCTATCGGATGAGTTTCTGGACGCGCTGCGATTCACGCGGGAGATGACGGCCGAGTTGGGGATGCGGATGGACGTGACGCTGGGAAGCGGGTGGCCGTTCGGAGGGCCGACGATTCGCGTGACGGAAGCATCGGGCGAGTTGAAGGTGGTGCGGACGGCGGTTCCGGCGGGTGCCGATTCGGTGGCAGTGCCGGGCACGGGGGCCGGCGAAAGTTTGATTGCGGCGTTCGTGGCGGAGGGAGATGCGAAGGCGTTCCGGAAGCCGGTGGAGGTTCTGCTCGAGGTGCATGGCGGACGGATTGCGATCAAGGCGGCGCCGGTAGAGCGGGTGGCTTTGTACTTTGTGGCGAGCCGGACGGGGCAGCAGGTGAAGCGGGCGGCCTATGGGGCGGAAGGTTTTGTGTTCGACCATTACAGCCGGGCGGCGACGGAGCGGTATCTGGCGACGACGGGGGCGCGGTTTGCGGAGGCGTTCGCGCCCGAGCCTCCGTATGCGATTTTCAGCGACAGCCTGGAAGTTTACGCTGCGGACTGGACGCCGGAGCTATTGACGGAGTTTCAGAAGCGGCGGGGATATGATTTGCGGCCGCATTTGCCGGCGCTGGTGGCGGACGTGGGTCCGGAGGCAGCGGCGATCCGGCATGACTGGGGCGAGACGCTGACGGAACTGGTGGACGAGAATTATTTGAAGCCGATTCGCGCGTGGGCGGCAGCGCATGGGGTGAAGTTCCGGAGCCAGACTTACGGGTATCCGCCGGTTTCGCTTTCGAGCAACGCGCTGGTGGATCTGCCCGAGGGCGAGGGGCCGCGATGGCGGGAGTTTTGCGAGACGCGGTGGGCGTCGTCGGCGAGCCATTTGTATCAGCGGAAGGTGACGTCGTCGGAGACGTGGACGTGGCTGCACTCTCCGGCGTGGCGGGCGACGCCGCTCGATATGAAAGCCGAGGCGGACCGGCATTTCCTCGAAGGGGTGAATCAGCTTGTCGGGCACGGGTGGCCGTACTCGCCGAAGGAGGCGGGTGAGCCGGGGTGGGCGTTTTATGCGGCGGCGGCGTTCAGCGATCACAACCCGTGGTGGATCGTGATGCCGGAACTTACTCAGTATTTTCAGCGAATAAGTTACTTGCTTCGGCAGGGCGAACCGGTGAACGATGTGGCTTTGTATCTGCCGACGGACGACGCGTGGGCGCGATTCCAGGCGGGGCCGGTGTCGCTGAACCGGACGATTGCGAAGCTGCTGGGGCCGGACGTGGTGGCGACGATTCTGGACGCGGGGTATAACTTCGACTTTGTCGACGATGAAGCTATGCGTAAGGCTTCCCTGCCCTACCGGGCGATTGTGCTGCCGCATGCTGAACGGATTTCGGCGGCGATGCTGGAGCGGCTGGAGCAATACGAGAAGCGCGGGGGCAAGGTGATTGCGACGGTGAGGGCGCCGGGGCTGGCGCCGGGATTTGTGGATGCGGCGCGGGCGACGGCGGAGGTGAAGGCGATCTCGGAGCGGATGTTTGGCGGGCGCGTGGTGGGGGATGAGCGGGGGGCTCTGGCGACGGCGTTGCGGGCGGCGGTTGCGCCGGATGTGACGTTCGATCCTCCGGCGCCGGAGATTGGGGTGGTGCACCGGAGGCTGGCGGATGGGGACGTTTACTTTTTGGCCAACACCGGGAACGAAGCGCACGAGGAGCGGATCGGGTTTCGGGCGCACCAGGGGCGGGCTGCAGTCTGGGATGTGTTTACGGGAAAAGCGACGGGGTTTGATGTGTCGCGGCCGGTTTCGTTTGCTCCGTATGAGTCACGGGTAATTGTGTTCTCACGCGTTGGGGCGCCCGAACAGGCGACTCCCGCGAGCGGCCCGGCACGCAGCATGGAACTGAGCGGAGGATGGCACGTTTCGTTTCCGGCCGTGAATGTGGAGGAGAACACGACGGCGCTGCGCTCCTGGACGGCGGATGAGTCGACAAAGTATTTTTCGGGGGTTGCGGTCTATTCCAAGACGATCGACGTGCCGGCCACATTTCTCGCGGGGGCGCGGGAGGTTTATCTCGATTTTGGTGAGGGGCGGTCGATTGAGGCGCCCAAGCCGAAGCCGGCGAATGGGATGCAGGCGTTGTATGAGGGGCCGGTGCGGGAGGCGGCGGTGGTTTGGGTGAATGGCGACAGGATCGGCGGAGTGTGGCGGCCGCCGTACCGGATCGAGGTTTCGCCGGCGTTGCACAGCGGGGCGAACGAGATCCGCATCGAGGTAGCCAACACGGCGATCAACGAGATGGCGGGCCGGGCGCTGCCGGACTACCGGTTACTTTACAGCCTGTACGGGCCTCGGTTCGAGCCGCAGGACTGGAATAAGATCGCCGCGGTAACTTCGGGGTTGATCGGGCCGATTACTTTGGTTGCGAAGTAGGCGGGTCCGGACCGGGAAGTGACGCTCCCTCGCGGTCGCGGCTCGGTAACAATGCCGGGGGGCACGGGTGGGAGGTGGATAACACGCGTACAGGGCGGCGTCGCGGTTGCGGGTTGGTCGCAACCGCGCGCGGCCGTGGGCACTAGAAGACGAGCTTTCCGGCGATCTGGATCTCGCGGTTGTTATTCGACGTGGAGCCGATGTTACCGAAGCTCGCGGTGGTGAACGTTGCCGCTGGATTCGAGAACGACGGGTGGTTCAGCGAGTTGAACATCTCGAGGCGAAGCTCGAACTGAGCGCGTTCCTTGATGGGGAAGTTCTTGAACAAAGACGCGTCGAGGTCGACCATGTCGGGGCCGTGGAGTAAGTTGCGCCCGGCGGTGCCGTAAGTGTACTGGAAGGGGAGGGTGTACGCGCCGGTGTAGATGCAGCCCTTGAGGTGGCCGTCGCCGCAGGTGGACGAGGCCGTGGCGATGAGGTTGGGGCGTTGGCTGCCGACGCCGGTGTTGGCGTAGTCGCCGGGGACGGTGACGTTGAAGGGCAGGCCGGTCTGCGCGGTGATGATACCGTTGATCTGCCAATTGCCGAGGATGAAGCGCTCGATGGGGTTGGAGGAGTGCTGGAGGAAGGGCAGTTGGTAGTTGAAGCTGCCGGTGAGGCGGTGGCGGATGTCCCAGTTACTGTTGCCGTAGTCGCCGGCCCAGTTATAGGGGTTCATGGGAGCGCCGCCGCCGTTGGAGTCCGTGCTGATGTCGAGGTCATGGGACCAGGTGTAGGAGAGCAGCGCGGTGAGGCCATGGTTGAAGTTCTGGCGGAAGACGACGTTCATGGCTTCGTAGTTGGCGACTTCATCGTTTTGGATGGTGCGGATAACGCCGAATAACTGATTCGGGCGGCGGGACTGGATGTTGCCCGGGCCAGGGAGCGGTGTGTTGTTGTAGTAGCTGCGGTCCAGGTGATACATGTGCGAGCCGAGGTACTGGACGTCGAGGGCAGCGCCGGACCAGAGGGCGCGTTCGACGTCGCCGCTCCACTGGCTCATGGTGGCCGTAGGCAGGTTGGGGTTCATGGTGAAGGCGTTGGGGACGACGGGGCCTTTGCCGAGGGCGCCGGTGGGAGTGGGGTTAGAGAAAGAGAGGATCGGGTTCGAGGGCGTCGCATTGTAAGTGTAAATGGCGCTGAAGGGAGGGTTCGTCGTTGTAAGTGTGTAAGTGTTTAGCTGGTTGGGGTTGTAATAGAGGCCCCAGCCGCCGCGGGCGACCCACTTATCGCTGAGTCGGTAAGCGAGGCCGATCCGAGGCGCCCAATCGTTGTGAGTGGGGTAGTTGAAGGGGATGACCTGCGGAACAGGGGATGGGATGAACGCGGTCTGCTGGGGGTTGAGGATGGTGCCGTTGCCGGTGGTGGATTCCGGCACAGTGGGCAGTTCGTAGCGGAGGCCGAGGTTGAGGGTGAGGCGCGAGGAGATCTGCCACTTATCGACGACGAAGAAGCCGTCGCGGTATTCGATGGCGCCGCCGGGAAAGAGGGCGCCGGAGGTGGTCACGGAGATGGGGAGGCCGAGCATGTAGTCGGCGGGAGAGAAGCCGGAGATGGAACCAGCGAAGTTGAAGAACCCGCGCGGATTGTTGTTGGCGGTGCGGTCCGTGACGAGGCGGCGGATCTCGAAGCCGGTCTGGAGGGTGTGGGCCCCGTGGGTCCAACTTAGTAAGTCGTTGCCCTGGAGTGTGGAGTCGGTTTCGTACCAGTTACTGCTGGCCATGTTCTGGCCGCCAATGGACATGTAGCCGGCGATGGAGATGTCCGGCAGGCCGGAGTTGGAGAGGTTGCTGGTGAAGCCGGGGATGCCGAGGGCGGTGCCGGCGTCGGCCAGGGCCTGGGTGTGGAAGAAGTTGATGGAGTCGATGGTGGTGTACTGGCGGCCGAAGCGGAGGTCGTTGATTAAGTTGGGGGTGATGACCTGGGTGTAGCCGATGACGAAGTTACGGTCCTGGACCGGCTGATTATAGCCGTTGAAGGGGTTGGTGTTTCCATTCTGGAGGGTGGTGTTTTCCCAGGCGTAGCGGAAGAAGAGGCGGACCTTTTCGCCGAAGTTCTGGTCGACCCGTTCGAGCGTCTGGTTGGTGGTATCGGTGGTGAGGACGCTGGCGAGGTAGTTATTCGAAATGCCGGGGAGGTTTGGGAGCGGCATGTACTGGAGGGCTTTCTGTGCCTGCGTGGAAATCATGGAGGCGGGAACAATATTGCCGGGAAATGTTCCATAACCGGCGAGGCTGATGCTCTTGGAATATTCGGAGAAATTGCCCTGGCGCATGAGGGGCGTGAGAACGCTGTCAAGCTGGTCGAGGACCTGGGACTGGCGGAGTCCTTCGTAGTCGGCCATGAAGAAGGTGCGGTCCCGGCCGTTGTAGAGCTTGGGGATGACGACGGGGCCGTCGACTTCGAAGCCGTACTGATTCTGGTGGAAGGGCGCCTGCGGGGCGGTGGGTTTTTCGAAGTAGCCGCGGGCGTCGAAGTAGTCGTTGCGGGCGAATTCGAACAGGGCGCCGTGGAGCGAGTTGGTGCCGCTCTTGGTGACGAGGTTCATCTGAAGGCCGAGGTAGCCGCCGTACTGGGCCTGGTAGGTGCC
>JAJYCN010000331.1 GCA_021778335.1 Acidobacteriota bacterium | reverse complement strand
GCCGAGAGTAAGTCGCCCGACCGTCTCGATCCCAGGGTGTTATCCTCGTCCAATCGTTGTTCCCAACAGGCCTTGCAGAAGAGGCATTCCCGCCCGGCTCTTCGGAGCCGGGCGGCCGAACGTTAACAACTTTTTCGTGCGCAAACACCCGTAGTGTCTCTACACCGTTCCCTCTCGTGATACCCTCCGATTTTCCGCGTGTCTTCTCCCCGCCAAACTACCGAACCCGTTCTCCCTCGCGAACACGGCGCAACCGCCATGCTCGCGCTTCCCTTCCTCGGCGCCGCCATCCTTTCCCGCCAGTTTCGCTGGCCGGAAATCGCCGCCCTCCTCGCCGCCTGGGCCGCCTTCACCAGTAAAGACCCTCTCGCCGCCCTCGCCCGCCACCGCATCCTCTGGAAGAAGCCGCTCGCCGAAGCCGCCGCCCCACTCCGCACCGCATCCGTCAAACTCATTTTGCTCGCACTCTGCGCCGCCGCCCTGCTCTACGCCGGCCCGCGTGCGCCTTGGTTGATCCTATTTGCCGCCGCCGGCCTCTTTGCCGTCTACGCCATTTGGGTGCAAATGCGAAACCGCCAGCGCGCGCCGTGGTTCCAGGTCCTGAGCGCCGTCGCGCTCACCTCCAGCAGCCTCGCCGCCGCCCTCGCCGCCACCGGTTCCATCCCGAACTGGTGCTGGCCGCTCTGGCTGCTCTCCTCGCTGCAAGCCTCCGCCGGCATCTTCATCGTCCACGCGCGCCTCGACGCCCTCATCGCTTCGCGCAAGAAACAACCTCCGCCCGCCTCCTCCCGCCGCGCCTCCTGGATCGCCCAAGCGTCTCTTGCCGTCGCCGCTGTAGTCTCGGCTTCGTTTCACTTACTCTGGATCGCGGCCGCACTTACTCTGGCCGCGGTTGTTTACTCACTCGAACTTATGCGTCAGCGCAAGCCGGAGTCGTTAAACATACCCCTCCGCCGCATCGGCCTCCAGGCACTTACTCTGGCGTGTATCTACTCTGCGCTTATAGTTACAGGTCTCTGGAGTTATCGCGCTAACTAAGACTTACTTACCGCAGCACGTCTTCCAGCCGCAGCCGCTCGTCCGTTTTGGCATCCCGGTATTTCACGATCACCGGCGTCGCCAACGACAGTCCCCACTCGCGCCCCGGCCCGTGCTGGATCGCCCGCGACCCCGGCACCACCACCGCGCCTGAAGGAATCACCAGCGGCGCTTCCGGCGTCGCCTCATATACCGCCCTGCGCACGATGTCGTACACCGGCGTCGAAGCCGTTAGAATCACACCCGCGCCCAGCACCGCCCGGCTCTTCACCACCGCGCCTTCATATACGCCGCAGTTGCCGCCCACCAGCACGTCGTCTTCGATGATCACCGGCAGCGCGCCCACCGGCTCCAGCACCCCGCCAATCTGCGCCGCCGCCGAAATGTGGCAGTTGTTCCCGACCTGCGCGCAACTCCCGATCAGCGCGTGAGAATCCACCATCGTCCCGTCGCCGACCCACGTGCCGACGTTGATGTACATCGGCGGCATGCACGTCACGCCTTTGCCGATGCGGCAGCCGTCGCGGATACTCGATCCGCCCGGCACAATCCGCACGCCCCCCTCGGCCCGCAACTGCTTCACCGGATACGTCGCCTTGTCGAAATAAGGCTGCTTCGCCGCGTCCACCGACATGTCGACCATCGCGCCCATGCGAAAACCAAGCAGGATGCCCCGCTTCACCCACGCATTCACCCGCCAGCCCCACGGCGACGCCGCATCGGGTTCCGCCGCGCGAACCCGTCCCTCGTTCAGCGCTTCCTTAAAGCGTGCAAACATCCGGAAATGCGATTCGTCGTAACTGGCAGGCTTGTTCTCGAACAGCGCATCTACATCCCGCTCTAAAGCAACGATCTCAACCGGCATGCGCGCCCCGGCGAACCAGCAATCCCAAACTATCGAGCACCGCTTCGATCTTCTTCTGCGAAGCTTCCGACGGCGGAACCAGCGGCAGCCGCCATACCGGCTCGAGCAGCCCCATCGCCGCCATCGCGGCCTTCACCGGAATCGGATTTGACTCGATGAAGTTCATCTCCATCAGCGGCGTAAACTTGCGCTGCAGCCTCCGCGCCTCCTCGAAGTTTCCGGCCCGCGCCGCCCGCACCAGCGCCGTCATCTCCGCCGGAATTTCATTCGAAACCACCGAGATCAGCCCGTCTCCTCCGAGCGCAATCACCGGCAGCGCAATCGCATCGTCCCCGCTCAACACCGCGAACTTCTCCCCCGTATGGTAAATCACGTTGGCGATCTGGCTGATGCTCCCCGACGCTTCTTTCACCCCGGCGATGTTGCTGATCTGCGCCAGCCGCTTCAGAGTCAGCGGTTCGACGTTCACGCCCGTCCGTCCCTGCACGCTGTAGACGATGATCGGCAGCGGCACCGCGTCGGCGATCGCGCGATAGTGCTGGTACAGCCCTTCCTGCGTCGGCTTGTTGTAATAGGGCGTCACGCTAAGAATTCCATCGGCGCCGAGCATCTCCATCTCCCGCGCCAACTCCACCACTTCCTTCGTGTTGTAGCCCCCCGCGCCGGCCAGAATCGGCGCCTTGCCCTTGGCTTCTTCGATCGTGATCGCCACCACGCGCATATGCTCGTCGCGCGTCAGCGTAGGGTTCTCGCCCGTCGTCCCGCACGGAACCAGAAAGTCGATGCCCTCGAGCAACTGCCGCCGGACCAGCAGCCGCAGGGCGGCTTCGTCCAGCGACCCATCGGCCGAAAACGGCGTGACCAGCGCGGTCCCGCACCCGTGAAATTGGTGATCGCTCATTCGCTACCTCCCAAAGAGGACTTCGGAAAATTCGTGGCACCCGGTGCGCCCGATAATCCATTGTGCCGCTTTGAGCGCGCCGCTCGCGAATCCCTCCCGCCCGCGCGCCGCATGCCGCAGCGTGATCGTATCGGCAAGGGAATCAAACCCGATTTCGTGCGTGCCCGGATGGGCGCCGGCCCGGTTCGACGCCGTATCGATCGGCCTCGTGTACCCGGCGTGTTTCATCGCATTCACAAGCTTGAGCAGCGTTCCCGACGGCGCATCTTTCTTTGTCGAGTGATGAATTTCCCACGCCCATGCGCCATAGCCCGGTTCGGCGGCAAGCAGCCGCGAAGCTTCGCTCACAAGCCGCTCGAACACGTTCACGCCGATCGAGAAATTCGGACTCCACACCAGCGCCGAGCCGTTCCTCGTCACGATGTCGCGCACGTGATCGAGATGGTCGTACCATCCCGTCGTGCCGACCACCACGGGGATCCTACGGTGCGCCAGCCATTCGATGTTCGCCACGGCCGAGGCGGGCGTCGAGAACTCGATCGCCACGTCGATTCCCTTCAGCGGCGCCGCGCCGGCCGTCGGCGCATCCACCCGCAGCACCACGTGAAAACCGTACTGCTCCGCCAATTGGTCGATCAGATGGCCCATCTTGCCATAACCTACGATCGCCAGCCGTTTCAGGGCGGTTTCAGGCATCGAACACCTCCGGATCCAGCGTGCTGAAAAACTCCGTGTGCAGCGCTTCCACCGCCGGGCGCAGATCCTCGCCGCGCACCACGAATCCCAGGTTCAGCGATGAAGCGCCCTGGCTCACCATCCTCACGTTGATCTTCTCAAGCGCGCGGAAAATGCGCGCGCCAATCCCAGGCGTGTCCTTGATATTCTGCCCCACCAGGCACACGATCGCCTGATCCCGGTCCACCGTGACCTCGGCAAACTCGCTCAGCGCCTCGATGATCGCATCGAGGTGCGAATCGTCGTCCATCGTCAGCGAGACGCTGACTTCCGACGTCGAAATCATGTCCACGCTGGTTCCCTCGCGGTCGAAGATCTCGAAGATCCGCCGCAGAAAACCATGCGCCATGAACATCCGCGTCGAATGGACGTTCAACACCGTAACCCGCTTCTTACACGCGATCGACTTAATGACGTTCTTACTCGGCACGTCTTGGGCGGTGATCCAGGTTCCTTCCACCTCGGGCCGCATCGAGTTCAGAATGCGCACCGGGATGTTTTGTTCAATCGCCGGCAGCACGGTCGCCGGATGCAGCACCTTCGCGCCGAAGTACGCCAGTTCCGCCGCCTCGGCGAACGAGATGCGACGCACGCGATGCCCGCCCGGAAGAACCGTCGGATCGCAGGTGAGCATGCCGTCGACATCGGTCCAGATCTGTATCTCGGTGGCGCCGATGCCCGCGCCGACAATCGATGCCGTGAAGTCGCTCCCGCCGCGCCCGAGCGTGCTCGTCACGCCGTCTTCAGTCGCGCCGATGAACCCGCCCATCACGACCACGGTCTTCTCCGCCAACGGCGGAATCGTCGCGGCGAGCCGTTTGTAGGTTTCCTCGTAGATCGGCGCGGCATGCGTGTGCCGGTTGTCGGTGACGATCACCTTCCGCGCGTCGACATGCGTGGCGGGAATGCCGAGCCGTTCGAACAGCTTCGTCACGATGAGGCTGCTCAGCCGCTCGCCCAGGCTCGACACCGCGTCAATCGAACGCGGCGTCAATTCGCCGAGCGCGGCCAGGCCCCGCGCCATGTCGGCCAGTTCCTGAAAATGCTCCTCCACTGTGCGCTCCATCCCGCTTTCGGCAAGATGGAAATCGCGCAGTTCGTAAAGCAGCGTCATCGCGCCGTCGCGGTCTCCCAGCGAGGCGCGCTTGGCGATCTCCAGCAGCTTGTTCGTCGTCTTCCCCATCGCCGACACCACCACGACGGGATGCAGCTCCCGCCGCGCGCCGACGATGCTTGCGACACGCTCGATCGCCTTGGCGGAGGCGACCGAGCTGCCGCCGAACTTCATGACAATCATGAGTCCAGTAGCCCGATCGCCTGCATCAGTTCCGCGTTCAGCACCGCCGCGCCGGCCGCGCCGCGGATCGTGTTGTGGCCCAGCGCCAGGAACTTCCAGTCGAGCACCGGGCACGGACGCAGCCGCCCCGTGAACACCACCATCCCGTTCTCCCGGCCGGCGTCGCGCCGGGGCTGGGGCCGGTCCGGAGCGTCCATATATATGACGGGCCGCGCCGGGGCGCTCGGAAGCTGATACTGCTGCAGCGCTCCCTGGTAGTTCCGGAACGCGTCGAGAATCGCACCCTGCTCCGGCTTTGCCGCCAACTCCACCGAGATGGCCACCGTGTGCCCGTCCACAACCGGCACGCGGTTGCAGTGCGCGCTGACGCGCGCGGCCAGCGGCGCAAACCCCTCGCCGCTCAACTCGCCGAGGATCTTCTGCGTCTCCTCCTGCATCTTCTCTTCTTCGCCGCCGATGAACGGGATCACGTTCGCCGTGATGTCCATCGAAGCCACGCCGGGGTAGCCGGCGCCGGAGATCGCTTGCATCGTGGTGGCCACAACGCGCGTGATGCCGAACGGCTTCAGGGGACCGAGCCCCAGCGTCAGCGCGACGGTGGAGCAGTTCGGATTCGTAACGATGAGCCCCTTCCAGCCGCGGCGCTCGCGTTGCTTCGCCGCGATGCCCAGGTGGCCGGCGTTCACTTCCGGCACCAGCAGCGGCACGTCGGGTTCCATGCGGTGGTTCTTCGAGTTGGAAACCACAACGTGTCCGGCCTTGGCGAAAGCCTGCTCGATCTCGGTGGCGACCGATGCGTCCATGGCGGAGAACACAAGCTTCGGCGCATTCCCCGGCTTCGATTCCTCCACCGTAAGGCGCGAAACGCGCTCGGGCATAACGCCGTCGAGCCGCCACGCCGTTGCGTCCGACATCTTCTTGCCCGCCGAGCGGTCGCTCGCGCCCGCCCAGGTCAGGTCAAACCACGGATGGTTTTCCAGAAAGCGAATAAAATGCTGGCCCACCATGCCGGTGGCGCCGAGTACTCCGCATTCGATACGTTGCATGTGCTGTTCTTATTGCCTGCCTAACTGAAGAGTCATCTGTTTGTAGATGCGAACTGCGTTGTGTAAGTCGCGCTTGGCGACGCGCTCCTCCTCGGTGTGGGCGACGTGAATCGACCCCGGACCGAGTAAGTAAGGCGTGCCCCAGGCGCCATTTAAGGCGGGGATG
>JAJYCN010000032.1 GCA_021778335.1 Acidobacteriota bacterium | reverse complement strand
GCCGATCTCGGTGCGTTCACGTTGGAAAACTACATCCGCGCCGTCCTCGATTACTTGCAGCGCAAGCCCTATATGCTAGCCGGAGAGCTTTTCGAAGACCGGAGGGTAGCCAGCGGCCGCATCACGATCGGCCATTCGATGGCCAGCGAAAACTGGCAATTCATCAAGTCCACGGTCCGCGAACTGGCGAAGGAGCTCCGCTTCCACGGCGCATACAACATCGTCACGACGCGCATTCTTCCGGCCGATGCGCCCCAATGGGTCGACTGGCGCACCACCGACTGCGTCTTCGCCGCGATGCTCTATCTCATCGGCTATCGTTTCGCCGGAAGCGGCGCCAACATCGAAGGCATCGAGAAGGACTTGAGCCTCGAGCTCGCCAACCAGCTTCAAATACCGGGCAAAGTGGTCCAGGATCAGGTGCTGTTGATCCTCATGGAAGACCGGCTTCAGTGGACGCGAATGCCGGTGAAGAATCGGCAGGAACTGGACGAGCAGGTTGGGCGGAACGCCATCGGAAGATTGTATATCATCACCTACTGTTCGAACGCGCAGACCGATTTCTGGCACACTGTTCTCGCCGAGCGCACTGGCGAAGGATGGGAAGTAATCGACCGGCAGAGCATGCGGACGACCGGCAGGCCCCTGGCGCTCGGAAACGGCGAATGCAATGCCTGGCGAGTGAACACCGATTCCAACTTGTTCCAGCAGGTGCGCACCTACATGCGCACTCTCGCGGCCAACAACCAGCGATACCGGCAGTACCTCACCGCCTGAGCACCGGCCGGAAATTCCGCACGCCTCTGATACAATCGCCGTAGGCTGGTGCGAAGCGATGGCGCATTTCCCTACTTCTTTAGCCGAGCTTAAGCGGAGTCCGTACCCGGAGGCGCGCCTGAAAACGCGCAGCGTCAAGGACGAGGTCCGCGAGAATCTCATCTGCAAGCTGCGCAAGCGCGAACCACTGTTTCCCGGCGTGATCGGCTACGAAGACACCGTGGTGCCGCAGGTGGTCAACGCCATCCTCAGCCGCCACAACTTCATTCTTCTCGGGCTGCGCGGCCAGGCGAAAACGCGTCTCATGCGCCTGCTGACCACGCTGCTCGACGAACACACGCCCTACATCGCCGGCTGCGAAATTCGCGATAATCCCTACGCGCCCATCTGCAAACGCTGCCGCGACCTGATCGCGTCCGAAGGCGACCGCACGCCGATCGCGTGGCTCGCGCGCGACGAGCGCTACGTCGAAAAACTGGCGACGCCCGACGTGACCATCGCCGACATGATCGGCGACATCGACCCGATCAAGGCGGCGCGCCGCGGCGAGAACATTTCGAGCGAACTCACCGTGCACTACGGCCTGCTGCCGCGCGCCAACCGAGGCATCTTCGCCATCAATGAACTGCCCGACCTGGCCGGCAAGATCCAGGTCGGCTTGTTCAACATCATGCAGGAAGGCGACGTTCAGATTAAGGGCTACCCGGTCCGCCTCCCGCTCGATGTGCTGCTCGTGTTCACGGCCAACCCGGAAGACTACACGGCGCGCGGCAAAATCATCACGCCGCTTAAGGACCGAGTCGGGAGCGAAATCCGCACGCACTATCCGCTCTCGGTCGACCAAGGCCTCGCGATTACGGCGCAGGAGTCCTGGACCGGGCGTCCGGCCAGCGCCGGGATCCGCGTGCCCGTTTACATTCGCGAGTGCGTCGAACAACTCGCGTTCCTAGCCCGTGAAGACAAGAGGATCGACAAGCGATCCGGCGTCAGCCAGCGCCTGCCGATTTCGGTCCTTGAAAACGTGGTGTCGAACGCCGAACGCCGCGCGCTCCTCGCCGGCGAAGACGTGGCCGTGCCGCGCGTGCTCGATCTCTACGCCGCGCTGCCCTCGATCACCGGCAAGCTCGAACTGGAATACGAAGGCGAACTGAAGGGCGGCGATCAGGTGGCGCGCGAGTTGATCCGGACGGCCGTGGGCAAGGTCTACGGCAGTTATTTCGACGGTGTAAACCTCTCGCCGGTCGTGCAATGGTTCGATCTTGGCGGCTCACTGAAGCTGAGCGAAACCGCGCCGTCGTCCGAAATGGTCCGCGAACTGGGCGGCATTCAGGGCTTACTTGAAAAGACCGCCGCGCTCGGTCTCGGCGTAAGTGAGCCGGACGCCGTCCGCGCTTCGGCGGCCGAGTTCATTCTCGAAGGACTCTACGCGCATCGCCGGTTGAGCCGGAACGAGGAGCGGGGATTTGTCGCCGACGAGCGGCGGAGGGAACCGGAAGGGCAAGCCGAAGGCAAGCCCAGGGCGAAGCGGCAGTACAACTGACTTTCGGAGGGCGGCATGAAGTGGGTTCGCTACACGAAGTTCACCGGCGGCGATTTCGACATCGACGCCGAAGACCTGATGCGCGCGCTCAGCGACTTCCTCCTCTCCAGCGGCTTTCAAAATCCTTACATGCAGTTCAGCGAGATGAACCAGCACTCGCTCGAAGACCTGAAACAAGCCATCCTGCAGGCGCTCGAGAGCGGCGAGTTGTTCGACCAGGACCGGGCCGAGCGCATCCGCCGGCAACTCGAAGAAATGAGCGGCGACGACCTGGACAACCTCCTCAACCGCATGGTCAAAAAGATGGTGCAGGAGGGCTATCTCAACACCGTGACCGAACCCTCCCAGGAGAGCGGGCCCGGAGGCGACGGCGATGCGGACCGGCCCGCGCGCGTCGAAGTGACGAGCAAGTCGATTGATTTCCTCGGGTACAAGACGCTGAAGGACCTGCTCGGCTCGCTGGGCCGATCGAGCTTCGGCGCGCACGACACGCGCGATCTGGCGACTGGTGTCGAAGCCAGCGGCGCGGCCAAGCAGTACGAGTTCGGCGATACGCTGAACCTCGACATCAGCCAAACTCTGTTTGCCGCGATGCAGCGCGAAGGCGTGAAACTGCCGCTCGATCTGGAGTACAGCGATCTCCACGTCCGCCAGGCCGAGTATCAAAGCTCCTGCGCCACGGTGCTGATGCTCGATTGCAGCCACAGCATGATCCTCTATGGCGAGGACCGATTCACGCCCGCCAAGAAAGTGGCGCTGGCGCTGGCGCATCTGATTCGCACGCAGTTCCCCGGCGACAGCCTGCGCTGCGTGTTGTTTCACGACTCGGCCGAGGAACTCCGGCTATCCGAACTGGCGCGCGTGCAGGTCGGGCCGTATTACACCAACACGCGCGACGGCCTGATTCTCGCGCAGCGGCTTCTCGCCCAGGAAAAGAAAGACATGAAGCAGATCGTCATGATCACCGACGGCAAGCCGTCGGCGTTGACGCTCGAGGACGGCCGGATGTATCGCAACGCCTTCGGCCTCGATCCGCTTGTAATCAGCCGCACGCTCGAAGAAGTAAACCGCTGCAAGAGGCAAGGTATCCTGATCAACACCTTCATGCTTGCCAGCGATTATGGTCTGGTCAACTTCGTCCAGAAGGTGACCGAGATGTGCCGCGGCAAGGCTTACTTCACCACGCCCTACACGCTCGGGCAATACCTTCTGATGGATTACCTGAATCGCAAGACGCGCACCATTCACTAAGGGCGCGAAAAGTCGTTCACACCGTCTTGTAAATTCGTATTTCTTCGCTAAACGTCTGAAACTTCGTGTTTTTCGCGATTACCCATCGTTCCGGAACGGTCCGGAATCGGAGCTGCTCCCGCTAGACTCGAATCGGTTCTGAGGATTTCGCGCTCCCGGCCTTCCGGTGATGCGGCGAAACCGGGAATACGGAACGCGCGTGCCGCCGCACGCGGCGAGAAGGCGAATGGGAGAGCGAAGCAAATGCTGATTTTCTTACGGCGCACGGCGCGCCATTGGGCGGCTTGGCCATTTGAGCTGTTTGTGTTGCTGGGGTTCGTGTTTGCGCCGGACGCCGAGGCGTTCACGCCGCCGACAACGACGATTCAGGACACGATCTATAACGCCGACGGGACGCCTTTCAACGGGGTGCTCTACATTAGTTGGCCCGCGTTCACGGCTTCGGACACTTCGGTGATCGGAGCGCAGACGATCTCCGTTCCCATTTCGCAGGGCTATCTGACCGTGTCGCTGGTGCCGACGACCACCGCGCTCACCGCGGCGTCTTACACCGTGCTGTACGAAAGCGGCGGGATGAATCAGTACACGGAAGTCTGGGCGGTGCCTCCGAGTTCAACGCCGCTTCGGATCCAGATGGTCCGCGTATCGACCACTCAGGTCACCAACGTGCCTCCCGGCGCCTCGACGGGCTCGCTCGGCATTAGCGACATTACAGGCCTGTCGGCCGAATTGAACGTGCGTCCGACCATGGGGCCGTCCTACATTCCGCTGCGAGCTGCAATTATCGACACCAACGGATTGATCGACGGTGCTTCCGGGAACTTGAGCGATTGCGTCCACGTGGACGGCAGTTCGGGCGCCTGCGGCGGAACCGGCACGGTCACCTTCGTCGACAGCGAGGTTCCAGCCGGTGTGATGAACGGTACGAACGCGAGTTTCAGTCTCGCCAATATCCCGGCCCCCTCCACCAGCCTTCACTTGTTTCGCAACGGGCTTCTGCTCGAGCCAACCGTCGATTACACGCTGAGCAATGCGGCGATCACATTCCTCGGCTCCTCGATTCCCGGTTCCTCCGACAAGCTCCTGGCCTCCTACCGCTATGGCGGAACCCTTGCGGGCGTGACCTTCGTCGATGCCGAGATCCCGTCGGGGACGATCAACGGGGTCAATACAACTTTCACCCTTGCCAACACGCCCAGTTCGCCGGGAAGCGTGCACATTTATATGAACGGTCTGCGTATGAGCCCTGGCGTGGATTACACGATCAGCGGCAGTACTATCACTTTCCTGGCCGGCTCGACGCCGCAGGCAGGCGATGTCCTCGTCGCCAGCTACCGGATGTAGCCGTGCCGGGTGCGGAGAGGAGCCGGGGCAGCTCCTCTCCGCGGGGGATTCCGCCCCTCAGCGGCGCGCGTCGCCGAGCGCATCCACGAGCGCCGCGACGTCTTCTTCGGCCGTGAGAAAGTTCGTGATGCAGGCCCGCAACACCGTTCGCGACTGATTCAGCAGCGTTGTCGAGATCCACGCCTGGCCGGAGGCGACAATCTTCATCGCGATGGCGTGCGGGCCGGCGCCGCCGGGGTCGGAGAAGCAGACGACAGGCAGCGGCGAGTCGTTCTCGATGCGCCAGCCATCGGAGGCAAGACGTTCCCGCAGAACCACTCCCATCCGCGTCTGATGGCGGATCGCCTCAGCGTAGCCATCCCAACCGGCGGCCAGCAACGAGAGAAACAACTTTGCTCCCGTGAAACGCCGCGACCATTGCATGGAATGCAAGTGCGGATCGACGACATCGAGTTCGCGGGCTTCCCGGGGCATGTAGGCGGTTTCGGTGCGGAACGTGCGGCGGAGAATTTCCGGATCGCGCGTGAGGTAGATGCCGGCGCCCATCGGCACGCTGAGCCACTTGTGCGCATCAAACGTAATCGACTGAGAATGTTCGATTCCATTTAGCAGGGGCCGTAGTTCCTCCACGAGTGCGGCCGCGCCGCCCCAGGCCGCGTCCGTGTGAAACCAGAGTCCTTCCGCCGCCGCGATTTTGGCGAGTTCGGCAAGCGGGTCGATCGCGCCCGCGTTGGTCGTGCCCGCGGCGCCCACGACGAGAAACGGCGCCAACCCCGACTCGCGGTCGCGAGCGATCGCCGAGGCCAGCGCCGAAGGGACCATGCGAAGACGCGCGTCGGTCTCGACGCTTCGCACCGCCTCCGCGCCGAGCCCGCAGAGCTTGGCTGCTTTCAGGAACGAATGGTGGCTCTCGGAGGAGAGATAGAAAACAGGTTGCGCGGGAAGGGCGCGCAGGCCCTTCGCGGGAAATGCCGGGAACGCGTGCGTCAGGGCGCACAGCAGAGCCGTGTGATTGGCCTCGGCGCCGCCGGAGGCGAACGTTCCGTCGACCGTCTCCGGCGGATAGCCGAATCGTCCGCCGAGGGCACGGATGAGATGCCGCTCGATCTCGATGGCCAGCGGAGAGTGACTCCACGCCGCAAGCTGTGGATTGAAGGCCGCCACCAGCGCGTCCGCCGCCACTCCCATTGTGGTCGGCGCCGGATTGAACAACCCGAAGTAACGCCGGTGCGGTGTATGCGTCTGGTGCGTGGCGAGCCCGCGTGCGAGGAAGCGCAGCGCCTCGGACGGCGCCACAGGCTTGTCGAATGTGCAGCCGGTCAGCAGCGCGCGGACGGCGGCCGGATCCATCGCCGGCGTAACGCGGCCGCTGTCGACCCGGGTGAAGTACGCTTCGATCTCGGCGGCAAGGTCGCGCCACAGCGCGGCTCGAATCGCCGGATCGAAGCGGAGACGGTCTTCGGACATGAGACGATTGTGACGCGCCGGGAGAGTTCACCGTGAACCGCGGTCGAGCATGCCCGGCGCGATGGCGGCGCGGGCGTTGCGCGAACGGACCGGATAGGAGAAGGCAACAGGCTCGTCGCCGGTCTCAACCCAATGCAGGACCGTCCCGGACGCCGCGGCATCGCGGATCTCGATCGGCACAGAAGCGGTGAACCCCGGGTCGACGTCGAGCTGCTGCAAAGAGCCGGCCAGCCGCCCGTTTCGCACCGAGTACGAGAGCTTGAGCGAGGGGATGCCGGTGCCGTAGACCCAATTGTCGAAAAAACCGGCCAGCGTTGCGCCACGGGGAAGAAACCCGCGAGCCGCCGCCTCAAACTGTTGCGTGGACATCGGCGAATCCTCAAAGCGGGTGCAGAGGGTCCGGAGAAATTCGTCGAAGCGCTCGTCGCCCATCCTCCGGCGGAGCATGTGAATAATCCACGAGCCCTTCTCGTAGGTGATGACGCGCCACGCTTCCGGCGCACTGGAACTACGCAGCCTTGCGCCCCAGACGATCGGACCGGCGGACTCGATGGTCTGCCCCCGCGAGTCGCGCGCGAGCAGGTTCTTGCGGTACTCCTCAAGCACCTGCTGCACCGCGCCCGGGCCTTTTCGCTGCTCGAGGTACATGAGAGCGGTGTAGTTGGCAAGCGCTTCGACAAGCCATTCGTCGGAATCGCCGGCGGGTACGACAAGGTTGCCCCACCACTGGTGGGCGATCTCGTGCGTCTCCAGAAGATCGAAGAAGAACACCTGCGCGGAGCGAGGCCCGACGCCCGAAGCGGCGCGCGCGGGATCGAGATACGCCAGATTCGACAGGTAGACGAGGCCCGGGAAACCTTGCCCAAAGGAACTCGGAATCGGCGAGATGGTGTTGGTCTTCAAAGGCGGCGGACCGAGCAGCGAAGACAGATAGGCGAACGTCGAGGCTGTGTTCTGCGAAATACGGCGCAGCGCGTCGCGATAGGGCTCAAGGGGCGCCGTGGGGGGAAGCGCGTCCGCGCGCTTCTGGAACGGCGCCAGGGCCGGCGGCGCCGCGGTGGGCGGGGGAGGCATGGGAGGGGGATTGGCGCAGATGCGCAGGCGCAGCGGCCCCTGGAGGAGTTCGCTGGTTTGAAACTTGCCGAGGTTGAAGCCGGCAAAGCGCACCGGCACGGGCGTGACAACATGAAGGCTGCGCCGGCCCGCGGTCACCGTGTCCTCAACAATGTCGCCGGTGGCGACGAGCGTGAGGTCGGCGGGGAATGTGAAGTGAACATCGAAGTTTGCGAGTCCCATACCGATCTGCGGATACCATGTGCCGCGGGATTCGACGAAGAGCAATCCGTCGGGTGCGCGGCGAATCACGTTGCCGTGGTGGTGGAACTCGATCGTATGGCGGCCTTTGGCGAGCGGATGGGCGGGCACGAGGAGGAAGTCCTGGCCGTCGTCGAACAGCGAGGGCGATCCGTCAAGCGAAAGGGGCTGGAAGATTTCAGCAGGCTCGCCGTCGGTCCGGGCGGAGAGGACCGTCTCGTGCGCGGAAATGAAGCAGGGCAAGGCGGCCTGAATGACCGCCGGAGCGTCGAAGGTGACCGTGGACGAGGCGTCGAGAGTGAGATTGGAGTCGAAGGAAGCGTCGATGCGGTAGGAAGCAGGGACGGACGGAGGTGTCTGCGTAACGGTGGAAGCGGCTCTTTGCGGGGAGAACGAAGTCCAGATATCGAAGTACTGACGTTGATTCCGCTGCGCGAACTGCCCGACCGTGACGTTAGGCTCATGAGCGGGGTCGTAGACGGCGTCGAAGCCGCCGGCGGCGCTACCGAGCGCGCTCAGAACGAAAACACCGCCGGCGCGCGTCTGAGAAAGCAGGTCGAGCACAAGCCGGACTGTGAAATTGCCGAGCACGACTCGCAGCGCGGGCGAAGCCTGAGCGGATAAGATGGCGGGGACGTCCTCCTTGCCGGCCGCGGGAGTGGTTACGCGGTTGGTGGCGAGCGACGCTGCCAGGGCGTCGGCGGAGCCATCTCCCAGAATCAGGAACGCGCCCTGAAAATGAGCGTCCAGCGTGGGAGACCCGGTGAAGCGGGTCAGCGAGAGGCGCTCGGCTCGATTCGGCGGCACTACCAAAACCTCGCCGTCGCCGGCATCGGTGGTCGAAGCGAAATAGGCGCCGGGGCGGATGCCGTTCACCGGTTTGGCGAAGATCAGGTAACCGGAATTGAAATAGATCGTCAAACCCGGGCGCGCGATGCGGAAGTCGTGGACGCGGTAACACGCAGCGGGGTCGAGCGTAGCCGAGGCAAGCTCGGCGGCGACGTCGTGTGCGCGCCGGCCTTGTCCCGCAAGCGGGAGAGCGGCCACGAGCGCGAGCATCAGCGCACGCTTCACAGCTTCAGTGTAGGGCTTCGCGAGGCTTGTCCTTCTGGGCTGTGCTGGAACCCGCCCGGACTCAGGCGGCAGAAGGCTCGGTGGCCGGTTCAGGCGGGACTTCGCCGGCGTCGGGGACTTGAATCGGAATCTTGGCCTCGCCCCACCCACTCGGGTGGAGGATCTGAAGCTGTATCGATCCGGGAGGCTTCGCGTTCGCCGTCTCGATGGCGAACTCGTAGTGGGACGGGGCTTCTGTCTCGCGCCCGGCGAATCGCCAGAACATTTCGCCACCCTGGCTCCATAGAAAATGGGTGAGCAGCAGCCCTGCTACTGGCTCTCCGGCCGCGCTCTGGACGGAGATGGCGATCTTGATCTGCCGGGCGCCGGCGAGGCTCTCCCGATCCGTTGCAACCAGCCAGGGCGGGCGCCTCTTCCGTTCGGCCGCTGTCGCCCTAAGTTTTTCGAGCGCCTTGCGGGCGTTCAGCCCGGCGCGGCCGGAATCCGCCGAGAGGCGTTCGAGGACGGGCAGGAAGCGCGGATCTTCGCTGGCTTTCATGGCCCACGCAGCCGCCGCGCGAAAGAGCGGATCCGGCGATTCGGTCATTTCGACGAGGCCGGGGATCGAACGGGGGTCGCCTCGGCGGTGCAATCCGAGAAGCGCGTTGGCCCGGACACGGTGATGAGGGTCGCGGGCGAATTGTTCGAACACTTGAGCGGTACTCAGGCCGCTGCGTTCCCATAGCGCTTCGACGCGGTCCGCGCGCTGCCGGTGGTCGACGATAAGCGAGGCGCGTTCGGCGGACCCGGGCGGCGCGCCGGGAGCGGCTGCCGCGGCGCTGATGCTGCTCAGAAAACGGGTGTCGAATTGAGAGATCTCGTGGGCGATGCGGACAGCTTCGGAAAGCGAGAGCTCGCGGGGATCGATCAACGTGCGGATGAAAGAGCCGCGGGAGGCGACCATCCCGAGGACAGACCGAGCACCCCACGCCGCCCGTTCCTCGTCGAGCAAAGCGACGGCGGCGCGCACCACGCGCGGCTCGTCCAGCGCAATGAGTTCCCGCAGCGCAGCGGTCGTACGGACCGGATCGGCGCTGAACGTACGTAACAGGGCCCCGATACGGAGTGTCAGTTGCTCCGGCATGTCTGTTACCTGATCGGCCGGAACGAGCGAAGTATGAGTGAAAGGCCCTAGCCGGTTCAGCGGAACATCGAACCGGCCGCCTAGATGAACATTTCCTCGTCGCTGGTGGCCTGCGCCACACTGGGCCGGCTGCCGCGCGCCAGGAAATCGAGTGCCGCGCGGACCCCGGCGGCGATGCCGTGCAACTCCCGGACCGGCCACATGACGCTCTCGTGGACCGCGGCGACGGTCTCCTGGGCGCGCGTCATCGTGTCATCGAGGACGAGTTCCATGCGGTCCATCTGCACACGCGCCCGGCTGGTGGCATCGGTGACTATCTCCTCGACCTTGGTGAGTTGTTCGCGCGCCGAGTCCAGGATGGCGCTGGCTCGAGCCGCGATCTCCAGAATCTGCTTCCGGCTCTGATCGACGCCCTCGCTCGTCGATTCTACCAGCGACTCGATCCGCGGCAGTAGAGCAAACACCTTCTCCTGTGTCCCCTTGCTGATGCGATAGATGCCGATCAACATCGCCGCCTGCACCAACATGCCGATAGCAGCGAGCGCGACGAAAATCGTCATTAGGATAAGCAGAGTCTGTTGGTCCATGTGGGAGAGTGAGGGAAAAGGCGGTGTGGCTTGGCTTTACCCTTCCGTAGTCGGCGCGGGGCCGCGCATCGCTTCGCGATAGGCCTGTTTCCCGGCTTCAACCGCCGCGGAAACCTGATCGCGCTGGCGAACGACGGTGGCTCTGCCTTTGTCAATCGCCTCATTCACGGCGGCCTTGCCGCGATCCACGGCGTCGTTGGCGGTGTCGCGAAGTTCCGAACTGCGCTTCTTCAGGTATTCACGCCCGTCGTCGGCGCGCTCCTTGAGATAGTTCCGGGTCTCCTCGCCGCTCTGGGGCGCGAATAAAACGCCCGCCACTAGGCCCAGTCCCAGTCCAAGAAAGAAATAGGGAAGTTTATTGTCGTCTGCCACTTCGTGCCTCCTAGCTGGTGCGAGCCCGCCTCAAACCTCGAAGCGCCAGCGCGCCCCCTCAATCCCAGAATAGCAAGGACACTCCGGCAGGACATACCGGATAGGTCTTCCGGAGCAAGGACAACGGAGTGGCGTGGTGTGCGGACCTATTCCAGCCGGAGCGCCGTTACGGGATCGGTCTGAATCACGCGCAGCGCCGGAAAGGCCGCCGCGCCCACGGCCACCAGCGTCAGGACGACGGTCACCAGAATGTAGGTCACCGGATCCAGCGGGCTCGTATCGTACAGGAACGACGAAAGGAGTCTGGCCGTTACCAGCGATAGGCACAGGCCCAGGGCGATGCCGGCGCCGAATTTGACATGCCTGCCAATCGGATCCTGGCCGGGCCACAGCCGATTCGCCAGCCCTTCCGAGATTACGGCGATATGAGCTTCCCCGATGTAGTCGCCGGGACGGAGCAGCCGTCCTTCGAGCAGCCTGACCCGCAGCGCCTCCAACGCATCACCAAGACAGAAAAGCGTACCGGCCCGTTCCGTATGCCGCGTGCCTTCGGCCGTGAGAAGGACGTTCGAACTGGAACTCATTGGTAGATCGGAGAAAGCGCCCGTTTGCAGCACTCCGGGCAGTGCCGCGATCCGCTCGAGCAGCGTTCGTGAATTATGGTATAACAGATATACCGGAATGCGGTTCCACTTCGATGAGCGGAGAAGCAAACGGTTGCGGGCGAATCCCGCGCGCGGGATCGGCTTTGAAGAGGCGCGCGAGATCTTCTCGCATCCCTACTACCTCGACCGGCGCTCCGATCTGCCGGAGCAGCACCGCGCCATCGGCTGGGTTGAAGACACTTTGTATGCGCTCATCTTTGAAGTACGGGAAGACAAGGAAGGCGAGTATTACCACCTCGTGACGCTCTGGAAGGCGATGAGGGAGGAGCAGCAGCTTTATGAAGAGCACCCGTAAACAGAAAACGCCAGTGGCGGCGGAGACCATCGCACGTCTCGCCGATGAGGGAAAGAACGTCTCGCGTTTTTTCACCAAGACGGGCCGCATGATGGGGCCGATCCAGCGCGTCAATGTGGACTTTGCGTCACCGATGTTGGAGGAACTGGACAACGCGGCGAAGGAACTGAACATCAGCCGTCAGGCCGTGATCAAGACTCTGATCCGTCAGGCGCTTGATCAGCATTACCTTGCCGGAGAGCGCCGGTCTGCCGCAAGACGGCGATAAGCCGGTAATCCGCGGTTTCGTTTTCGATTCGCCGATCGTTCCGCTCGCACCCATTGAGACCTCGCATGGCGGTTACGTAACGGCATGCCGGGTTGCGGGACTGGTCCCGAATCCACAATGCTCATTCAGAGTCAGGATCGCTGTTCGCCAAGCCACTTCCTCCGCTTCGCCAACTCATCGTCTGGGGCGCGTCATTCGACTCACTCATCGGCGCTAGAGGCCGCCCGCGACGCTGGGGTGGTGGTCACCCGATGCTACTCCGAGAAGCCGGTACACAAGGAACTGCTTCAAAACTGCGCCGAGCGCGTAAGAATAACCCGCAACTTGGGTATTCCAGGTCAAGTCAGCAAGCGCTGCCGCGCCTGCACCGAGCGATCCCCAGACCAAGGCTTTCTCCCAAACCTTCTAATCTCGAAAGCAGCGCCCCCGGCCATCTGACTTCCCCGCTTCGTTCTGCTCTCTCTTTCCTAGTCCACTGATTCCAAACGCCTAATAATCAAACATTTGCGCCAGCAACGCAGCGCCGGACACTACCCACTATGACTGTGGCATTGACAGGCGGAAGCGACCGTGCGATTATACATATGAGTGAATACTTAATCATGGCAGCTGTTCGTCCCAGTCCCGTTCTCTTTCACGGTCCGGTACCGGCGTTTCCCGGTATCGCCGCAGGCAAACTCGCATCCGATCTGGATCTGTCGCACGACGAACTGCGCGCGTTGTTGGCGTTGGCCGCCGAGGTGAAGGCGCGGCCGGCGGAGTATCAGGGCGCGCTGGCCGGGCGGTATGTTTCCCTTTTGTTTGAAAAGCCGTCGCTGCGGACGCGGATGACCTTTGAACTTGCCGTGAAGCAGCTTGGCGGCGATGTGGTGACCTCTACCGGGCCGATTGCGGCGCGCGAGCCGGTGAAGGATGTCGCGCGGAACCTGGAGCGGTGGACGCAGGGCATTGTGGCGCGGACGTTTTCGCAAGACACAATCAACGACTTGGCGCGGTGGAGTTCGGCGCCGGTGGTGAACGCGCTGAGCGACCGGTTTCATCCCTGCCAGGCGCTGGCCGACGCGCAGACGCTGGTGGAGCGGTTTGGGGATCTAAAGGGCCTGACGCTGGCCTTCGTCGGCGACGGTAACAACGTGGCGAATTCCCTCCTGTTGACCCTGACGCGGCTGGGGATGAATGTGAATGTGGCGACGCCGCAAGGCTATGAACCGGATGCGGCGGTAGTCGAGCAAGCCAAGGCGTTCGCCGATGCCGCGGGCGCGGCGGTGAAGATTACGAACGACCCGCACGAAGCGGCCGAAGGGGCGCAAGCCATTTATACCGACGTCTGGGCGAGCATGGGCCAGGAAGAGGAAGCGGCCATTCGCCAGACGCATTTCGCGGCGTACCAGGTGAATGACAAGTTGATGTCCGGCGCCGCTCCCGAAGCGATTTTCCTGCATTGCCTTCCGGCCAAGCGCGGCCAGGAAGTGACCGACGGCGTGATTGAATCCGCGCAATCGGCGGTGTTTGACCAGGCAGAGAACCGGCTGCACGCGCAGAAGGCTCTGCTTCTGATGCTTCTCGCGTAAACGGCGGGGGCTTTTTCCACTACGAAGGTACAATCGAACGAGATGAATCAACCCAAGAAGGTGGCCCTTGCCTACTCGGGCGGGCTGGACACGTCCATTATCATTCCGTGGCTGAAGGAAAACTACGGCTGCGAAGTTGTCGCCGTCTGCGGAGACATCGGGCAGGGCGAAGACGAACTGGCCGGACTCGAAGAAAAAGCGCGGAAGACCGGCGCGAGCGAAGTCCATGTGGCCGACATGCGGGAGGAGTTTGTCTCGCAGTATCTCTGGCCACTGGTGCGCTCAGGCGGCGTTTACGAGCACAAGTATCTGCTGGGCACGTCCATCGCGCGGCCGCTGCTCGCCAAGCGGCAGGTAGAAGTAGCGCTCGAAACCGGCTGCGACGCTCTCGCCCACGGCTGCACGGGGAAGGGAAACGACCAGGTCCGGTTCGAGCTGACGTACAAGGCGATGGCGCCGCAGCTTCGCGTGATCGCGCCGTGGCGGGAGTGGGACATCGTCTCGCGCGAAGACGCCATTGAATATGCGGCCAAGCACAAGGTGCCGATTGCGCAGACCACCACCAAGATCTACAGCCGGGACCGCAACATCTGGCACATCTCGCACGAGGGCGGGGAACTGGAAGACCCGGCCAACGCGGCGCCCGAGCATATCTGGATGCTGACGAAGTCGCCGAAAGAGGCGCCGGACTCCCCGCGCGAAGTGACCATCGGGTTCGAGACCGGGCGGCCGGTGTCGGTGGACGGAAAGAAGTACGCCTCGGCGGTGGAGTTGCTCGAAACGCTGAACCGGATCGGCGCCGAGCATGGCATCGGACGGATAGACCTGGTGGAGAACCGCTTCGTGGGCATGAAGTCGCGAGGCTGCTACGAGACGCCGGGCGGCACGCTTCTGATGACCGCTTACAAGGAACTGGAATCGCTGACGCTCGACAAGAACACGCTGCACTACAAGCAGAAGCTGTCGCTCGATTACGCGGAACTGGTTTACAACGGCTTCTGGTTCACGCCGCTGCGCGAGGCCCTCGATGCGTTCTTCGCGACGACGGCCGCCACCAGCACCGGCGAAATCACGCTGCGGTTATACAAGGGCACGATAGAACCGGTGAGCCGGCGCTCGCCGTACTCGCTGTACTCGCTCAATATCGCCAGCTTCACGATGGGCGCCGAATACGATCAGAAGGATGCGCTGGGCTTCATCAATCTGATCGGGCTGCCGATCAAAGTGCGCGCGCTGGCGGCGAAAAGCGCCAAATGAAGCTCTGGGGCGGCCGGTTTGAGACGGGGCCCTCGGAGGTCTTCGAGCGGTTCTCCGGTTCGCTCGATTTCGACCGGCGGCTGCTCGATGCCGACATCGAGGGTTCAATCGCGTTTGCGCGGGCGCTGGAGCGGGTAGGCATTCTCAGCGCCCCGGAGCGCGAACAGTTGACGCAGGCGTTCGAGTCGATTCGCGCCGACCACGCGAAGCCCGGATTCTTCGACGGCGCGACGGATGAGGATGTCCATACGCTGGTCATCCGCCTGCTGAACGAACGCGCGGGCGGGGTGGCGGCGAAGATTCACACCGGCCGCAGCCGCAACGAGCAGGTTTCGCTCGATACGCGGCTTTGGCTGCGCGCCGAGATCGACCGGACGGCCACGCTTTTGCGCGGGCTAATGACCGCGCTGGTGGAGCGGGCGAAGGCGGACCCCAAAGCCGTGGTTCCCGGCTACACGCACCTGCGGCGGGCTCAGGCCGTGCTCTGGCCGCACTACCTGCTCGCCTATTTCGAAATGTTCTCCCGCGATCACGAGCGTCTGATGCAGGCGCGGGCGCGAGCGAACGTGCTGCCGCTGGGCTCCGGCGCTCTCGCCGGAAGCGGTTTTCCGTTTGACCGTCCGGCGATTGCGCGGGAGTTGGGCTTTGACACGATTTCGCGCAACAGCATGGACGTGTCGGGCGACCGCGACTTCGCGCTCGATTTCCTCTACGCAGCCTCGACCGTGATGCTGCACCTGAGCCGCCTGGCCGAGGACTGGATCCTGTATTCGAGCGACGAGTTCGGCTGGCTCGACCTGGCCGATGGCGTGACAAGCGGATCGAGTCTGATGCCGCAGAAAAAGAACCCGGATTCGCTCGAGTTGATCCGCGGCAAGTGCGGGCGCGTGTTCGGCGCTTTCACGTCGCTATTCGTCACGATGAAGGGCTTGCCGATGACTTACAATCGCGACATGCAGGAGGACAAGGAGCCCCTGTTTGAAGCGGCGGACCAGCTTTCGCGCTCACTCGAGATGGCGCGGGCGGTGGTGGAGACGACGCGGCTGAAGCCGGAGCGGCCCGCGGCGGCGGCGGAAGAAAGCTGGCTGGTGGCGACCGATATCGCCGAGGCGCTGGCGCGGGCGGGGATGCCGTTCCACCAGTCGCATCAGCTCGCCGGGCGCCTGGTGCTGGAAAGTCTGAAGCGCGGGAAGCGGCCAACGGAGTGGACGCCGGAAGAGTTGGCGCAGTTCGCGCCCGAACTTACGCCGGAAATAGCGGCGCTGCTCAATCCGAGCGAAGGCATGAAGACACGGAACGTGCCAGGTGGCGCCGGACCCGAGGCCGTGGCCGAAGCGCTACGGCAGGCGGAGGAACGGCTGGCGGCGATGGGCGCCGGCGCCTAGATTCGCGATGAACAAGAGCTATCGCCAGGGGCAGATTCTGCGGATTGTGAACGCTGCGCGCGTGCACACGCAGGAGGAACTGGCGCAACGGCTTCGCGAGGACTGCGGGATTCAGGCGACGCAGGTGACGCTGTCGCGCGACATCCGCGAACTGGGCCTGGTGAAGACGCCGGGCGGCTACAAGCAGCTTTCGGCGACACCGGGATCGAGACTTGCGGCAGTGACGGCCGAGTTACTCCGCGACATCCGGCAGGCGCAGAACTTAATCGTGCTGAAAACGGCGCCCGGCAACGCCAATGCCCTTGCTGTTGCGCTCGACCGCGAGGAACTGCCCGAGGTGACTGGGACTCTGGCCGGCGACGATACGATTCTGGTGGTGACGCCCGACGCCGAGAGTGCGAAGGCGCTCCGCGACCGGCTGCTCGAATACGTGTCGGGAGAGGACTGAAGTGGAACGGCCTGCGCTGGAGCCTTGGTTGCGGGGGCGGGTGGAGAACGTGCATCCGGTGGCCGGCGCGCTGATCCGCTGCTTCGAGCACGCCCTCGAAGACGTCGAGCGCTGGACCGAGGACTTGAACGGCGAGCAGCTTTGGGCGCGGCCGGGCGGCGTTGCACCCGTTGGCTTCCAGGTCCGCCATATCGGGCGAAGCGTGGACCGTTTGATGACCTACGCCCAAGGCAAGGAACTCGACGCCGCGCAGTTGGAAGCGCTCCGCTCGGAGATGCAGCCAGGGGCGACGCGCGTGGAGTTACTGGCCGAGTTGCGCGCCGCGCTCGAATCGGCGAAGGCCGCGGTGCGGGCGATGGACTTGTCCGATGAAAGCGCGCCGCGCTACATCGGGCGGAAGCGGATCGAGGCGCCGCTGGTGGGGCTGCTGATTCACATCGCCGAGCACACGCAGCGCCACACGGGGCAGGCGATTACAACGGCTAAGATGGTGCGTGCCGGCGGCTGAGAACGCGCGTTCAGTGGGAGTGCGTGTGCGGGTGCTGGTGCGCGCCGCCCAGCATCGAGCAAGGCGCATCGGAGAGCGCGCAGCGGACGTGCTCGAACTGCACGGTTGAGTGATGAATGTGGAAGGCGCAGAGCGCTTCGTTGATGCGCAGCAGGATCGCGTGGCTTTCCGAAGGCGGCATGTCGTCGATCAACACGTGGCAGCTTAGCGCGTGGGCTCCGGCGCCGAGCGTCCATACATGGAGGTCGTGAACGTCGATGACGCCGGGCACGGTCTGGACCGCGTTCGAGATGGCCTTGAGGTTCATGCCTTGCGGGATGCCTTCGAGCAGGACGTTCAGCGATTCGCGGATGATGTCCCACGCGGTCCAGATGATGAGCACGCCGATGCAGATGGACAGCGCGGGGTCGATTCGATGCCAGCCGGTGAAGCGGATGACAACGGCGCCGGCGACGATGGCGGCGGAACTGACGGCGTCGCCAAGCATGTGGACCCAGGCGGCGCGGATGTTCAGATCGTGACGCCCGCGGTGGAGCGCCATCATGATGCCCACATTGACGGCGATGCCGGCCAATGCGACGATGCCCATGGTGGTGTCATTCACCGCCGGCGGGGTGAATAAGCGGAACCAGGCCTCCCAGAAGATGATGGCCGAGATGGCGAGTAGGGCCAGGGCATTGATGAAGGCGGCCAGCACGCCGGCGCGCTGGTAGCCGTACGTCTTGCGGTCGTCGGCGGGCCGGGATTCCAGGCGCTGGGCGGCGGCTGCGAGGATGAGGGCGAGCGCGTCGGTGAAGTTATGGCCGGAGTCGGAGATGAGCGCGAGGTAATGCGCGTGGATTCCGGCGGCGAGCTCGACCACGACGAAGGCGAGCGTGACCGCTGTCGACCAGCCCAACGCTTTGCCGTGAGAGTGTTGATGCACCGTATCCGCCCGCTACTCTCAGTTTCTCTGTTTTCGGCTGCCGGAAACAAGCCTCAGTACCGCGTAACCTCGCTGAACTCAAATTGGTTGGCGCGCATCGCCGGGACGACCATGTCGAAGGACTCCTCGCCCGAGGCGCGGATGGCCGGGGAGAGCGCATCGACGTTCCGCAACAATTCGATCACGCTTTGGTTAAAACGCAAATTGCGGATTCCGTATTGGATTTCGCCGTTTTCCACCCAGAACGTGCCATCGCGCGTCATGCCGGTCATGATCTTTTCGTATGGGTCGACCTCGCGGATGTACCACAGGCGCGTGACGAAGATGCCGCGGCGGGTGGAGGCGATCATGTCCTCGAGACTCGTGCCGCCTCCGGCGATGACGATATTGGCGGGCATCTCGCCGGTCTCCGAAGGCGGGGGAAAGCCGTGGCCGGTGGAGGCGCGGCGCTCGCGGTGGGCGGCGGTTCTGCCATAGGCGACCTGTTTCGGCACGCCGCGCTCGACGAGCGAAAGACGGGAGCGGGCGACCCCTTCGCCGTCAAACGCCGGACCGGCCTGCAGCGGGTGAGTAACATCGTCGCCGATGGAGATGTTTTCGCCGAACAGGGGTTGGCCGAGGCGGTCGTTCAGGAAGCTGCGGTCGTCGGCAATGGCGGTAGCGCTGAAGTCGGCGAAGATCTGGCCGGCGAGGTCCAGGACGGCGGCGGGGGCCAGGATGACGGTATAGCGGCCGGGTGGAATTTCGCGGGGTTGGCGGGACCGGCGGGCTTTTTCCGCGGCCTGCCGGGCTAGCGTTTCCGGGTCGATGGCGCTGGCGGCGACCGAGGACGCTTTCGCCCATCCGGAACTGTCTTCGGCGATGGCCGTGATGGAGAACACGGCCGAGGTCTGGCGATGAAAGGCCTCGACGCCGGCCGAGTTGAGCACAGCCTCGAAGAATTCGCCGGTGGAGTAGATGCCGGCGCCAGTCTGACCGGCGCTCTTCACGGCGTGGATGGCGCGAAGCACGGCTTCGGCGCGGTAATGCGGCGTCGCGGCGGCTGTGGCTTCGTCGAAGCGGTTGAGAGCCGGGGGTGTGCCGGCCTCGGAGGGTTCGAGCAGCGGGCAGAGGTCGGGGTCCGGCGCGCTGGCTCGGGCAAGCGCGATGGCCTGGGTGGTGGCGCGGGCGATCGAGTCTTCGGCGAAGGAGGTGGTGGTAGCCCGTGCGGTGCGCTGGTCCACGATGACGCGAACGGAGATGTTATGCTCCACCGCTTCCACGTTTTGATGGATGGTGTTGTTGGCGAAACGGGTGAGGGCTTCACGCTCGCCTCCGATGAGGACCTCGACGTGAGCGACGCCCGATTCGCGGGCGGCGCGAATCGCAATGTCGAGCGCTTCGCGGCATTGCGGCTCACTCACCAGCGCGGCGTGTCTCATTCCCCACTCCCCGCGCCGATGCGGATTCCGCGGAACCGCGCCGGGCTGGCGCCGTGGCCGGTGCCGATAACCTGTTCCGGCTGGCCCTTGCCGCAGTTCGGTACGCCCCACAGTGTCCAGTGCTCGCGGTTGGCGATAGCGGCGCAGGCGTTCCAGAATTCCGTGGTGATGCCGGAGTAGATCGGGTTCTTCAGCATCCGCCCGCGCTTGCCGCCGCGGATTTCCCAGGCGATCTCGCAGCCAAACTGGAACTGGTAGCGCTTGTCGTCGATGGACCAGCTCTTGTTCGTCTCCATGTAGATGGCATGATCGGCGTCGAAGACCTCGTCGAGTGAGTGCGGGCCGGGCAACAGGCTGACGTTGGTCATCCGGATGAGCGGCATGCGCGACCACGATGCCGCCCGCATGGTTCCGTTCGAGCGCGACTGGCCGGCGGCGGCGGCGGTTTCGCGCGAGGTCATGTAGCCGGTGAAGCGCCCGTTGTCGATAATCTGGATGCACTGCGCGGGTACGCCTTCATCGTCGAAGGCGAAGGTGCCGAGACCCGGGCCGTGCTCCAGGCGCGCATCGCAGACGGCGTTGACGATCTGGGAGCCGTAGCGCAGGTGGTCGAGTTGATCGAGCGTGAGAAAACTCATCCCGGCGTAGTTGGCTTCCGAGCCGAGCACGCGGTCAAGCTCGATGGGGTGGCCGATCGACTCGTGAATCTGAAGCGCAAGCTGGCTGGAATCGAGGATCAGGTCGAAGCGGCCCTGCGGGCAGGGCGGAGCATCGTGCAACGCCACGGCCTCCTCCGCGATGCGGGCGGCGTTTTCGACGAGGCGGAGTTCGTCGATCAACTCCCAGCCCTTAAGCTGATGCTGGCCGCCGAACGAGTTCGGATAGGAACGCTTTTGCAGTTCCCCATCGCGAAAACTGTAGGCTTCGTAGCCGGCGCCGGTGAAGGTGCGCGTCTGCTCTATGACGCTCCCGATGGACGAGGCGAAGACCTGGTGTTCCCGGCGAAGGCTGAGCGCCGCTTCAGCGAGCGTGATGCCGGGGTTGCGGCGGAGTTCGCCGTCGATGGCGAGCAGCAGGCCGAGTTGCGTGTCCACGCTGAGCGAGAAGGGATCGATCAGGCAGGGCGACATCCAAACGGCCTGATAGGCTTCCTCGGGCGCGAGTTTGACCGGTTCGATGCGGGCGAGCGCGCTGGCGCGGGCGATGGCCACGGCTTGGGCCGCGGCGCGTTCGACGCCGGCTTTCGACAGATCGTCGGTGGCGGCAAAACCCCAGCATCCTTCGGCGAGCACTCGCACGCCGAGGCCGAGCGATTCCGATTCGGCGACTTGCGACGGCTTACCGTTCTTGGTCCCGAGCGTTCGCTCGCGTTGGCCGACGACGCGGACGTCGGCATATTCGACGCCGGGGCGCAGCGCGGCTTCGAGGGCGTTCAGTGCGGCGTCCCGCATGACAGGAGACCTCAGTAGGCCCAGCGCCACAGGTTGGCGCCCGCGGTGAAGCCCGCGCCGACGGCGGCGAACAGCACGAGGTCGCCCTTTTTGAGCTTCCCTGCCTGGACGGCGTCGCGCGTGGCGAGCGGAATGGTGGCGGCGGTAGTATTGCCGAAACGGTCGATGTTGATCAAGACGCGCTCGGGCGGAAGGCCGAGACGTTCGGCGGCCGAGACGATGATGCGGCGGTTGGCCTGGTGCGGCACCAGGAGCGCGACGTCCTCGCCTTTGAGGTTGTGCTCGGCCAGAAGACCGTGGCACAGCTCGTACATTTTCTTCACCGCGTATTTGAACACCTGCTGGCCTTCCTGTTTCACGTAATGCAGGCGCTGGTCGATGGTTTCGTGGGTCGCAGGCATTCGGCTTCCGCCGGCGGGCATTTTCAGGTAGTCGCCGCCCGAACCGTCGATCTCGTTCTTGTGGCCGATGAAGCCCTCGCCGGCTTCGCCGCGCTCGACCAGCATCGCGCCCGCGCCGTCGCCGAAAAGGATACAGGTGGCGCGGTCGGTGTAGTCGATGATGCGCGACATCGTGTCGGCGCCGATGACCAGCACCTTGCGGTGCGTGCCGGTCATGACGAGATTCGCCGCGGTCGTCAGGCCGTAGACGAATCCGGAGCACGCGGCAACAAGATCGAATCCCCACGCCCCGTGCGCGCCAATGCGATTCTGCACCAGGCAGGCCGTGGCTGGGAATAACATATCGGGCGTCACGGTGCAGACGATGATGGCGTCGAGTTCCGGCGCCTCGATGCCGCGTTGCGCCAGCGCCGCGCGGGCCGCCTCGACGGCCATGTCCGATGTGGCGACTTCCGGCGCGGCGATGTGGCGCTCGCTGATGCCCGTGCGCTCGATGATCCAGGTGTTATTCGTGTCGACCATCTTCTCCAGGTCGGCATTCGTAAGCACGCCGGGCGGCACATAGCAGCCTAACGCACTGATTTTCGCGGAATACAAGCAGCCTCCAAACAGTTCAGGATAGCTGATTCGGGTCCGGCGTCCTTCAACCGGTGACGCGCACGATGCGGTTCTCGCGAAAGGCGATGTTGCCCAAGTGGGCTGTCCGCGCGGCCGAAATGCCCACCGGCACCGGCGCGTTGGGGATGGCGCGCGAGCGGACGCAGTCGAGGAAGTTCTTCATGTGGTGAGGCGTGCCGTCGCCGTTCGTTTTCGCTTCCTGGGCCGGTTTCACGAGGTCGAGCGCTTCGGAATAGTGAGGCAGTTCGGGCCAGAACCCGTAGCCGCCGCGGTCGACGCGAAGCAGACCCTTGGTGCCGCGGAAGGTCAGCCCGCCGCCCTCGAGATAGCCGATCATGCTGCAACGGAACACGGTTTCGTACTTGCCCGGATACAGGTAGGAGGCGCTGATCGTGTCCGGACACTCGATGCGGTGGATGGCGTAGTTGCCTCCGAGCGCGGAGGCGGTGGCGGGCGTGTCGCCGCCCATGTACCACTGCGCGACGTCGACCCAGTGGCAGAACAGATCGGTGAGGGAGCCTTCGCCGAAATCCCAGAACCAGCGCCAGTTGGTGAACCGGAGCGCGTCAAACGGCTGCGCCGGCGCGTCCCCGACGAACTGCTTCCAGTCGAGTTGGCTCACATCGACTTCCGGGACGCCGTCGTTGAGGTGCAGCAGGTTCTGATACCAGTGTGTTTCGATGAACGTGATGTCCCCGAGTTGGCTGCCCGCGACGATCGAATAGGCTTCCTGGAAATGCGGCCAGCTTCGCTGCTGCAGGCCGACCTGAACAATCCGTTTGGACTCGGTGACGGCTTTTTCGAGCGGTTCGCCTTCGCCGATGGTGTGGGTAACAGGTTTTTCGACGTACACGTCCTTACCCGCGCCGACGGCGGCGATGGTGATGGGGACGTGCCAGTGGTTCGGTGTGCCGACGACTACGGCGTCGATGGACTTGTCGTCGAGCACGTCGCGGAAATCGGTGTATTCTTTCGCGTTCGGCGCGTATTTTTCTTTCGCCTTGGCGCGGTGGGGCCCGTAAACGTCGCAGACGGCCACGATTTCGTTGCCGCCGGCGTCGTTGAGGACCTTCATCAGGTACTGGCAGCGGCCGCCGGTGCCGATGGCTCCGACGCGGACGCGGTCGTTGGCCCCGAGAACACGGGAAGTGGGCAGGAGCGCGGCGGCGCCTGCCAGGACGGAGGATTTCAGGAATGCGCGGCGGTCGTTCGACATAGGATGAGCAACAGACTATCCCAAACGACGGCGCCGCGCCAGTCCTAACACTGCACGCCCGTCACGCCACCTTGTGCTTCGCAATGAAATCCGCGGCCGGCTCGCTGCTCATCCCGGGAACCTCCGGCGCAAGCACTTCTCCATCCACCATCCGCTGCTTCCCGCCTGACTCCATATAAATCGCATTCGGAATGGCGCACAGAATATTCAAATTCACCGCCCCGCCGCCGTGGCTCGCCACTTCCACTTCGAACCCGTCCGCGATCGCCGCGATCTCCATCCACTCCGTCGGTCCGCCCGCGCGCCGGTTATCCGGCTGCACCACATCCGCGCCCTTCTTCAAAAGCAGGTCCATGAACGCATGCTTGTTATACTCGTTCTCCCCGCACGCCACGCGCATGTCCAGGGCCGCCGCTAACTCGGCGTATCCTTCATGGTCGTACGGAACAATTGGCTCCTCGTACCAGTAACACCCCAGTTGCTGATACACCCGTCCCCGCCGCAGCGCCTCCACGCGGTCGAACGCCTGGTTGGCGTCCACCATGATCCGGAGTCCTTTCCCCGCCGTCTTGAATCCCACCTCAATCCGCTCCACGTCGTCATCCAGCCCGTACCGCCCCACCTTCACTTTGAACGCCCGGTAACCGGCCTCCAGCGTCTCGTGGATCGCGCGCTTGTACTGCGAGTGGTCTTTGTCGTTCTGCCGGTACCAACCGCACATCGCATAGGCCGGCATCCGGTCGCGCATCGCGCCCAGCATCCTATACACCGGCAGCCCCGCCGCCTTCCCCAAAATGTCCCACACCGCGATGTCCACCGCCGACATCGCAAACTGCGTCACCCCCTGCACACCCTGATATTCGAGCGCCCGCCACAACTGCGCGCGGATCTTTTTCGGGAAGGCCGGATCCTGCCCGATGAGCACCGGCTTGATCTCCTGCTCGAGAATCGTCTGCACCACCCGAGGCCCGCCCGCGATCATCCCGAAACTCGAGTAAGCCCACCCTGTGATCCCCGCGTCCGTCCTCAGACGCAGCACGACACCGCCGCCGTCCCCGCCGAAATCGTGAATCGCGTCGCTGTAGGGCGCCGCCGGCACACGCAACAGGTCCGTCTCGAGGCCCATAATCTTGAACTGCTTCTTCGCCTCCCCGGCCCGCACGAGGCCAAGACTCAACGGCGCCGCCGCGCCCGCCGCCAGCATTTCACGCCGCGATAGCTCACGCATGCGCCCAGCATATCCTAAGCCCACCCATTCCCCAGCGCGAAATTACTAACGTGATAGACTCGGAATCACTCCACAAAATCGCTATGGATCGCAGAAATTTCTTCTCCACCGCTCTCACCGCTTCCGCCCTGTCGCTCGCCGGTTCCGCCTCGGCCTCCGCGCAGTCCTCCGGCGCTCCCGAATTCTACGAACTCCGCCGCTACCAACTCGTCAATGGCCCCGGTGCGAAAGTCACCAGCGACTATTTTGCAAACGCCCTCATTCCCGCTCTCAATCGCCTCGGCATCTCACCCGTCGGCGCCTTCTCCGTCTACTTCGGCCCGGACCAGCCCGCCTACTATCTCCTCATGCCCTCCGGCCATCTCGAAACTCTCGCCACCGCCGATCTCCAACTCGCCAAAGACGCCGAGTTCATGAAAGCCGCCGGGCCCTTCTGGAACGCGAACGGCAACACCCCGCCCTACAGGACCGTCGAAAGCACCCTCCTCCGCGCCTTCACCGGCCATCCGAAACTCGTCGTCCCCGAAACCGCGAAAGCCAAAGAGAAGCGCATCTACCATCTCCGCACTTACGTCTCGCCCACCAACGGCGACCACGTAAACAAAGTGGACATGTTCAACCACGGCGAGTTCGCCATCTTCACCAAGGCCGGCGCCACCGGCGTCTTCTACGCCGACGCCCTCATCGGCCCCCGGCTCCCCAGCCTCACTTACATGCTCAGCTTCCCGGACCTCGCCACGCTCGAAACCTCCTGGGCGAAGTTCGCCGCCGACCCGGACTGGAAGAAACTCTCGAGCGACCCGCGCTTCAAGCTCGACCCTCCCAACGTCTCCAACATCTTCAGCCTCGTCCTCAACCCGCTCCCCGGCTCGCAGGTCTAGCGGCCGAAAACCAGGCGCTCGCGCGGGAACGATACACTAACGGAATGCCGCGCGTTCCCTCGCGTGACTTTCGGAATCCGGACCCGAGAGCCGCCCAAAACCCGCCCGCTCCACGCCTCGTGCATTCGCCAAGGCAGACAACCCGTCAATGACGCTCAAGCAGTCACTGCGCCTTTGCGCAATCCTCGCCACAACTCTATCCACGCTCACCGCGCAGCAAACGGTCTCCGAGTGGACCGGCGCAGTCTACGATCCCTCCGGCGCGCCCGCGGCCAAAGCCGAACTTATCCTCCAGTCGACCGCGAACCATTACTCCATCACCGCCCTGCCCAACGGCTCTTTCCAATTCGGATCTCTCGCCCGCGGCTCTTACCATCTTTCGGTGCGCTTCGCCAACCGCGTCTTCGCTTCTCCCACCCCACTGGCCATCCCCATCGAAGGCGCCACAAAAATCTCGCTCCTCGCCGACGGCACCCTCCGCCTCGAAGCCGGAAATCAGAACGAAGGCAGCGGCGGCGAAACGCTCTCCAGCCAATCCGTTACCGCCATTCCCCTCAACAAGCGCGACTTCAGCCAGTTGCTTCTCCTCGCCGCCGGGACAATGACCGACACCAACGGCACCACAAACTTCACCCAGCAGTTCGCCATCAACGGCCAGCGCGGCGTCGAAGCCGTCTTCGCCATGGACGGCGCCGACACGAGCGACCCCGAAATGGGCGGCGCCATCATGTCCAACTTCAACGTCGACGCGGTCCAGGAAATTCAGTCCTCCTCCGGTTGGATGCCCGCCGACATCGGCCGCGGCGCCGCCGGCTTCACTAACATCATTACCCGCTCCGGCGTAAACGATTGGCACGGCTCCTTCTTTGAATTCCTCCGCAATTCCGCTTTCGACGCCCGCAATTTCTTCGACCGCGAAACCGCCGCAAGTCCCTATCGCATCCCGCCCTTCCGCCGGAACGAGTTCGGCTTCACCCTCGGCGGTCCCGTCGTGCTGCCCGGCTACAACGGTCACAACAGAACCTGGTTCTTCATCGAATACCAAGGCTTTCGCCAGGTGCTCAACACTACGCAAGTCCTCCCCGTTCCCACCGCCGCCGAACGCGCCGGCATCGACACCACCGCCTTCCCCGGCGATACCCTCTACGTTCCCGTCAACCCCACCATATCGAGCCTCCTCCGCCGCTACCCGCTCCCCAACGACCCCACCGGCGCATTCGGCGCCCGCACCTTCGCCACCTCGTCCAAAGTCGTCACAGACGCCGACCAGCTCTCCGGCCGCATCGATCACAACCTCTCTTCCAAGGACAAACTCTTCGCCCGCTTCACTTGGGATAACCTCACCGGCCCCACCACCAACCCCGACCAAACCGCCATCGATCCGGCCTTCGGCATTCAGTACATCGACCACCAGCGCAACGGCGTCGTCACCTGGACCCACACCGCTTCCCCTGACTTCATCTCCGAATCCTCGCTCAGCTTCACGCGCAGCACCCCCAACTTCCCCACGCCCGACCATACCGATCCCTCGCTCATTTTCGCCGACGGTCTCTACGAAGCCTTCGATGCCGCCGCAGGCTCCGTCACCGCCTCGTTCGGCAATCTCTTCATGGGACGCCAGAACTTCTCCTGGACCACCTCCAGACACGCTGTCAAGTTTGGCGGCGAATTCCGCGCCAACCGCGACTCCACTTACTTCGGCATGGCCACCAACGGCCAGTACACCTTCGGAGGCGGCCCCTCCTTCTCGACCTCTCTCATCCGCTCCGCCAGCGGCGCCCATGACATCCAACCCGGCCAGCAGTTGCCCGACACACTCTCCGCCCTCCTGCTCGGCAGCGCTTTCTCCTACACCGCCGCGGTCGCGCCCCCACAGCTTCCTCAGGGCAGCCAGATCGGCGTCGCCGCCATCTCGCGCTACGACATGAACCTCTACGCTGAGGACACCTGGAAAATCTCCCCGCGCTTCACCCTCGACTACGGCCTCCGATACGAACTCTACTCCCCCATCACCGAACGCGCCGACCGCACCGCCGGCCTCGACTTCCTCACCACTCCCTCCGGCCCCGAGCAACTTTACCTCGTCAACCCGCAGCCTCATTTCCGCTGGGCCGGCAATAACTGGGGCCCGCGAGTCCGCCTCACTATCCTCGCCCCGGCCGGTTTCCTCATCCGCGCCGGCGGCGCACTTACAACCATCCCGCCCAATATCTGGCAGGACAACTTACTAACCGGCGCTGCCCCTTATGTCGATTACCCCCGCATCACTTCCGCCCCCGGCGCCCCGCTGCTCATCGGCGCCAAAATCACCCCCGCCGACCTCCCGCCGCGTGACTGGCAGGTCATGACCGCGGCAATAAGCGGTGAGGAAGCCGGCCGCGAACAAATCGCCCGCGCCGGTGGTGTCGACGACCTGGTCAACCGGGACGGCGGGAATCTCGACGCCGACGCCATCCTGCAGCCCC
>JAJYCN010000031.1 GCA_021778335.1 Acidobacteriota bacterium | reverse complement strand
ACTTCGGTGAGCGGAGCGACGTTGGCTCCCTGGTTGCGATTGGAATCCGGGTGGAGTTTTTCGAGCGCGCCGGCGATGGAGACGAGGTTCGAGAGGGCGGCGTTTGGGGAGACTCCGTCCTTGAGGCGGGCGACGCCATAGAGGTCGTGGCAACTGCGGCGGAAGTCGCACCAGTCGCCTTCGGGGTGGAAGGGCGTCCAGAAGTCCGCGAGGCCGGCGGGAGCGAAGTGGAAGTTTTTGGGGAGGACGCCGACGATGACGCGGGGGATGCGGTCAAGCACGACGGTGCGGCCGAGGATGTTCGGTTGGCCGCCGAATTGGGATTGCCAGACGGCGTAGCTGAGGATGACGGAGCGGGCAGCGGCGGGCGAGTCTTCGCCGGGGTAGAAGTCGCGGCCGAGGGTGGGGGAGACGCCGAGGGTGCGGAAGAAGCCGTCGCTGACGCGGGCGCCGTGAGCCATCGTGGTTCCGGCGGAGTTGGACAGGGCGTAGCCGCGCGGCTTGTAGACATCGAGCGAGGAGAGGGTGGTGTTCTGTTTTTTCCAGTCGAGATAGTCGAGCCAGGAGAGATTGCAGCGCGGGCACCAGGGGTCTATTTTTTCGTAGACGCCGAGCAGGCGAGCGGGATTGCGGTAGGGTAGCGGCTGGATGAGGGCGGCGTCGACGAAGGCGAAGATGGCGAGGCTCGAACAGAGGCCGAGCGCGAGCATGAGAATGGCGGTCGAGGCGAATTCGGGGCTTTTGCGGAGTTGGCGGAGGGCGAAGCGGAGGTCGGCGAGGAAGTGATCGAGCGGGTTGAGGCCGCGCATGTCGCGGCACTCTTCTTTGCGTTGTTCGATGCCGCCCATTTCGCGGAGGGCGGCGGAACGGGCCTGTTTGGGGCTCATGCCGGCGGCGAGGTTTTGGTCAATTAAGCGGTCGAGGTGGTAGCGGAGTTCTTCGTCGAGATCGTCTTCGACGCGGGCGCGGCGGAAGAGCGAGAGATAACGGAGCCGGAGGATGGAGCTTAGGCGCATGGATTAGACGGCGCGGACGATGGTGGTGATGGCGGCGGCGAGGCGCTCCCAGCCGGCGCTCTCTTCGGCGAGGGCTTTGCGCCCGGCATTGGTGAGCGAGTAGTATTTGGCGCGGCGGTTGTTGTCGCTCGTGGCCCATTCGGCGCGGACCCAGCCGTTTTGCTCGAGTTTGTGGAGGGCGGGGTAGAGGGCGCTTTGGCCGACCTGGAGGACATCGGACGACATCTGGCGGATGCGGTTGGCGATGGCCCAGCCGTGGGCGGGTTCGAGGGCGAGGATCTTGAGGATGAGGAGGTCGAGGGTGCCCTGGACGAGGGCGGTTGGTTTGCTCACGGGTTCCTCTCAGTAACTGACAACAGTGTAGGGGAGGGGGTGGGGTGGCGTCAAGGGGTTTGGCGGAAGATAGGTTGCGTGCGGGGCGCCGCCGGTGACGCGTAAGAACTTTTCTAGCCCGGTTGCCGGGCTGCGGGACAGTTCGCTGCGGCTGTGGTTGGCGCGGGTGGGGTTAGTTCATTACTATGCCGAGCGAGTTTGAGTTACAAGCCACTTGGTGGCCCTTGTAGAGCGCGGGTTGCGGATGTCACATTTGACGGCGATCACGCACGGGCCGGTGGGAAACGCGTACACTGCGAGTGTGTGACGTTTTGAAAGCGAGGGGGCTGCGGGGGAAGAAACGCGACTAGTATTTACTTGCCGAAATAACCGTTAAGGTGCGTACTCAGGCATGAGCCGGTCTCCTGCCCAGATGCGCCTCACGGCTGAAGAAGAAGCCACCCTTCGCGGTTGGACCCGCAAGGGAACCTCCGAGCAACGCCTCGTCGAGCGAGCCAAGATCATTCTGCTTTCTCACGAAGGCGTCACGCTTGAGAATATCGCCCGACAGTTGGGCACGCGCCCGGCGCGCGTTTCCAAGTGGCGGCAGCGGTTCGCGCAAGACCGGCTCAGTGCGCTTTCCGACGCCCCGCGTCCCGGCAAGCCGCGGACCTACGACAGCAGGACCGAAGCGCGCGTGCTGGCGCTTCTCGATCAGCCAGCGCCGGAGGGTTACGCACGGTGGAACGGCACGCTGCTGGCCGAGGCGTTGGGCAACGTCAGCGCCGACCAGGTCTGGCGCATCCTTCGCAGCCGAGGGATTCAGCTTCAGCGGCGCCGCAGTTGGTGCATCACCACCGATCCGGAGTTCGGCCCGAAGGCCGCCGACGTGGTGGCGCTGTATCTGAACCCGCCGGAAAGCGCCGTGGTGGTCTGCGTCGACGAGAAGCCGCACATTCAAGCGCTGCAGCGCGCACAAGGATACTTGCGACTGCCGGATGGCCGCGCCGTGAACGGCTTCAGTCACTGCTATATACGCCATGGAACCACCACGCTTTTCGCCGCACTGGACGCGGTCACCGGTGAGGTACAGACCGGGCACTATGCCCGCCGCCGGCGCCGCGAATTCCTGGACTTCATGAACGAAGTTGTGGCCGCAAACCCAGGCCGCCAGCTGCACGTCATCTTGGACAATCTGAACACGCACAAACCCAAGCGGGACCGTTGGCTCCAGCGGCATCCGCAAGTGCATTTGCACTTCACGCCGACCTACAGCAGTTGGCTAAACCAAGTGGAATGCTGGTTCAGCATCCTCAGTCGCTCCGCCTTGCGCGGCGCCAGTTTCACCTCAGCGCGCCAACTGCGCGAGGCCATTGACAAGTTCGTGGCTGCCTACAACGCCGACGCCGTGCCGTTTGAATGGACCAAAGCCGTGGTCCACCCGACGGCACCGAAGCGGCTTTACGCTGACTTATGCAAGTAAGCACTAGTTCGTACGCCCGTTTGCCGCTGGTATCACCCCTCGGCCATGCCCGACCGGCTAGGCGTCGTCACCGCTACCCCTCCGTGCAAACGGGTGCGCAATCATGGATGACCTTTGATGATGCGGAAACGGTCGTTGCCGGAAGCGCGGCGTTTTCATGAAGACGCCGCGGCGGCGAACTTACGGGGAGGATGACACACCGGGAGGAGAAAACGTGTAGGAGGCACTAGACTTCCCATGACGCAAGCCTTGCGCAACATCACTTACTGCTTAATAATCCTCTTGATTGGATGCCGGTTGGTGTTAGAGTTAGTAGAGATTCACCAATCTGCCAAGGAATAGGGGAGACTAATATGTCGAGGCGCGTCACTTTGATGGGGTCGGTTGGCGGGGCCAGTATTCTCCTGCTACTTATTGCCACACCCGCTACTCCGCAAGAGCTGGGGGGAATAACCTGGCAGCAGTCTTCCTACTCGGTAGCGCTCGTTGCTGGAACCGTTCAAACAGTCACTTTGAGCTTTACAGCCAGCCAACCAGTCTTGGATGGATCGGTGTTCGTGACGCCTTCGATTTCCGGATTGTTGTCCATCGCTTCGCTGGGTAACGGGACGATTCCCGCTGGGCAGATGGTTGACCTCGCCGCGACGGTATCGGTTCCGCTAGCGACACCAACGGGTACCTATGAAGGAACGCTTCACGTCCGAAGCGGGTTTGGTACCGTTGCGGCGCCCTTGCCGGTCACGATTCAGGTAGTTGCGCCTTCGGCGGATGTCGTCCCGACCCAAGGTGCTCTGCCCTCGCCGGACAGAATTGCGACGACGTCCGACGGGATGCAATATGTGAAGGACGAAATCGACGTGATTCTCAAGGAGGATACCGTTTCTCCCGATCAAAGAATCGAGCAGATCGCGAGCAGCACCGGAGGCGTGATCATCGGCTATATTTCGGCCCTCCCGGCATATCAATTGGAGTACTACCAAATCTCTACTCCGCAAGCCCTTGAGGCGATGGCCTCGGCCATCCGACAGATGCCGGACGTGGTGAACGCGCTTACCTATGGCATACCATCGCTCAGCGTGGTGCCGAACGACCCGTGCGCCTGGGGCTCGGGGCTTTCGCCTTGCTCCGCATCTACCGAATACGTCGGGGAGCTCAATCGGTGGGGGTTCGATTTCGTCAATGCTCCCTTTGCGTGGGATATCCAGACGGGCAGCCGGGCTGTCGTGGTGGGGGTCATCGATGTAGATATGGACGCGGGTCATCCCGATCTCGTCGGGAATATTCAAGCGGCCGTATTTTCTTCTCGAACGCCAGCCGGAGGGCACGGGACGCATGTGAGCGGGACAATTGGCGCGGTTGGCAATAACGGTATCGGAGTGGCGGGGATGGCTTGGCAGACTTCTCTGAGACTGTACGATTTCGGCAATGTGCCCGGCGGACTCCCTGTTTTGATGGAGGAGGCTGCCAATGATGGGGCAAGGATCGTAAATATAAGTGCCGCGTATGGCGCGAATGGAGCTTACTTTGATAGATCCGGTGCGCTCCAGGGTTGTTCAACCTATCCTCCAGACCCCTTCAGTCAATTTTTGCTCAACAATGAGACTATCTGGATCGCCAGTGCCATTGAATGGGCTCAGAATCATCAGAAAGACGTATTGTGGGTTTTCGCGGCGGGCAACGGTTGCACTGATGCGGAGTACGCGACACCCGCCAATCTGACGGGTGTTTTCCCAGACGGATTATTGAATTACGGCGCCATCATGACGGTAGCCTCGGTCGGAAGCGGCGCGACGACCTTGCAAGCGCTCGGGCCGGGTGGAAACCTTTCCGCTTTCTCGAATAGCGGCCCGGACGTGACCGTCGCCGCTCCCGGGGAGATGATCTATAGCACGTTACCCGGGGTCTGTATCTTTGGCCTGTGCAATTACGCTTCAGCGTATGGGTTTGACACCGGGACGTCGATGGCGGCTCCGCAGGTCGCTGGCCTCGCGGCACTCGTTCTATCGCAATACCCGTTCATGTCGGCGTCGCAGGTCAAGCAATGCATTGTGAATGCCACAACTTTGGCGGGGCTGCCCGTAAGCGGACAACCTTTCGGTGTAATTAATGCCAAAGTGGCGTTGGTTTGTCCGTCCGGGCCTATTCTAGTGAATTGAGTACGCCGCGTAAGTCCTCTATCGTTGAGCGCGGAGCGGTCGGAACGCAAGTCCACACCAGCCAGACTGTTCTAAGCGCGTTTCCCATCCCCGCTCGTCGAACTCGCCGACCAGCGGCGGATCGGGGTGATCCACATTCTCGTATAAAGAAAACGCCGGCATTGGGGTTTGCTTCGGGCTGCTTCGGCTATGCTCCCGTGGGGAGACCAACCTCTACCATCGGGCAGGCCATCGTCATCCTAATCCAGCGAACCACTCATCGTCCAACCGGCGGGTTGGATACGCGACGAGGCGGGCGGAGCCTTTGTGCGATAGCTCAGACGCGGTGTAGAGTTATAGCAAAAGCTCAGAAAACACGGTATGCATCTCATGAGCCGCTCTTCCTGATCTGCCGGCGGGTGCTGCCTCGTGGTGTCATGAGCGACACCGGAATCGAGGAGCGGCTTGCCAACCCGAAAGCGGACGAGTGGACCAAACGAATCGCGGCGCGACGTCGCAGTGGAATGTCCGGCCCACGGTACGACGGCTTCCCATAGCCTTCCAGCTTCCGTGCGCTTTACGCCTCCAGCCGCCCTCGCAATTCTGCAATCTGCCGGCTCAGGGCGGCCGGATTCAAGCTCTCATAAATCGTGTTCAACTCCTCCTTGTTCGCCTCCGGGACCTGCTTCGATTCCAGCAACCGCTGATACGGCGTCCGCGCCTTGTCGTATGTCCGCTTGATCCGGTCGCCCACCCGCTCCTTGCCGGCCAGCCGGATCGTCGGCAAGCAGAAGTTCTTCGACAGTCGCAGCACCCCATACAACTCGTTCAACAACCGCATCTCCCCAGTTGTGTCGAACCTCCAATATCCCGCGATCTTACGTACGCGCGTCCTGTTCTCGTGCTCCACCCAGGCGTTGTCGTTCCTCTTGTACGGCCGCGACTCCGACATCCGAATCTTCCACCTGCGCGCCCACTCCCACAACAGGTCGTTCACCAGCCCCGAATCGTTGTCCGGATGTGTCTCCGGTAGCCGGAATGGAAACCGTTCCAGCATTCGCCCGATCCCCTCGTTTGTCGTCTGCTGCGACCACGCAGGGATCGCCTCGCCCTCCCACCAGTTCGTGGCGATTTCCACCGCCGAGAGGGTGTACAGACCACTGCCCCCGGCCGAGCGGCCACAGTGCGCCACGTAGTCTACGTGCACGTTCCCCACCTCACTCGTCTCCCACTCCGAAGCCGCCTTCACCGGCACCTGCTGCCAGATCAGCCGATGCACGCTCGGATTCCGGTCGCGCTGCAGGTGCCGCACCCGTTTCTCGCGGGCGAGCGCGCGATCGATGGTTCGTCCCGAGATCTTCTTCAACTGCGTGGCAACAGCGTCGCCGCACTTCAGCTCGCCCAACTTCTGCAGCCGGTCCACATCCGTCCGCAGGATCGCCTTTAGCCGCTCCCCCCAGGGCTGCTCGAAGATGGCCCCACATGGGCCAGCGCTGTGATCGTCGCCGCGCCGTGCTCAGTCCGCCGCTTCCGCCGCCGCCGCAAACAGCTTTCCGCCGGGTGGTTCAAGATTCTGATCAGGTACCTCCCGTGCAGCCCTGTCCGCTTCTCCGCTTGGTCTAGCAGGCTGCTTCGCTGGCTCTCACTCGCCAGGTCGTACTCTTTGCCCACCGTTTCCAAACACTCCTTGCGCGCGTTCATTTCCACCCTTCCTTGGTGGCACACTCCGCGCTCATTTCGGTTACATTTTCATTTGTCTCAGCCAAGGTCCTCAGGGTTACATTTTAGGCGGTGGAATTTGTGCTGATCATTTCCGTGCAGTGGCCTGCAGTAGATTCAGAAATTCCGGATCATATGTTTCCGCTACACAACGAGAGTTCCACAGCCCGGAAGCCCGGACGTTTTCGCTGGGGCAGGAGAGGCCCAACCAAGTGGGAGAGCAGGGATCGATCGCGTTTGAGGCGGCCGTCTTCACGTTGCTGAGGAGGGCAATCGCATTTCGCTCGATCTTGGCACGCACGCTCTCGGCGGATGGTGTGTCGTCCGCCTCCACACAGAGGAACGGCATTCTGCCGATGTAACGGCTGACTTCACGTTCGAGGTCTGATTCCCTTTCACGGATTTTCTTAGGTGCCGATTGTCCCTTGCCCCATGTAGGCGTCGCGAGTTGCTGATTCCGCGCGGCCATGGCGGCTCCCACCAGGAGCCGGAAAACCGAACCGCGATGGTTCCCGCCACTGCCGGTCTTCCCGCCCCGGTGTTGAGAAAGGCGGCCCCACAACGTGGATTTGGAGCCGGTGGATACTGCATGTGTTCCGACACGAACGACACGCAATCCGTCACCGGAATCTCTTCGCAACTCGCCAGGCTCGAAGAAGAAATAAACGCCGCGCATGGGCCAAGACATGCGCGCGTCGCACTCTGCCAGCATCCTCTTCCCACCGCCTCGGCGCTCCGCGATGGAGAGAATCTCGTAGAATCGAACCACGTCGGTCAAGTGACTCAGGACTGTACCTCGTGGCTGATCGAATGGTCGAGCAACCAGGCTTTCTGCTCGCCGATGCCGAGTCCGGCCATGGGCACCTCCACAGCGTAGCGATGAGCGCGGAGCGCGGTTTCCAGAGCTTCGCGATATCGGATGCCAGCCAACATGATGATAGTGTCGCCTGCATTCGTCATCGGCAGCAGCTGAGAAAGGACGCGGGTAGCCCATCGACGCCGATCCGGCTTGCGCATCGTATTCAACGTTTCGTTGTATGGCGATATCACTTGTCTCGGCTCGACCAAATGATACTTTGCCGAGAGGATATACCACTTGTCTTGTGGGCGCATTTGGTATTTCACGTAGGACCGCGCCTTCTTGAACCAGTCGGATACGTAGAGATCCTCGGCCGGGAGCGGTTCATTTGCCTTTTGTGCCACACAGGCGATGAGGTATATCGTTTTCATTTGGCGGCCCAAGAATCATTACACACGCCGCCGAGGCAGAGGACAAGTGCGAATCACCTGGATCAACTTGAATCAGCGCGTTGGGAACCCCATCTGACGCATTCGCTTCGAGGCTTGGCTTTCAGAGCGAAAGCCTGGGTTGATCTTTGGGTAAGAGCCGTGGTGCCACATGAACGAGGGGAGGATTGGTTTGCGGGGATTCGGACTTGTGGAACGCGCTCTGCTTGGCTGTTGGGTCGCGGCGGCCTTGTGGCACCGAAGGTTGTGAACCGGTCCGCGCAGCCGCAGGAAATCAACCTTCTAGAAGCTGTCTTTCATCATGTTTATCTACCACTGGATTCAGCCAAAGGAGAGCTGGCAGTTGCTCCTGGTGCCCGCAGTGCTGTCCGAGAGTGCTCTTTTCCCGTTCTGGTCTGCGGCGATTTCAATTTTCCCGTATCCCCGTGCAATCGAATGCCATCTCCTCCCTTGGTTCTTCCCTTGGCCAGAGTATCCATGGGTGGTTATTCGAGTTGTAAGTTCAACCCCTGTCACTCAATCGAAACCACCGCAGGGCACGCTCTGCAATCCGCCTCGTCTTCTGTAGGCCTCCAGTTCGGCGGATAACTCGGGCGAGCCGCTGCCAATGGGGAATGAGAGCCAGTCGCTCGGCCGGATTGCCGGCGATGCGCTATAAGGCTCTCTCGTCGCAAACGGCGAATTCGTCAAACATTGCGACGCTGATGTCATGGTCCATGGGCTCCCTTCCATCGCCGTTGTTGTTGCTCAGTGCACTTACAGAAGCTCCAAAATGGGCGTATCACCGGCAACGGCGTAGCGGTTAGGTCCAATGGGCCGTTTTTCGCGAGTGCCGAAGCGATGGCTAATCTATCCCATTGCTGTGTCCTTTGTCGCTGTAAAGACGCCCCAACTACAAAATCCGGCAGAAATGGCCGCTAGCCTGACTTTCGCAGTTCGGGGTGTAGTTTTGGTCTAAGTGCTTGAGAATCAGCAGAGTCTATCGCAAGGTCTTCACCACAAAATGTGGTTAGCCGGCGTTGCCGGTGGCGCGGAGGGCTGCACCGGTGGTGATGCGGGGAAGAGGTTGCGCGGGTAGGTCCAGCTTCAGCTTGTTGAGAATCAGCCGGGCTTCACTTTCCGGTTGGGTGTAGCGCGGCAGGATCAACCAGCGCCCATCCACGGTCGGGATGTAGACGTCGAGCATTTCAATGCCCGCCAGGGTTTTCAGAACCTCGGTGGCACTCAGTCCCGGCGCATGAATCATCAGCCGGTTCTTCAGCGTCACCTGCAGACAGTAGGCCAGGAACGCAATCAGGATGTGGGCGTCGGCGCGATGCTCGAGTTGGTGGCGAACCGGCCGAATCCCAAGTTCGCTCTTCAGGCTTCGGAACGCGGCTTCCACTTGGGTCAGTTGCACGTAGCGCGGCCATAGCACCGCGGGATCGCCATCACTGAGGTTGGAGCGCAGCAGGTAGTGTCCGTCCCGCAGTTCGGCCTTGTTAAGCTTCGCCTTGTCCAGATGGAATTGAAATGAGCTGCGCGTCACCGGCTGGCCGGCATCCGGGAGCTGGATCTTCACCAAGCCGAAAGCGCGGCCCGCCTCCGTCTTGGCGGCGCCGAGGCGCAGCAACAACTGATCGCGCGCCGGCAGACTGCGGCGCATCGCACGCAGCTTGCGCAGCAGCCGCGCCACTCTCTTCCGCCGCATAGCGGTCTCTTTAGCCTGTCGCCCTTGGCTTTTGGCCAACACGTACAGTTCGCCGTCCTGCTCGAATAACTTCACCTCGACCGAGTCGCGTACTTTCTGCCACGGCAGATCGAGCCACTTCTTCTCGTGCTGCTTGATCTTGCCTTTGGGTGTTCCCACCAGGTAGTAAACCTGCCGGCCCGGCTCGCGCATCGCGGCCAATGTCGCTTCACTCGGAATACCGCGGTCCATCACCCACATGCGTCGCGCCTTGCCGTAGGTCTGCTCGATCTTGTCGAGAAATCCCCGCAGCGTGGTGCAATCGGCGGTGTTGCCGTCCATGACCTCATAGGCCAGCGGGAAGCCATCCGTGGTGACCACCAGCGCGATCACCAACTGCACGCAATCCGGCCGCCCGTCGCGGCTGTAGCCGCGCTTGGCCTTGGGGTTCCGTTCCATATCGCCTCCAAAGTACGTGCTCGTCAGATCGTAGAGCAGCACCTCGAAATCGGCCTGAAACAGATCGGCCCACTTCTGTCTCAACCACAGAAACAGATCCTGCTTGTGCGCCAGCACGCGGTCCAGACAACGATACAGCCGGTCCTTCTCGGCGACGGCGTAATCGACTTCAAGCAACTCGTCCAGCGCCGTCGAAACAAACCACTGCCGGTGGACACGAAACTCGCTCGACGGATCCAGCAGATGATTGGTCACCAGCAACTGCACCACCTTCGCCCAACTCACCGCCTCGCGGCCCTCCGGCAGGTGCGCTTGCCAGAACTCGTCCAGCCCCAGTTGCCGCCAGACCTCGCAGGCAAGCCAGCAATTGCCGAACATCCGTGGCCGCCGCAGTTCCAGGCCGCTCAACCTCACTTGCAGGCTATCGGCGCCATCAGCAGGTAACGTCCGATCCTCGGGGAACAGGCTCAGCGTGCGCGAGCAGTGTTGCTCCTCGTCGAAGACTTCCAGGGTCTTGCGCCAAGCCGCTTCCTGCCGGTCGTTGACTTCGCCCAGATACAGCACCGTGCGTTGCGCCGTATTGCCCGAAACCAGACGCCGGTTCTCCAGCACGCTGAAATAGCGGTGGTCCTTGCCGTCCTTTCTCCGGTGCGTGCTACGCAAAAACATCGAAACAGCAGCATGCCAGAACTCGCTGCCTAGGGGAAGAGGTCAGGTCTTCACCACAGCGTTTTTCAAAGTCGCGCCTTTTCCCTGCAATCACTTCGGCCGGGCTCAGGCCGCAAAATGGCCGCGAACTGCGAAAGTCAGGTTAGCGAAAGTATATTCCTCCCAAGGCTGTGCCGGCTCCGTGAGTCTGCGGCTGGTGTAGAGATTGCCGTGAAAGAATTGACCAATTTCGGAGCGGTTGGTGGAGCGGGCCGAGGTTGCCGGGAGGCTGAGCGGGAATGGGCAGGTGACTGGTGTGGTTTCCGATCTAAGCGGAAGTTACAGGGCGGGGCGGGGAGGGACCGCGATGTACTGACGGCGGTGTTGCGGCGAGCGGTCGAGAATCAGTCAGTTGGCCGGCTTATTGTCGAGGCGGAGGAAGCGGGCGGCGTTGTTGTAGAGGATGTCGCGTTTTTGTTGGGGGGTGAGGTAGCCGGCGTTTTGGATGAGGCTGATGGAGTAGGCCATGAGTTTGGGCCAGATCATCTGGCCGGCGCCGAACATGACGCGGTCTTCGAAGCCGGCGTCGACGAGGCGCTGGATGTAGCGGTTGACCTCTTTGACGGGGTAGCTCCAGATGAGGCCGGCGACGTCGAGGTAGACGTGGGCGTTGGCCTGGAGGAGGGTGAGCGTGTTGTCGATCATGGGGTAGCCGGCGTGCATGACCTGGACGCGGAGTTTGGGGTGGCGGGAGAGGAGGTCTTCGAGGAGGAGGGGGTTGCCCATGGAGCCGCGGAATTTGGGTGAGGTGAGGTTGGCGCGGCCGGAGCCGCCGGTGCCCATGTGGATGGCGACGGGGACGTCGAGTTGTTCGGCGAGGGCGAGGAATTTGTCGACGCTGGGGTCGCTGGGGGAGAGGCCTTGGTACTGGAGTCCGATTTCGCCCATGACTTTGAAGCCGCCGGTGGTGAAGGCGGCGCGGAGTTGGTCGAGGGGGACTTGGGCGCCGGGGATGACGCGATCGGGGGCGGCGTCCTTCCATTTTTTGACGCTAGCCGGATCCCCGAAGACGACGGCGGTGACGTTGAGGCGGCGCATTTCGGCGAGGACTTCGTTCCTGTACTGGCCTTTGGCATCCGGGTAGAGCTTGGGAGTGCAGTCCCGCGGGGCCCAGCCGAAGGGGGCTTCCTTGGTGGCGGGGTCTGAGGCGAGGAACTGGGAGGTGTTGGGGCACATGGGGGCGACGCCGGGGAAGCCGGCGTCCATGGCGTGGACGTGGACGTCAATGACGGGCGGGAGGTTGGTGGTGGTGTTTTGGGCGGGGAGGAGGGGGAGCAGAGTTAGGGAGGCGGGGTGTAGTGGGCGAATGTTGGTTTCATAAGGAGTCTTTGGCGTTGGAGCAGCTCAGTTGGTTTCGTGGATGAGTTCGATGGAGTTGAGGGAGGCGTTGTTTTTTTGAGGGATGAACTGGAGGAGGAATTCGCCGGCGGGGTCGGGTTGGAGGTGGTCGAAGGAGAGTTCGACGGGGCGGAGGCTGCCGGAGGCGGTGGTGAAGACGTCGAGGTTGCGGATGAGGGGGCGGCCGGCGAGGAAGACGTCGAAGATGCGGCTGCCGGGGCCGCCGAGGCCGGCGAGGTTGGGTCCGAACCAGCTTTCGGAGAACCGGAGGGTGAGGCGGTAGCGGCCTGGGGCGGCGGGGATCTGGTAGGCGAAGGCGCCCCAGCGTTCACTGGAGAAGAGATTGGGGTCGGTGCGCGGGGCGTCGAGGGCCTGGTGGCGGTTGACGAGGGTGCCGCCGCAGAAGTGGCGGTCGGCGCTCCAGACGCGGCCGGTGGCGTCGATGTAGGGGCTGGATTTGGCGAGGATGCGGATGGGCATGGGCTCGGCGCCGGGCTGGGGGACGACTTCGATGGCGTTGACCCAGGCGGGGGAGGAGACGGGCTGGAACTGGAGGTGGAGTTGACCGTCGGGGCTGGGATGGACGTTGGAGAAGACGCGCTCGACGGGGGTGGAGGGGTCGCAGGGGGCGGGAGGAGGGTCGAGGCGGTCCATGAGGAGGGCACCGTTGAGAAGCACGCGGAAGCGGGGGGATGAGCCGGAGTTCTGCGGGGGCGCGCTGAAGCTGAGGCGGAGCTGGTGGGCGCCGGGTTTGAGGGGGATGTCGTAGGAGAAGTCGCCGGTACGCCGGGCCCAGAAATGGGCGGGGGATGTGAAGTCCAAGGGGATGCCGGAGCGGGTGACGGCGGCGCCGCCATGGAAGAAGCCGTCGTGGGACCAGAAGTTGCCTTCGGGGTCTACGGCTTGTCCGGTGGCGACCCCGGCGAGGAGGTGAATTTCGTCGGAGGAGTGGTCCGGGCGGAGGGAGGCGGCGCGGACGCGGGTAGACCAGTTGGAGGCGGGGCGCCAGAGGGCGAGGCAGAGGAAGAGCGCGGCGGCGATGGCGACGAGGGGAGAGCGCCAGGGGTGGCGGGGGGCGGCGGGGGGCGGGAGCGGGGTTTCGCGTGGGGGTGCGACGTTTTCAAAGCGCGGGATGTACTGGCCGGGTTCGAGGGCGATGCGGACGGGATGGGAGGCGCCTTCGGCGGCGTAGTAGGCGGCGAGGCGTTTGCGGAGGCGGTGGGCTTCGACGCGGACGATGGGGTCGCGTTTGGGGTTAAAATCGGCGGGGCGGCCGAGGGCTTCGACGGCGACGGTGTATTCCTTGATGGAGGCGACGTCGCCCAAGAGCGCGCGTTCGCAGATGAAGCGGAGCATGCGCTTCAACGACGGGGCGCGCGTGAACAGATGCGATGCGAGGACGGCTTCCAGTTCCTCGCGTGCGCCATCGAACGAGGCTGGCGGTAACGGCGACATCAGACAGAGACTAGTAATGGCAATTTATCACAAATATTGATAAATAGCCCGGAAAAAACGTGGAGGGGCGCGGCTAGCGTCCGGCGCGCGCGGGAATTATGCAGGTGAAGTTCGCGGCGTCGTTGGTGTCGCCGTCGCCTTTGTAACGGGCTTCCCGCGGGTAGGGGCAGAGGGGGCGTGTGCGGTCGATGCGGTCGCCGGTTTTGTGGGAGGCGACGATGCGGTCCGGCGGGACTCCTTTTTCGACCCAGAGCTCGAGTGGGGTCAGAGTGTCGATGAAGTTGGGGCCGTCACCGCCGCCGCAATGGGACATGCCGGGCGCCATGAAGAGGCGGACGGAGTTTGCGGTTTTGCCGGGGCCTCCGAGGGCGGCGGTGACGCTGGTGAAGTAATTGACGGAGTTGAGCGGGGCGATGAGGTTGTCGCTCCAGCCGTGATAGAGGATGAGCTTTCCGCCGCGGGCGGTGAATTTGCGGAGGTCGGGATTGATGGCTTTGAGGACGTTGGCGCGATCCTGCTTTTCGGCCGCGGCGACGTCGCGGGCGATGTCGAAGGTATGGAAATTCCAGCTCGGGTTTTTGTAGACGACGAAGCGGAAATAGTCGTTGGAGATGGAGAACGGCGCGGGGCCGGAGAAGGCGCGCCAGCCGAGTTCGCTGCCGGGTTCGAGGCCGGGGTAGATGACGCGATGGGTACGGGGATTGGTGAAGGGGCCGTAGATGGTTTTGGCGGTGCGGACCTGGGCGGGGGTGAGGCACGAGTCGGTTTCGGGGCCTTTGCAGAGTAGGACGGCGGGGTCGAAGTGGCAGCGGGTGGGGTCGGCGATGAGGCCGTCGGTCAGGCCGTCGAGGGAGTCGCAGGCCTGGAGGGCGGCCAAGTGGATGGCGGGGAGTTTTGCGTTGGGGATGGTGGAGGCGGGGGTTTCGAGTTCGGCGACGCTCATCCTCATGTCGGCGGAGAGGAGGGCGACCCAGTTATTGGCGGGGGCGCCGGCGATGATGCCGTTGAAGTCTTCGGGGGAAAGCTGGGCTTCCTTCAGGCCTTGTTTGCCGCCGGAGGAGCAGCCGTTCCAGTAGGAGAGCCTGGGGCCGTTGCCATAGAAGGCGGCGATGAGGGCTTTGGCCTTGACGGCCATTTCGTGTTCGGAGCGGTAGGCGAAATCGGTGAGTTTTTCGGGATGTCCGAGGGCGAACTCCGCGCTGCCGCCGGCGTGGCCGGTGTCGGTTGAAGCGGTGGCGTAGCCGCGAGCGATGCCGTGGGCGAGGCCGGAGTAGTTGATGTTGCCGCTCCAGCCGCCGTTGCCGACGGCTTCAAATTTTCCGTTCCAGTTGGCGGGGAGCCAGACTTCGATTTTGATTTCGGAGTCGGAGGTGGGGGTGAGGGTGGCGGCGACGCGGCAGAAGGCGGGGAGGTTGGGGAGAGGTTCGGAGTGGGGTGGGGTGAAACTGCCGGCGGGGACGAGTTGGGCGAGGGTGATTTGAGTCTGGGGAAGCGGGAGGGAGGCGAGGGTTTCGCAGGGGGTGGCGGCCTGCGAGGATGCGGCGGCGGTGAAGAGGAGGAGGACGGGGAGGAATTTGGGCATGGCGGGCGCCTTCGGTGGCCGAGTGTATCAGGATTGGGCGGAGCCGGGCGGGGGATACTTGGCGGTGTTTTCGAATCCGGCGATTTGGGAGGGGGTGTAGTTGGGGAAGGGGAGCTGGTTCTCGGCGATCCATTCGGCGACTTCGGCTTCGGCTTGTTTGGCTTTTTCGAGGTTGAGTCCGGTGTCGCGGCCGAGGTAGAGGGTTTGACTGGGGAAGGCGAGGCCGGAGCCTGAGGCTTCGACGATGTCGAGGATGCGGAGGAGGAGGTCTTCCTGGACGGCGAGGAATTCGTTGTAGTCGCGTGTGAGGACGTAGGCGAAGACGCCGAGGTTGAGGCTGGAGTTGTCCATTTTGTTGAAGCGGACCCAGAAAGAACTGGATTCGACGCGGGGGTGGGCGTATAGGAGGCGGCGGATGCCGGCGAGGACGTGGCGGATCTGGGCGGGGGTGGTTTCGTAGCGGAGACCTATGGTGGGGTTGAAGAGGATTTTGTCGCGGACGGAGTAGTTTTCGAGGTTCATGGTGGCCAGTTCGCCGTTGGGGACGGAGATGACGGTTCGGCCGATGGTGCGGAAGCGGGTGGAGCGGAGGCCGATGTCCTCGACGGTGCCGGCCTGGGCGCCGAATTGGCAGTAGTCGCCGACGCGGACGGGTTCGTCGGTGATGATCATGATGCCACCGAACAGGTTTTCGAGTGTCTTTTGGGCGGCGAAGGCGACGGCGATGCCGGCTACGCTGACGCCGGCCAGGATGGGGGTGAGGTTGACGCCCGCGTTCTGGAGGACTAGGAGGAAGCCGACCAAGGCGGCGGCGGCTTTGAGGAGGCGGCGGACGAGGTGGACGATGGCGAGGCTGCCGGGTTCGCGGATGCGGATGAAGCGGTTGGCGGAGAGCTGCGATGAGATTTCGATGATGCGGCTGACGAGCCAGGTGGCGCCGGCGACGGCGAGGACGGCGACGATGCGGATCCAGTATTGGCGGACGAGGATGGGCAGGGTGAGGATGGTGGTGCCGGCGCGCATGACGAGGACGAGCATGAGGAAGCGGACGGGTCCGGCGATGGCTTCGAGGCGCGAGGCGGCGCGTTCGCGCGAGATGCGGTCGACAACGGGGCGGAGGACGAGGACGAGGAGGCGGGTGGCGAGGGCGGCGATGAAGAACGCGAGGGCGATGGAGACGGCGAAGGCGAGGATCTGCCAGAGGCGTAGGGAGAGGATGTGCACGCGCACGAGGAGGAAGTCGGGAAGGTAGCGTTCGACGGCGGGGCGGTCGATGTCATCGAACAGGTCGGGGACCTGATCGAGGAGGGTGGGAGCGAAGAGCCAGATGAGGCGGCTCTGGCGGGTGACGCGGTGGAGGAGGACGGGGATTTTCTGGTGGTCGGAGGAGATGTTGCCGATGGATTCCTGGTCGGGGGGCAGGTTGTCGGTGAGGGAGCCTTCGGGGTTGGAGCTGATGGCGTCGAGGTTGGTGATGAGGTCGTGATCGAGGACGGCTTTGAGTTTGCGGGCGAGGTCCTGGCCTTCGGCGCCTTTGGCGTCGGTGTCGAGGTATTGGGAGGCGAGGACGAGGTCGCCGGCCTGGGCGGAGCGGAGAAAACCGAGGACGGCGCCGTGTGGGGTGTCGCGGCCGAGAGGGTCGGGGTTGGAGTTTTTGGCGGCGGAGGAGCCGGTGAGGGAGGGGAGGGCGATTTGGGCGTGAAGCGCGGGGATGGCGAGAGAGGCGAGGCAGAGGGCGAGCGGAAGACGTTTCACTTTATGATCTAAGCACGTTGGCGGGGAGGAAGACTCCGGGAGCTATGCTGGATGCGATGGTGAAGCTCGGAGCGCCGGTTTTTGCGGTGATTTTATCGGGATTTGCCGTGGGGGCTACGGTGGAGCGGGCGGGGACGCCAGTGTTTTGCCGGGATGTGCTGCCGGTGCTGCAGAAGCGCTGCCAGAGGTGCCACCGGCCGGGTGAGATTGGTCCGATGCCGCTCGAGACTTATGCGCAAGTGAGGCCGTGGGCGGCGGCGATCCGGGAGGCGGTGTTGCGGAAGAAGATGCCGCCATGGTTTGCGGATCCGCGGTTTGGTAAGTTCGCCGACGATCCGACGCTCACGCCCAACGAGATTCAGACGATTGCGAAGTGGGCGGCGGGTGGGGCGCCGAAGGGAGATCCGGCCCAGGGGCCGAAGCCGATTGCGTGGCCGGCGGGTTGGAGCATCGGGAAGCCGGACGCGGTGCTGGAGATGCCGGGGACGATTCCGGTTCCGGCGAAGGGGGTGGTCGATTATCAGTATGTGGTGATGCCGACAGGGTTTCAGCGGGACCGGTGGGTGACGGCAGCGGAGGTGAGGCCGACGGCGCGGCGGGTGGTGCATCATGTAGTGATCTACATAAGACCGCCGGGTTCGGAGTGGCTGAAGGAGGCGAAGCCGGGGATACCTTACAGCATTCCGGAGGACGATCCGCGGCACCGGCGGTTGTGGACGACGAGCGACATGGTGTTGGTGTATGCGCCGGGGAATCCGCCGATGAGGTTGCCCAAGGGGATGGCGAAGAAGATTCCGGCGGGGTCGGACCTGGTGTTTCAGATGCACTATCAGCCGGACGGGAAGGCGGCGCTGGACCACGAGAGGATCGGGCTGAAGTTTGCGAAGGGGCCGGTAGTGAAACGGGTGTTCACGCTGCAGTTGGGCAACGATACGTTTGTGCTGCCGCCGGGCGATCCGGATGTGCGGGTGGCGGCGTATGGGACGCTGCCGCGGGAGACGGAGATATTGAGTTTTTTCCCGCACATGCATCCGCGGGGGACGTCGTTCGCGTTTCACTACATTCATCCGGACGGGCAGATAGAGACGATGTTGTATGTGAAGCCGTACGACTTTCACTGGCAGTTGAATTATGTGCTGGCCAAGCCGCGGGTGCTGCCGAAGGGGGCGAAGCTCGAGTGGGTGGCGCATTTCGATAATTCGAAGAACAACCCGAAAAATCCGGATCCGGATACGGCTGTTCGGTTTGGGGAGCAGAGCACGGCGGAGATGATGATCGGGTTTTTCGATGTGACGGCGCCGGTGGGGATGGATAAGGAGGGGTTTTTTGTGCGGAAGTGAGTTGGGGGAGGAGCAAGGAGCCGGGAGCAGGAAGCCGGGAGTGCGCCGCGGGCGCCCGCGCCTCTTGCGTGCTTCGTTCCAACCGGATATCGTGAGAGTTCCTCCCCTATGCGTGACAATTTGGCCCGGAATATCGCGTCTTTCCGCTTGGAGGCCCGGTGATGGCGGACGATCTGCCCGTCCCGCCGGCCGAACCCGCCGCGCCGCCGAAGCGCGCTCCGAAGTCCCCGCGCGCCGAGCCCGCCGCCCCGATGAAGCCGCTTGTCGGCGTCATTATGGGCAGCAAGTCGGACTGGGACACCATGCGCCACTCCGCCGAGGTTTTGCGGGACTTCGGCGTACCGCATGAGTGCCGTGTTGTCTCCGCGCACCGCACGCCGCAGTGGATGGCCGAATACGCCTCGACCGCCGAATCCCGCGGCCTCCGCGTGATCATCGCCGGCGCCGGCGGAGCCGCCCATCTCCCCGGCATGGTGGCTTCCCAGACGATCGTCCCTGTGCTTGGCGTGCCTGTCGAATCGAAAGCGCTGAGCGGCATGGATTCGCTGCTGTCCATTGTTCAGATGCCGGGCGGCATCCCGGTCGGCACGCTCGCCATCGGCCGCGCCGGCGCCACGAACGCGGGCCTGCTCGCGGTGGCCATCCTCGCCCACCACGACACCGCACTCCGCGAAAAACTCCGCACGTATCGCGAGGACCTCGCCGCGAAGGTGAAGAAAGCCACGCTCGAGCTCGACTGATTCCGGATGAATAACCATCTCTACGTCCCGCCCGGCTCCGTAGTCGGAGTCCTCGGCAGCGGGCAGCTTGGACGCATGTTCACCCTCGCTGCCCGCCGCATGGGCTATCGCGTCCACACGTTCTCGCCGGATGAAGACACCCCAACGGGCCAAGTGGCCGATGTCGAAGTTGTCGCCTCCTATGACGACCTCGACGCCGTCCGCCGCTTCGCCGGGGAAACGCGCGTTGTAACATTCGAGTTCGAAAATGTTCCGGCGCCCACCGCGGCCGCGGCCGCCGAACGCGCACCCGTCCGCCCCGAAGGCTCGGTGCTCCACACCACCCAGCAGCGCATCCGCGAGAAAGCTTTCCTCCGCGCCAACGGCCTGCCCCACGTGCCTTACCTCGAAGTCCGCTCGTTCGGCGAACTCCGCGCCGCGCTCGCCGAACTCGGGACGCCCGCCGTCCTCAAGTCCGCCGCCTTCGGCTACGACGGCAAGGGGCAAGCTAAAATCGCCTCGGCGGATGAGGCCGAATCCGCGTGGCGCGAAGTTGGCAGCGCGGAGTGCGTACTCGAAGCTTTTGTGGATTTCGAGCGCGAGATCTCCGTTGTCGCCGCGCGTTCGGCCGACGGCTCCTGCGTCACCTACGCTCCCTCCGACAACACCCACGCACGCCACATCCTGGACGTTTCCGTCAGCCCCTCCACGATTTCGGAACGGCTGCATCGCGAATCCGCCGAGATCGCCCGCGCGGTGCTTGAAAAACTCGGCGTTGCCGGCGTCCTGTGCACGGAATTCTTCGTCACCCGCGACGGCCGCCTCCTCATCAACGAACTCGCCCCGCGCCCCCACAACTCCGGCCATCTCACGATCGACGCCTGCCTGACGAGCCAGTTCGAACAGCAGTTGCGCGCCGTCTGCGGCCTTCCGCTCGGCGCCGTCGATATGCTTCGCCCGGCGGCGATGGCCAACCTGCTGGGCGACCAGTGGGAGAACGGCGAGCCCAACTGGGCGCGGGCCTGCGCCATTCCCGGCGTCAAGCTCCACCTCTACGGCAAACTTGAAGCCCGCCGCGGCCGCAAAATGGGCCACCTGACTGCGCTGGGCGAAACGCCCGAAGCCGCCCGCGAACTCGTCCTTGAAGCCCGCCACGCCCTGCTCGAGCGCTGACGGGCGATAATGAAAGTTATCCCTGCCATGCGCATTTGTTATTTCGATGCCTTCTCCGGCATCAGCGGAGACATGACCGTCGGCGCCCTCGTGGATGCCGGCGCCGATGCCGCCTCGCTTGTCGAAGGCCTCGCGAGTTTCGCCACCGGCGCGCAGATCTCGGTTGAAAAAACCGCCCGCCGCGGGATCACCGCCTCGAAGTTCTACGTTCGCGGCGGCGAAACCAAGTCTCACCGCCATCTGGCGCAGATCCTGCGCATGATCGAGGCGTCCTCGCTTCCCGACCGCGCCAAACTCCGCGCGGCCCAGGTCTTCCAGCGGCTTGGCGAATCGGAAGCCCGCGTGCACGGCGTGCCCATCGAAAAGGTTCATTTCCACGAAGTGGGCGCGGTGGATTCGATCTGCGACATCGCCGGCGCGTGCCTCGCCCTCGAACTGCTCAGCGTTGACGCCGTCTACTCCTCCGCCGTCAACACCGGCAGCGGCACAGTTTCGACAGAACACGGCGTTCTCCCTGTGCCGGCGCCCGCCACCGCGGACTTACTCAAAGGCAAGCCGGTCTACGCCCGCGGCCCTGAAATGGAACTCACCACTCCCACGGGCGCGGCGCTGCTGGCCGCGTTGAGCGAAGGTTTCGGCCCCATGCCCTCTATGCGCATCCAATCGCTGGGCTACGGCGCCGGCGACAAGGATTTCCCGACTCACGCCAACGTCCTCCGCGCCATTCTCGGCGAGTCCACCGGCGCCACCGAAGCCTCCCGCGTGGTCGTGATGGAGGCCAACATCGACGACTCCAGCCCGCAGGTCCTGGGCTACGCCCAAGAGCGGCTGCTCGAAGCCGGCGCGCTCGATGTCACGCTCACGCCGCTGCTGATGAAAAAGAACCGCCCGGGCACGCTTCTCCGCGTCATCGCGCGCCCCGAGGAGCGCGAGACGCTTGCGGCCCTCATGTTCAGCGAAACGTCCACTCTCGGCCTGCGCATGTATGAAGCCGAGCGCCGCGTCCAGGCCCGGCACATCCAGGAAGTCGACACGCCCTACGGCCGCGTCCGCGTCAAGGTGAGCGAATCCGGCGATTTCGCGCCCGAATACGACGACTGCCTGAAGCTCGCCCGCGAGCACCGCGTGGCTTTGAAAAAAGTCCTGGCTGAAGCGGCGCGGGCCTATTCTTCCCTCGCCGCCACTCACTGAATACTTACATGAGCAAGTATTACCTCACCACACCGATTTACTACGTCAACGCGGCGCCGCACATCGGCACGGCCTATTGCACCTTCACCGCCGACCTCATCAAGCGCTTCCGGGTTCAGCAGGGCCGCGATCCCGTTGTCCTCACCACCGGCTCCGACGAGCATGGCCAGAACGTCGAGCGCGCCGCCAAGGCCATTGGAAAATCGCCCGAGGAATACGCGACCGCCATCGCCAACGAGTTCGTCCGGCAGTGGCAGGCGCTCGGCATCTCGGTGGACCACTTCATCCGTACGTCCGACCCCAAGCACTTCGAAACCGTCCGAGACCTATTCGAGCGCTGCCAGAAGAACGGCTACATCTACAAAGGCTCCTACACGGGCCAATACTGCTTCCACGACGAACTCTACGTCAACGACGCCAAGCCCGGCGACCCCTGCCCGGACTGCGGCCGCCCCACCGAAACCGTCACGGAAGAGAATTACTTCTTCAAACTTTCGGCCTTCGGCGACAAACTTCTCGAACTCTACGAGCGCGAACCAAACTTCATCCAGCCCGAAACGCGCCGCAATGAGTTGATCGCCTTCGTCAAGCAGGGTCTCAACGACCTGTCCATCACCCGCACAACGATCAACTGGGGCATCCCCGTCCCGGTCGAAGGCAAGCACGTCTTCTATGTATGGTTCGACGCCCTCATCTCCTACATGAGCGCCGTTAAGGACCGCGAAGGCATCTGGCCCGCCGACCTGCACTTGATCGGCAAGGACATCCTCCGTTTTCACGCCATCTACTGGCCCGCGTTCCTCATGGCCGGCGGCCTGCCGCTTCCGAAACAGGTGTTCGCCCACGGCTGGATTCTGTTCCAGGAAAGCAAGATGAGCAAGAGCCGCGGCAACATCGTGCGCCCCGGCCCGATCACTGAAGTCATGGGCGGACCCGATCCGCTGCGCTACTTCCTCTGGCGCGAGATCCCGTTCGGCCAGGACGGCAACTTCAGCTACGACGCTCTCATCGAGCGCTACAACGCGGACCTGGCCAACGGCATCGGCAACCTTGCCAGCCGCACGCTCACCATGATCCAGCAGTACTGCGGCGGCCTCGTGCCTGCTTCGTCCGGCGCCCCGCACATTGCCGAAGGCGCCGCGGCTACGGCAAACGAAGTCGCGTCCCGCTTCCTCGATTTCGATTTCACCCGCGGCATCGAAGCTGTTCTCGCATTCGTCTCCAGCATCGACCGCTTCATCGTCGAGCGCGCCCCCTGGAAACTCGCCCGCGAGCGCCAGACCTCGCCCGAAGCCGGCGAGAAGCTCAACGAAACGCTCTACACCGCGGCCGAAGCTCTGCGCCTGGTCTGCGGCTGGCTCTACCCCGTGATGCCGGCGTCCATGGAAAAGATATGGGCGCAGCTCGGCATGACCACGGCGCTCGCCGCGCTCCGCGCGCCCGATCTCCGCTGGGGCCTCCTCGCCGCGGGCCAGCAAACGCAAAAGCCCGAAGCCGTCTTTCCGCGCATCGAAGCCAAAACCGCCATCCCGCGCATGCAGGAACTCGAGATCCTCGAAAAGGACCGCCAGAACGCCCTGCTGGGCAAGAAGCCCGAAGCCGGGCCGCCGGGCGCTCCCGCTTCGCCCGCCATCGCGATCGACGATTTCGCCAAGGTCGACCTGTGCGTCGGCCAGGTCCTGTCGGCCGAGGCCGTGAAAGGCTCCGACAAACTTCTGCACCTCAAAGTCGACATCGGCGAACCCGAGCCCCGCACCATCGTCGCCGGCATCGCTCTCGCTTACAAGCCCGAGCAGATGGTGGGCCGCAAGGTCGTCATCGTCGCCAACCTCGCGCCGCGCAAACTGAAAGGCATCACCAGCCAGGGCATGATCGTGGCCGCGTCGCTTGAAGGCGGCTCGCCCGTCCTTGCCGGCTTCCTCGAAGACGTGCCCGTGGGAGCACGCCTGAAGTGATCGACTCCCACTGCCATCTCGACAACCCTCAGTTCGACAACGACCGGGAGCGCACGATCGACCGCGCGCACGAAGCCGGCGTGACCTGGATGGTGGCCATCGGAACCGGCGACGGACCGCCCGACCTCGAGGCCGGCATCCGCCTTGCGGACCGCCATCCCCGCTTCCTCGCCACCGTCGGTGTCCATCCGCACGATGCCGCCAGGGCCGGCGCCGAGACTTATAAAAACCTCGAATCGCTCGCCGGGCATCCAAAAGTCGTGGGAATCGGAGAAATCGGCCTCGACTACCACTACGACTTCGCGCCACGCGATACCCAGCGGGCCGTCTTCGTTGACCAGTTGGCGCTTGCGGCCGGGGCGGGGAAGCCCGTCATCATCCACACGCGCGAGGCGTGGGACGACACTTTCTCGATCCTCGAACAACACTGGACCCCGCACGGTCTTCCCGGCATTCTCCACTGTTTCACTGGAGGCCCCGCGGAAGCAGAACGCGCCGTGAAACTCGGTTTCTCGCTTGCCTTCGGCGGCGTCGTCACGTATCCGAAATCCGACCCCGTCCGCGAAGCCGCCCGCCTCGCCCCGCTCGATCGCATTCTGCTTGAAACCGACGCGCCGTATCTGGCGCCCGTGCCCAAGCGCGGCAAGCGCAATGAACCCGCGTTCGTCGCCTTCACCGCCGCTGAACTTGCGCGCGTTCGCGGCATCGAAGTGGCCGAACTCGTTGCCGCCACCACCGCCAACTTCCGCCGCCTCGCCCAGGTGGCGCTGCCGTCCACAACGCTGGACTGTTAGACTGGAACGATTCGATGGCATTTAGCAGACTCGGGCAATCGCTGACAGCACGCGAAATCCTGGACCTCGTCCGGGCCGACCTCGAACGCGTCGAGCAGGCTATCAGCCTTGAATCCGTAGCGAGTGTCGAGGCCGTGACGGCCATCAACAGTTATTTGCAGGCCGGCGGCGGTAAGCGTCTTCGCCCCATCCTCGTCCTGCTCTCCGGGCGCCTGCTCGGCGAACCCAACGACAGCGCCATCCGCATGGCCGCCGTGGTAGAAATGATTCACGCCGCCACGCTGGTGCACGACGACGTCATCGACGCCGCCCGCACGCGCCGCGGCCGCCCCTCCAGCAACACCATCTGGGGCAACCACACGTGCGTCCTGGCCGGCGACTGGCTCTACATGCAGGCCTTCCAGATCGCCCTCCGCGAGCGCAGCTTCCCCGTCCTCGACCTGCTCATCAGCCTCACGCAGATGATGGTGGAAGGCGAACTGCTGCAACTGGAGCGCATCGGCCGCATCGACATTACCGAAGCCGACTCGATGGAACTGGTCGACCGGAAAACCGCAAGCCTCATCTCCGCCTGCGCGCGCCTTGGCGCCCTCATGGCCGGCGCCGACGAAGCCACCGAAGCCCGCCTCGGCGACTTCGGCTGGAACCTGGGCATGGCCTTCCAACTCGTCGACGACGTGCTCGATTTCACCGCCCGCGAAAAAGTCCTCGGCAAGCCCGTCGGCAACGACCTGCGCGAAGGCAAAGTGACCCTCCCGCTCATCTACGCTCTCGAACAGGCGACGCCCGCCGAACGCAAACTCGTCGAGCAGGTGCTTGGCGACGGCAACTATACCAGCGTCCCCTTCGAGCGCATTTCGGCTCTCGTCTCCCGGTACGACGGCTTCGAGCGCGCCCGCCGCAAAGCGCGCGCCTTCACTGAAAAAGCCCGCTCGATCATGGCGTCTTTCCCGGAGTCTCCGTACCAGCGCGCGCTCTACGGCGTAACCGATCTCATCACCGAACGCGAATACTAGCCCCATGCCAGACCTCATCCGCGACCCCGCCTTCATCCCGGCGGGCAACGGCAAACTCATCGAAGAATACGTCGGCGTCATCAACAGCGGCACCACCGCCGCCAGCGTTGCGCACATGCACAGCCCCGAAGGCTGGTCCGAACCCGGCCAGACGCCGGAGTTCGATGAATTCACACTCGTGCTGAAGGGCTGTCTCCGCGTCGAGCACGCGGACGGCGTGACCGACGTCGAAGCCGGCCAGGCAATCGTCGCCCACAAAGGCGAGTGGGTCCGCTACAGCACGCCCACGCCCGGGGGCGCCGAATACATCGCCGTCTGCGTGCCCGCCTTCACTCCGTCCGCCGCGCACCGCGATTCCAGCGACTAGTGTTTTCCTCACGCGTACCCAACGACCTTCGCCCCAACCCCCTCACCCGCCTCCTCGCCGCGCGCCGCGCCGCCGGCCTCGAAGTTCTCGATCTCACCGAATCGAACCCCACCCGCGCCGGCCTGGCGTACCCCGCCGAGGAGATCCTCGCTGCGCTCTCGAACGCGGAGTCCCTCACCTACGATCCTCAACCCGCCGGCCTCCTTGCCGCCCGCGAAGCAGTCGCCGAATACTACGCCGCCCGCGCCATCCCCATCGCACCCTCCAATCTCCTGCTCACCGCCAGCACGAGCGAAGGCTACGCGCTGCTGTTCAAACTTCTATGCGACCCCGGCGACGAAATCCTCACCCCGCGCCCCTCCTATCCACTTTTCGAACACCTTGCCGCGCTCGAAGGCGTCCGCGTCACGCAGTATCCGCTGCGCTACGACGGCGCCTGGCGCATCGAGCTCGAAGCTCTCGCGTCCGCCGTCACGCCCCGCACCCGAGCTATCGCCCTCGTCAACCCCAACAACCCGACCGGCTCTTTCCTCAAACGCGAAGAACTCGCGTCGCTCGATCGCCTTTGCGCCGCTCATTCGCTCGCTCTGATTTCCGACGAAGTTTTCTCCGACTACGCTTTCTTCCCCGATCCCGAACGCGCCGAAACCGCCGCCGGGTCCCGCGAATCGCTCACTTTTGTCTTAAGTGGTCTCTCGAAAGTGGCCGGCCTCCCGCAGATGAAACTCGGCTGGATCGCCGTGCAAGGCCCGGCCGCTCGGCGCGAGCCTGCCTTCGATCGCCTCGAATGGATCGCCGACGCGTATCTCTCCGCCTCCGCTCCGGTGCAATGCGCCGCGCCGGATCTCCTCCGCCTTGGCATCAAGATCCGCGCGTCCATTGCGGAGCGCACGACTCGCAACGCCCGCGCCGCGCGCCAGCTTTTTTCCGGCGACTCGCCCTTCCGGGTCCTCCACTGCGAAGGCGGCTGGTACTCCGTCATCGAAGCGCCGCGCATCCGCAGCGAAGAGGAGTGGACCCTCGAACTGCTCAACCACGGTGTGCTTGTCCAGCCTGGCTATTTTTTCGATTTCGAGCGCGAAGCCTACTTAGTTGTGAGCGGCCTCGTCAAGCCGGAGATTTTCGACGAAGGCCTCGCCCGCATCGCCCGCCTCGCCTGAGGCTTTCACGTCAGGACCGCGCACAACGGCGCCGCGCGGCTTGCGCCGCTCACGGCACCTGTGCGCTCAGTGCGCCACCTGGTCCAGCAGGCCTCGCGCGCGGAGCCAGTTTCCCAGCAGCGTCGGCCAGATGGATAGCGCCGCATACGTCGGCGCCAAACCCACCCCGTGCGGACCATCCTCGAAAATGTGCATCTCGGCCGGCACGTTGTTCTTCTTGAGAGCCAGGTAGAACTGCACGCTGTTCTCCACCGGCACCGTCGTATCCGCGTTCGTGTGGAACAAGAACGTCGGCGGCGTGTCCGGCGTCACCTGCTGCTCGTTGGAAAGCAACTGCTCCAGCTTCGGATCCGGCTCGTCGCCGAGCAGCATCCGCCGCGAGCCCTGGTGCACGTACGGCCCAATCATCGCGACCACGGGATAACAGAGAATTGCGAAATCCGGCTTGTCTGAAACCCGGTCCAGCGGATCCGCGGCGCTCGCATCGCCATTGTCGAAATGCGTCTCCGCGGTCGAGGCCAAATGCCCTCCCGCCGAAAAACCCATGATGCCGATGCGGTCTGGCGATATCCCATACTCGGCCGCATGCGCCCGCACATAGCGGATGGCCCGCTGCGCGTCGCCTAACTCGATCGGATGGTGATACCGCGGCCCCAGCCGGTACTTCAGCACGAACGCCGCCACGCCGATTGAATTAAACCACTGCGCGATCATCGTGCCTTCCTTCTCCGTCGCCAGGCCCGCATACCCGCCGCCCGGACAGATCACCACGCCGGTCGACAGCGCTTTGTCCTTCGGAGGGAGATAAATCGTCAGCGAGGGCTTGTCGGAGTCGTCATTTCCGAGCGCCCCCGGCGCGCCGTTCGGCCACAACAGCACGGTATCCGCCGCGTTCGCGGCCGCCATCGTTCCACAGCAAACCAGCAGAAGACAAAGAAGACGTTTCATGTCTTCGCTATCTTCTCAAATCGGGTGCTAACTGAAGCGGCACCCAAACCTCCATCGCGTTCGTCCCACGGTTGGCCCACGCGTAATAGGGAATGAATTTCAGCTCCACCGGCCGCGCCGTCCGCCGCTCCGCATCCGCCCACGGCAGATACAACGGCGTCTCGGCGAGCGCGGGCTCGTACGCAGAGCCCTTGTGCTCCAGCATCACAACGCCCTCAAGCAGATCCGGCCGGTCCAGCTTCTCAAATGGCTCGGAAAGCCCCGCAAATTCCAGGTCCCCAACGGCTGCGCTTTGGTCCGGCGCCTCGAGGCAATAAATCAGCGGCCCGCGCTCTACGGCTACTTTCGCGTAATCCGACTCGACCCGCGGATTCG
>JAJYCN010000330.1 GCA_021778335.1 Acidobacteriota bacterium | reverse complement strand
GGGCCGCGGCGCCCGCGCGCGCCATACGCGTATCGGCTCCGCGAAACCCTTCAACGGAACCGCGCCCATGTCATTCAACTCGAACGACCCCTGCACCAGTTGCCGCGTCGCGTCCTCGATCACCACCTCGCCCGGGCTCGCCGCTCCCTGCACGCGCGCCGCCAGGTTCGGCGTCTGGCCGACCACCGCGTCCGTCTCGGTCGAGTTATCTCCGACTAAGTCCCCAATCACCACTTGCCCGGTGGCAATGCCCACTCGGCCCCGTAACTGAATCCCCTCCGGCGCCGCCACGGTCTCGAGCGCCGCAATCACTCCGAGTCCCGCCCAGACCGCCCGCTGCGCGTCGTCCTCGTGAGCTCGCGGCCAGCCGAAATAGGCCATCACGCCGTCGCCCATGTAGCTCGCGATGAATCCTTCGTAATGAAGAATCCGCTCGGCCACCGCGTCACGATACCGCCGCACCAGGTCCCGCAGATCTTCCGGGTCCAGCTTCTGCGAGATCTCCGTCGAGCCGACCAGGTCGAGGAAGAACACCGTCACCTGGCGCCGCTCGCCCTTGGGCCCCGCCGCCGCCGGCTTCGGCGACGCGATCGCCCGCAGCATCTTCTTCCGGTGCCCCAGCGGGATGCCTAGCTTCTCCAGGTCCCCTTCTTCGAGAAGCGGCAGGACCTCCTCGTCGATCGCGTTGGCTTCAAACAAGGAGGCGTACTGGCCCAGTCCAATCCGTGTCAGCCAGTCCGCGATGCCGGCCATCTCCCTACGCCCCCGATGCCGTAACTCTGTCGAGCAGCCCCATACCCGTCAGTATGCCGATGAAACGCGGATCTTTGCGGAGAGCATCCACTCGTGGATCCACGCCGAGCCACACCGCCAGCCCGGAGCGCGCTTTCACCGCCTCTTCGATGACTTCCAGCGCTTCGGAACTCTGTCCCAGGCCCAGGTGAATTAACGCCCGCGCTAACGGCGTCACGTGCCGCCGCCGCGACTCTTCCACCAGTTCCTCCAACAGCCTCATCGCCGCTTCCCGCTCACCCATGCACGCCAGACAATGGCCCAGTTCGCCCCGCGTCAGAGCATCGCCGTCCGAAAGCGTCCGCGCTACTTCGAACTCCTGCCGCGCCACCTCGAACCGTCCCATCTGCTCGAGCGACCGCGCCAGGCTCAGGTGCGCATGATAGAAACCGGGCTCCATCGACACGGTCCAACGAAGTTGCTGCACCGCCAGTTCATAGCGGCGCAGCCGGTGGTAGCAGCCTCCCACCGCGGTTTGCAGCATCGGCGACAGAGGATCCCGTTTCTGCGCCGTGTGGATCTCACCCACCGCTTCCTCCAGCCGCCCCATCGGGGTGAGGAAGTCCATCGCGTAATGAAAGTGCAGCTTCGCGGATCCGGGGTTCAGCCGCAGCGCCGCAAGGAACTCGCGCTCCGCCCCGCGCCAGTCCCACTCGTAGCGCGCCTTCAGAAGAGCAAGCGTGCCGTACGCGTTGTCGAGCCGGTCGTCGAGCTCGAGAGCGCGCCGCGCGCAGTCCCGTGCCCTTGGCGCCGCGGATATCGCCGGCTCGACACCGTACCAGATCAGCGCGGAGTAAACCTCGCTCAGTAACGCCCACCCCGGAGCGTAATCTGGGTCCGTCGCAAGCGCAGTCTCCAGATTCTCAATCGCTTTCCGGAACGAATGCGGATTCTGCTTGTTGAACTCGCGCAGGCCGGCGAGAAAATGGCTGTACGTCCACAGGCTCGGCGTCTTGGTTACCTGCACCGGAGCGGGACTGAGCAGGTCCTTGGTGAGCGTCTCGACAATCGCATTCGCCAGTTCTTCCTGGATGGCGAAGATGTCGACGAGCCGCCGGTCGAACCGCCGCGACCACAAAGGGCTTCCGCTAGCCGCGTCGATCAACTGCGCCGTCAGGCGGATGTCGTCGCCCGCCTTGCGAAGGCTGCCCTCGAGAATCGAGCGCACGCCAAGCTTCCTCCCGATCTCCCCCGCATCCGCCGTGCTCGCGCGCACTGCGAACGCCGAAGTCCGCGCGATCACGCGCAAGCCGCGAATCTGGCTCAACAGGTGAATAATCTCGTCGGTGAGTCCGTCGCAGAAATACGCCTGATCTTTTTCCGCGCTCAGGTCGGCGAACGGAAGCACCGCGATCGCGGGCTCTTCCGGATGCGTCGCCGCGGGTATTGGCACGGAGACGCCGCGTTCGGCAAGCTCGAGGACCTCCACTACTTCGCGCGCCGTGATCTTTCGCTCGGCCCGGTCGCGCACCAGCAGCCGTTCCAGCAACCGGTCGAGAAATTCCGGCGCGTCGTGCTGGACTTCGCGCGCATGCCGGATCGGCGCCTGCACCACGTCCCAGATCTTCACCGGCGCGCCGCCGGTATCATACGGAAGCTGGCCGGTAGCCAACTCGAACAGCATGACGCCGAGCGAGTACAGATCCGACCGCGCGTCGATTTCCATGCCCAACGCCTGCTCCGGAGACATGTACGGCACGGTGCCGATGAGCCGGCCGAATCCACTGGCGCTGACGTCGCCGCTGGGCGCCGAGTCGTCGGACACCTTTGCCAGGCCGAAGTCGGTGAGCTTGGGAACCCCTTCGCCGGACAACATCACGTTCGATGGCTTCACGTCGCGATGCGTCACGCCGTGCTCGTGCGCGTGCGCAAGGCCGCGCGCGATCTGTACCCCCCACTCATGCGCCCAGGCGCGGGGAGGAAACGCCTTCTCCTTAAGTTCCTCCGCCAGCCGGGCGCGCAGCGTGGCGCCGGGCAAATACTCCATCGCCAGAAACTGAAGACCCGCTTCCTCCTCCACCGCGTGAATCGTGGCGATGTTGGGATGGTTCAGCGACGAGGCGATCACGGCCTCGCGAAGGAACAAGGCGCGATGCCTCGCCGAAGACGCCAGTCGATCCGACAGGAATTTCAACGCAACCGTGCGCCGCAGTTTCAGGTCTTCCGCCTGGTACACCACGCCCATGCCGCCGCTGCCCAGTATGTGGCCGATCCGGTAGTGGAGAATCGTCCGGCCGGACAACTCCTCGCTGCCGGACGGCCGCGAATTCCCGTCGTCCGGCGGGAGGGTGATAGTCGCAGGATTGTTCGGCTGGCTCGGCATGGCTACGAACTCCACCGCCGGAACCCGCTTCCGGAGCCAAGCCCATACTTAACGCTAGTCGGGTGCAATCCCCTGATTATCCCACCTGAGGCGCCGTTCAGACCGGTTGCGCGAGAAACCGGCCTATCTCATCGATCTCGCCCGCCGAAAGACGGAACTCCGCCGCTCCGATGACGCCGTCGAGTTGCTTGGCCGCCCGCAAACCGGTGATCGCCGCGGTCACTTCCTCCCGCCGCAAGGTCCACGCAATCGCCACCTCGCCGGGCGTCCGCCCATGACGCGCTCCGATCCCGCGCAGCAGTTCCACCAGGGCGAGGTTCCGCGTCAACAAGGGCTCGCGGAAATGCGCCGTCCGTTGCCGGAAATCGTCCGCCGGCATCGCCGCGATCCGCTCCCGCGTCATCGCGCCCGTAAGCAGCCCCGACTTCATCGGCGAATAGACGGTCACCCCGATGTTGTTCTTCCCCGTATACGGCAGAATCGACGTCTCAATGTCCGGCGCAAGCATCGAGTACGGCGGTTGCAGCGAGGTGATCGGAGCGATCCGCGCCGCGCGCTCCATCTGCGCCACGTTGAAGTTCGATACGCCGATCCAGCGCACCTTGCCCTCGGCCTGCAACTCCGCCATCGCCGTCCAGCCCTCTTCGATGTCGGCCTCCGGCTCCGGCCAGTGCATCTGATAAAGGTCGATCACGTCCACCTTCAGCCGCCGCAGGCTCGCCTCCGCCTCGCGCCGGATCGAATCCCGCTTCAGGCACGGCAGAATGTCCCCGGCCTCGTTCCAGATCCGCTCGCACTTGGTGAAGATATACGGCTTCGGCGCCACGCCTTCGATGGCCTCGGCCACAACTTCTTCCGAGTGGCCCAGGCCATAAATCGCCGCGGTGTCGATCCAGTTAATCCCCGCATCGAGCGCGGCCCGAATCGCCGCGATGGAATCGCTATCGTCCTGCGGACCCCAGGCAAACTTCCATCCGCCCCCACCCATCGCCCAGGCGCCCACCCCGAGCGGAGTGATCCGCATATCGCTGTTTCCGAGTTGTTTGCGTTGCATCGTGAACTGACTTGGATGCTCGCCGGCCGCTAAACGACGCACTCCTCGTAGGCCTGGCGCAGCGAGGTCATCGGATCGTGGATCGGGATGAACTCGTGAGCGATGAAACCCTGGAAGTTCAGATCCGCAATCGCGTTCGCAATGGCATGCCACAACAGTTCCTGCGTGTCGTCGAGTTCGTGCCGCCCCGGCACACCGCCCGTGTGGAAGTGCGCGATGTACTGAATGTTCTGGCGGATCGTGCTGATGATGTCGCCTTCCATGATCTGCATGTGATAGATGTCGTAGAGCAGCCGCACCTTCGGCGAGTCCACGCGCTTGACCAACTCAACGCCCCACGCCGTGTGGTCGCACATGTAGTCCTTGTGGTTGACCTTGCTGTTCAGCAGCTCCACGCAGATCGTCACGCCTTTGTCCTCGGCGTACTTTTTCACGCGGTTCAGGCCCGTCACGCAGTTTTCCAACCCCACATCGTCCGCCATCCCCCGCCGGTTGCCCGAAAACGTAATCACGTTCGGAACCTTGGCCGCCGCCGCGCGGTCGATGTTTTCCTGCATCTCCTTCACCAGCCGGTCGTGATTCTCCGTGCGGTTCCAGCAGTCCGGAATCGTGCCCGCCCCCGGCGTCATCGCCGGCGTCAAGCCGTACTTCTGAACCGTCGGCCAGTCTTCGTGCCCCACCAGGTCGATCCCCGCCAGACCGATCTTCGCCGCGTTCGAGCAAAGGTCGTCCAGGCTCATCTGCCGGTAGCACCACCGCGCCGCCGATTGCTTCAGCCGTCCTTTCTTCGGTTCCGTGGTCTGTGCAAGAGCGGCGGCGGCAAGCGTAGCCCCACCCGCGGCGGTCAGAATCGTTCTGCGCGTCATGACCTTGCATAATACACGATGTGGAGCGCACAGCGCGGAGCGCGCTCCATCGTGCCAGCCAAAGCCCGCGCCCCGCTGCGTTGTGCGTGGTGTTCGCCGTGGAGCGCCAGGGAGAAACCCGGTGCCGCTTCTGATACTGTGAGGTCTGATGCCGCTCGTCGATATCCTCAGCCCGCCCACGCCCGAGAACGCGGCGATCCGGATTCATCCTTCCGACAACGTGGCGGTCGCCCGCCTTACCCTCCCCGAATCCCAGCACGTCGTCTGCGGCGAACGCCGTGTCGTCACCCGCCGGTCGATTCCCGCCGGACACAAGGTCGCCATCGCGCCAATCGCCGAAGGCGCGGAAATCATCCGCTACGGCCAGCCCATCGGCGTCGCGCGCGCGGCCATCGAACCCGGTGATTGGGTCCACACCCACAACGTGCGCTTCACCGGAGGGCGCGAGAACTACGAGTATCCTCAAAGCGAAATCCCGCTGCCTGTGCCGCCGAATGAGATCCCCACTTTCGAAGGCCATCTTCGCGAAGACGGACGCGCCGGCACGCGGAACTACATCGCCGTCGTCGCCGCCAGTAACTGCGCGGCCCACGCGGCGGAATTGATCGCGGCAAGCTACGCCGGCGTGTCTCTGCCCGAGAACGTGGACGGCGTCGTCGCCTTCCCGCATGGCGAAGGCTGCGGCATGTCGGCCGGCCCCGATCTCGACCAGTTGCAGCGCACCCTCGCCGGCGTGCTGCATCATCCCAACGTCAGCGCGGCAGTGATCCTCGGTCTCGGCTGCGAAGTGAACCAGATCAGCCATTATTTGGGCGATCACGCCGCCGCGAGCGAGCGTCTGGTCGGCCTGACCTTGCAGTCGAGCGGCGGAACGATGGCGACAGTCGAGGCCGCGCGAGCCTCGATCGGCAAAATGATCGACCGCGCTGCCGCTGAGCAACGCACGCCCTGCCCGGCATCGAAAATCGTCCTCGGCCTCAACTGCGGCGGCTCGGACGCCTTCTCCGGCATCACGGCGAACCCCGCGCTCGGAGTCTGCTGCGATAAACTCGCCGCCATC
>JAJYCN010000030.1 GCA_021778335.1 Acidobacteriota bacterium | reverse complement strand
TCCGATCTCAACGTGTATCTCGACACCTCCAGCAGCAATCGATGGATGCGATATGGAGGTTCGCACTGTGACCTGCGCGAAGTCTTCCGCCGCGCCCTCGAAGTCGCCGGTCCTCGACGCCTCCTCTTTGGTACGGACTCGTCCTTTTTCCCCCGCGGCTGGCATGCCTCGATCTTTGAAATCCAGTCGCGAGCGCTGTACGAAATCGGCGTCAACGCGGAAGACGCGGCCCGCATCTTCTCCGGCAACTTCGACACCCTTTTCCCGGTGCGCTGACGTATCCCCGAAAGCTACCCCCCGTCGGTGGCATGGGTTACGATGCCGGGCGAGAGCATCGGCGGATTCGCTTCACCAATCAGGTAGGCACATCAGGCCATTAAGTCACCCGGATATGCAGATCTTGATGAGGTGGAAACCAGCCTCCCGGCCGACCTCCCGGCTGGCTGAGTACGTATCGCCGGTGCAACCGGTCCCGCGGACGGTTGTTCTTGAGCCGGGCTTCGCCGAGACGAGGCGCGTGAAAGTGTTTGGACAGGGTTGGGACGAGTCCGCTGCCCGCGGCAGGCCCGCTGTGATCGCCGCTCCGGCCGCCGATCTGATCCGGCTGGCGCGGCGCTGGGATTCCGAATGGGAGCGTCCTACGCACTCGCTCGTAATCCTGAGCCGGGTGGACACGGGACTGACTACGGTTGAGGAGCGGGACCTGCTGTGGGACGCATTCGGTCTCCCGGTGTTCGAGCAGGTGCTTGACGCCTCGAATCGTCTGCTCGCCTACGAGTGCGACGCCCATGACGGCCTCCATGTCCTGCGAGCCGGCGTGAGCCTCAGCGGCTGCTTCCCGGCAAATTCTGAGTGTGGGTGCGGCGATCCCGCGCCCCGTCTTCTCCGGCCGCCGGCGCCGGTGTACGCTATGGCCCACCGCGCCGGGGAGGATTTCGCGCGACAATAAGCTCACGGATGTCTCGTTCGCGGTTTTATCTGTGGCTAGGGTTGGTAACTCTTCTCGGAAGGCTTCCCGGATCCAGGCTCGCGGCCCAGGAACAGGTTCCGGCGCGGTTGCCGTCGCTCCGCGATTTCAGTAACTCGCTCGAAGCGCTTTCCGGCCGCGTCCGCCAATCGGTGGTGCAGGTTTTCTCGATCGGCTACGCCCCGGTAGAAGTGTCCCCTGACAGCGACTCGAGCGATCCGGTCGTCTCCAAGCAACATAGCAGCGGGAGCGGAATCGTTCTCTCCTCGGACGGTTACCTTGTTACGAACGCTCACGTGGTTCAGGGCGCGCGCCGCATTCAGGTGAGGCTTCCGGCCCCGGCTTCGGGAAGCGGCGTGCCCGTTCCGCAGACTAAGATCGACGCCAAACTCGTCGGCATCGATCACGAAACCGACATCGCCGTGCTCAAAGTGGAGCGCAGCGGGTTGCAGCCGCTCGAATTCGGCAACTCCGACGACTTGCGGCAAGGGCAGGTCGTGCTGGCCTTCGGCAATCCGTTTGGCCTGGAAGGATCGGTGACGCTGGGGATCATCAGTTCGGTGGCGCGCCAGATCCGCCCCGACGACACGACGGTCTACATCCAAACCGACGCGCCCATCAACCCCGGCAACAGCGGAGGTCCGCTGGTGGACGACGCAGGGCATCTCATCGGGGTGAACACCCTGATTCTGTCGCAGTCCGGCGGAAGCGAAGGGATCGGTTTCGCGATTCCCAGCAACCTCGTACAGGCCGTCTATGGTCAGATCCGGAAGAACGGCCATGTGCACCGGGGCCAGATCGGGATCTACGCGCAGACGATCACGCCGGCGCTGGCAAGCGGTCTCGATCTGCCGCAGGATTGGGGCGTCGTGGTAAGCGACGTGGACCCGGACAGCCCGGCGAGCGAGGCCGGCATCCGCATCGGCGATATCATCTCCGCCATCGACGGCGGGAAGGTGACCAACCTCCGCCAACTCGAGCTCGCCATTTTCCGCTACTCACCCAACGACCGCGCCCACATTCGCGTTCTGCGCGGCGACAAGACGCTGGAACTCGCCGTCCGCGTGATCGAACGAACCGACGACCCGGAGCGGTTCGCCGACCTCGCCACCAGCGAGGACAACCTCGTGCCGAAGCTCGGCGTTCTCGGCGTCACCATTGACCGGCGGCTGTCCGAACTGCTGCCCGACCTTCGCCTTCAGGGCGGCGTCGTCGTGGCCGCGCTGTCGCCCGACGCCGACCCGGACGAAACGGGCCTTGAGACCGGAGACGTCATTCATGGTGTGAACACACGCGTGGTCACCAGTGTGGCCGTTCTGAACCAACTGTTGAAGGACTTTACGAGTGGCGACAATGTGGTGCTGCAGATCGAGCGCGACGAGCGGCTCATGTTTCTGGTCTTTGAGGTTGAATAGAACTCCGTGCGGCGCGTGATTTTCCTGTTATCGCTTGCCGCCGTCCTGGCCACGCCCGCGGCGCCACAGACGGCAAAGAAGAAGCGGGCCGCGGCAGCGGCGCCGAACCCCGAAACCGGCACCTTCCCCATTCTCAAGCTCGGCGTCCGCGGCAACGATGCATTCACCGCGGCCCAGATCCTCGCCGTCACCGGCCTCAAGCAGGGCGAACGTGTCACGGCGGCCGGCTTTGAAACTGCCCGCCAGCGCCTGCTTGCGACCGGCGCTTTTGAGCAGGCCGGTTTTGAGTACCACTTCGGCTCGGATGCGAATGGTCCCGGTTTCCTCGCCACCTTCGAGGTGAAGGAAGTCGCCCAGTTCTATGCGATGTCTTTTGAGGACTTTCCTGCGCCGGAAAGCGATCTCCGCCGCTGTCTGCAACAAAAAGATCCGCTCTTCGGGCCGAAGATCCCCGTGACGCAGCTCTTCCTTGACCGGTACACGGGCTTCATCGAACAGTGCCTTGCCCCTTATAACTTCAAGGAACACGTGAAGGCGCGGCTCAGTGCGGATTATTCTCCGGATCTTACGATTCTTTTCCGCCCCTCCACCCCTCGTCCCAACATCGCCGAAGTGTTCTTCACCAACACCGGCGACATTCTGCCGGCCGCGTTGCAGACGGCGATCTCCGGCGCCGCCATCGGGCTGGGCTACACCGAGCACCGCTTCCGAGCGATTCTCGATTCGACCATTCGTCCGATTTACGAGGCAAAAGGCTTCGTCCGCGTCTCCTTTCCTTCGATCGCCACCAAGCCTTCCGATAACGTGAAGGGGCTGGCCGTCACCGTGAAAGTCGAGCCCGGCCCGGTTTACAAGCTGATGTCTCTCCGCGTCAGCGGAGCCGAGGACATCCCGCCGTTGATGAAATACAAACCCGGAGAGGTGGCGGACTTCGACAAGGTGAAGGCGGCTCAGGCGCGTCTGGACGACATTCTGCGCCGGCGCGGCTACCTGCATGAGACAACGCAGGAGCTACGCACGATAGATGATTCGGGTCACACCGTGTCGGTCACGCTTCGCGCCAGCCCCGGACCGCGGTACGTCACCGGAAAACTGACCATCCTCGGCCTCGACGTCATCTCCGAACCCGCCATTCGCAAGATCTGGGGCCTTGCGCCGGGCCAGCCGTTCAATGCGGCGTACCCAGACCATTTCCTCAAGGTGGTGCGCGACGAAGGGTTGTTCGACAACCTCGGCCCGACCAGTTCGGCAACGAACATCCACGAAGACACCAAGACCGTGGACGTGACCCTGACATTCTCCGGTCCTAAGCGGAAGCAGGATTGGGAGACGCACCCCACGGGAGCGGACCCGGTGCAGCCCGACCTTGGCGTTCCGTTTCCGCCTTACCCGCCATAGCGCCGTCGTGCGCCGCGGCGCCGCGCCAAACCGCTGTACGTTGGTATCCTCGTAGAGAAGCGCACCGCGCCGCGGACGTGGCGGAACTGGCAGACGCACTGGATTTAGGTTCCAGCGGCCTCACGGCCATGGGAGTTCGACCCTCCCCGTCCGCACCACACCGTTTGCGCGCGACCGCCCAAAATTGGAAGTGCGTACAAATCTTCGTTAAAATGCCTCGAGGCTGAGTCCAGGGGCGCTGACTACCTTGTGTGTTGCGCGACTGGCCTCAGACCCACCGGACGACGCTCGGCTGACGCTGCGTCAGTTCACCGCTTAATCAGATGAGGGGCCAGGAACCCAAGCGCCACTCCGGCTACAAGCGCGATCGCTATCGAACCGGCCGGGTGACGTTTGATTTGCCGCTGGGCCCGTCCAGCGCCATCTTCTATCGCCGCCCGCCCGCGCCTCAGGGCACGGCCGGCGGACTGCCTGCCTCGATGCCCTCACAAAGTGCCGTCCCCGCCTGGTTGAGCCGCTTCTCGACGAAGGCCGCCGTCCGCTGTGCGCCCTCCGTCCACGGTTTTCCTTCCAGCTTCAACGGCCTGAGCATGGTCGCCATATCAGCCTCCTGAACCCCAGTAACGAGCAAGACGCATACCAGTCGCTATTTCCACGAGCACCCGGCAAAGTCTTACCTGCGGAGTTATCCTGGACTATCAGTTGCACACTAGCCGGTGGAGGCCAGTCGGGACATGAGCTTTCCGGACGTGATGCTCAACAAGCACAGCGGCCAGGCGCACGGGGCTTTCCCGCTTGAAACCTGGCTGTTGCGTCAACTCTTCCACAGTATTGGTACAATCCCTATCCGGTTGGCCATGAAAGACGGCGCCGGGGTATCGCCACCTGGTGCCGACCCGGTAGCGACGGTAGTTGTGAGCGATTTGCCGACTTTGTTCAAGCTGATGGCCGATCCGGAAATGGCCTTCGGGGAAGCTTACGCGGATGGCCGTATTGAAGTAGAGGGCGACCTTGCCGAAGTGCTGGCGGCGATTTACCGGGCGTGGGAAAGATCGGGCGGCGGCCTTTACGAGCGGTTTACGTCAAAGTGCTTGAACTGGCTGCAGGACAACTCGCTCGACGGCTCGCGAAACAACATCCATCGCCACTACGATCTCGGGAACGATTTCTACGAGCTTTGGCTCGATCCCCAACTTGTTTACACCTGCGCCTACTTCGCCTCGCCGGACGATACACTTGAGGATGCGCAAAAGGCAAAGCTCGACTACGTGTGCCGCAAGTTGCAGCTTCAACCCGGCGAGCGCGTCGTCGAGGCAGGCTGCGGGTGGGGCGCGCTGGCGCTACACATGGCCGAAAGCTACGGCGTTTCGGTCCGTGCCTTCAATATCTCGCATGAGCAGATCGCCTGGGCGCGGATGCAGGCGGCGTCGAGAGGACTTAGCCACCGCGTTGAATTCATTGAAGACGACTATCGCTCGATCACCGGCAAATACGACGCGTTTGTTTCCGTCGGCATGCTCGAACACGTGGGCGCCGCCCACTACGCGGACTTTGGCCGGACCATCCACCGGGCGGTTGGCGACGCGGGACGCGGCCTGCTGCATTTTATCGGGAGGAGTCACAAAGGTGAATTCAGCCGCTGGATCCGCAAGCGGATCTTCCCCGGGGCTTACGTTCCTACGCTTGGTGAAGCGGTGAGCGTGCTGCAACCGCATCGTTTCGCGGTGCTCGATGTGGAGAACCTTCGCCTCCATTACGTGCGAACGCTGGAGTGCTGGTTGGAACGATTTGAGCGCGTGGCCGCCCAGGTCTCGGCCAAATACGATCCATGGTTCACGCGAGCGTGGCGTCTGTATCTGGCCGGCTCGATCGCCGCCTTCCGCGCCAATACGCTGCAACTGTTTCAGATCACCTTCGGGGGGCCGGAGAGCAAACAGATCTCCTGGACGCGCGCTTCGCTCTACCCGTGCGCGAGTAACCCGCCGATAAGCCGTCCCGCGGACGCGTCAACATGGAAGCCTGCGACGTCCTGATTGTGGGCGGCGGCCCGGCTGGGTCCTCCTGTGCCTGGGGACTGCGACGCACAGGCCTCGACGTGCTCCTCCTCGATAAGCGGCCCTTTCCGCGCGACAAGGTCTGCGGAGGATGGATCACGCCGAGGGTCCTCGCTTCGCTTGGCATCAGCCCTCTCCAATACTCCCGCTATAACTTGTTGCAGCCGATTACAGGATTCCGCGTCGGCCAATTGGGAGGACCGGCGATCGAAACCAGTTACGACGCTCCCGTCAGTTACGGCATCCGCCGATGCGAGTTCGACGACTATCTCCTCGACCGAACCCGCGTGCGCGTGGCGCTTGGAGTCGGCCTGTCCAGTCTCGAGCGCACCGGCGGCGTATGGCTCGCCAATGAAAGCATTCGCGCGCGACTCGTCGTGGGCGCCGGCGGTCATTTTTGTCCGGTGGCGGCTTTCGTAGGAGGCAAGAGGGCGGATGAATGTCCCGTCGTCGCTCAGGAGACCGAGTTCGAAATGGACGGGGCGCAGATCGAAGCCTGCCGCGTCGAAGGCGAAGTGCCGGAACTCTATTTCTGCCGCGACATGAAAGGGTACGGCTGGTGTATTCGGAAAGGGAATTTCCTCAATGTCGGTCTGGGCCGGGTCGATCCGCACCGTCTGTCCACGCATGTGGCCGGCTTCCTCCGCTTTCTGAACGAATCCGGGCGCGTTCCTTTCCCCGTGCCCGCGCCGCGCGGCCACGCCTACTTACTTCGCGGAACGTCGCCGCGCACCGTAGTGGATGACGGCTTGCTCCTGATCGGCGATTCGGCCGGCCTGGCGCACCCGCAAAGCGGTGAAGGCATCGGCCCCGCCGTCGCTTCCGGTTTGGCTGCCGCCAAAGCCATCCGTGCGGCGCGCCGGAATTATGCCCGTGAGAAACTCGCCGGTTACGCCAATTACCTCAATGCGCATCCGTCGCCCTGGGCCGCGAGAGCCAGCCGGCTCCTTCCTTCGGGCTTGTCCAGCCTGGCCGCGCGGGTCCTGCTGCGTCAACACTGGTTCGTTCGCCACGTCGTTTTAGACGGCTGGTTCCTGCATCCGGGTGGAAGCCGGCGCTCCTAACCCCATCGGCGCGCCCGCGCCGCTTTGTGAACTCTCTGCGTGGCCATCGCGACCGCCGCGTCCCGGGTGGAGGCGTGGGAGCGCATCGCGGTTTCGAGCACAGACGCGGTATTCCGGCGGATCTTTTCCTCGATCGCCGCGCAGATCACTCCTCCCGAGTTGACCACGAAGTCAGGCAACACCAGCACACCGCGCTGTGCCAGCATTGCCTCCGCTTCCGGCGTGCAAGGAATGTTGGCGCCCTCGGCCATGATGCGCGTTTCGAGCAGGGCGGCGTTGTCGCGGTTCACCACGTCCGGCCGCGCGGCCGGAATCCAGACGTCGCACGGCACGCCAAGGATGGCTTCCGGGCCGTCTTTCTTGGCACCGGCAAATTCCGTCACGGATTTTCCCGCCGCTTTGAGCGCGATCAATCCGTCGACATCAAGGCCGCCGTCAGTCGGCACGGTTCCCCGGGTGTCGCTACTGGCGGCAACGCGGCATCCCTTCCTGGCGAGAAATCTCGCGGCATGTTTGCCCACCGCGCCGAAGCCTTGGATCGCCGGCGATTACCGCCTTTCCGCCTCCGTGGGGAAGTCCGGCGGTCGCGTTCTTCAGTGTCATCGCGCCCGCAAGACGGCACGCCCCCTCCGCGGTTACATCCGGCGCGAAACGAACCCCGCCGATCGAAGCCCCGCACGCGGTGTTGTCCACGGCCACCACCGGCCGCAGCCCAAGCTTTGGCGGATAAGTGTGCAGGACCTTGCCTGGACCCAACTCGTCCCCGAAACGAAAGATCTCGTTCATTCCCGCCTCCCGGCGGCCCGGTCTACTTCGGTTTGTCAGCCGCGCTTCCGGATCACGTCTACCGAGCAATCCGCGTTCATGGCGACCGCTTCCGAGGTGCTGCCCAGAAGGAAACGGCCGAAACCCCGGTGGCCGTGCGAGCCGACGGCGATGAGATCGGGGCCCCACTCTTCGGCCTCCCTGAGGATGGCCACCTGCGGCGTTTCCAGCAAAACGGAAACCGATTCCGACGCGTTCCATCCCGCCTCTTGCAGCACGGCCGCTGCCGTAGCGATCGCGTTCTGCGCCCGCTGCATGGCTTCCGCCCGGTTTGCCTCGAGGTATGTCGTGTCGAGAAACGGCGGCTCCAGAAATGCGCGAGCCGTCGGGAGCATGAGTTCCACGGCGCTGAGGATGCGAAACTCGGTGTGCGCGGGCCACGGCCTCCCGGCCAGCGACCGCGCCGCTTCACGCGAGAATTCCGAACCGTCGGCCGCCAGCAGCACGCGCATCCCCTCGCGTCCCACCCGGCGCTTCCGCGGCCGAACTACCTCGACAGAACAACCGGCGTAACGCAGGACGGCCGCCGCGACATTTTCCACCAAGAGCCTGCGCAATGCGGACGCCCCATGCGGCCCAGCCAGGATGAAGTCTGCGCCGGAGGCCTTCGCTTGATCGAGAATCACGGTCTTCGGGTCGCCCGCGGGCGTCATGCCGGCCGCCCGAAGCCCTTTCGCTTCAAGCTGCGCCACAGCGCTGCGAACCACTTCCTCGGCGCGCCGCGCGGACTCCTGCGCCGCGGCCAGCGTTGTCCACAAATGCGTCGGCTGAATCACGCTCATCACCTGAAAGAGCGAATCCAACGGCCACGGCCGAGCCACAGCCTCCTCAATCACGGCACGGCTCGCCGCGGATGTGTCAACCGCCAGTAGGATTTTCATCATCGATGCACCCCTTGCTCGCGCGCACGCTTGTCCTCCGTGAATCCGGTGAGCAAGTAACGGGCCAAGCGCCCCGGTCCACAATTCGTGGAAGCCGGGCACGCCCGGACTCCCTTCAGTGCGCCGTTCTCACAAAGCCATGCCATTGATAAGGAGGGGCATCCTCGAGGTACCTGCCGGTGACTGTCCCGGCCGGACTAATGCTTATCCGCCACGTCCAGACACCGCCGGGCACATCGAATGTCGTAATCTCCCGCGCCGGAGCGTTCCCGGCGGCAGCCAGAACTAACAGCCCATACAACACACCCCGCAATATGCCAAGATGCGCGGATTCCGATACACGTGTTCCACGCATGGACACTTCTCCTTTGAGAGCGACAGGAGCAACCCGATAGCCAAAGCGCGGCGCGCTCCCGGCACACGGCTTCGCACGCTCGCGGTGATACACTTCGGCCAGTGGCAACAAGCTATCCGTTCCCCTTCGCCCCTGATTTCCGCGGCGCGGCGCCGCGCATCGGCTCGCTGCTCGTAAAGCCGGTGTCGGCGGCGTGCAACCTCGACTGCGCGTACTGTTTCTATCTCGACCGGGACACCGACCCCTACCAGTCAGTCGCCGTGCACCGGATGAGCGACTACACGCTCGCGCGCCTGGTCGACAGCTATCTGTTCTACTCGTATCCGAATACTACGTTCGCCTTCCAGGGCGGGGAGCCGACGCTCGCCGGCGTCAAGTTCTTTGAACGTCTCGTTGAACTTGAACAGCGCTACGGCCGCAACGGCCAGTCCGTCTCAAACGTGATGCAGACCAATGGTCTCGTCCTCGACGACCGCTGGTGCGCGCTGTTCAAGGAATTTCAGTGGCTGGTCGGCATCTCGGTCGACGGCCCGGAAGCCGTGCACGATCTCTATCGCGTCAGCCGCCAGGGCGCCGGATCCTGGCGCAAAGTCATCGCCGCCGTCGAACTCCTCCGCAAGCACGGCGTTGAGTTCAATGTCCTCTGCGTCGTCAGCCAGGCGAATGTTCATAAGGCCGGCGAAGTCTACCGCTTCTTCCGCTCTCTGGGCATCGAGTACGTGCAGTACATTCCGCTGTCGGAGTTCGACCGCGACGGCAACCCGCTCCCGTTCACCATCACCGCCGGGCAATACGGCCGTTTCCTCACCGAGCTATTCGACCTCTGGTGGCCCGACCGCCGCAAGATCCGCATCCGCTTCTTCGACAACATCGCCGAGGCGCTCGCCGGACAGGAGCCGAGCACCTGCACGCTGCGGGAAACCTGCGACAGCTATGCCGTGGTCGAGTATAACGGCGACGTGTATCCGTGCGATTTCTTCGTCGAATCGTCCTGGAAGCTCGGCAACATCGAAGTCGACTCCTGGCCGGAGATCGCACGCCGCCGCAAACGCTTCGAGTTTGCTTCGAAAAAGTCGATCGCGCATCCGGACTGCCAGGTCTGCTCGTACCAGCAGATATGCCACGCCGGCTGCCCCAAGCACCGCCACGACCGCCGCGGGGACTTCGCCGATCTCGACTACTTCTGCCCGGCGTACAAACAGATCTTCGCCAAAGCCATCGGGCCGCTTTCACGAGAAGTCGAAAAGCTCACCGGGCGCCCTGCGTCGTTCGTATTGCCTACAACGCCGCCACGCGGTGCGTCCGCATCGCAATAAGCCTCGCTTCGAGCGGCGCGCCGGCCGGGTGCGGGACGTGTAACAGCAGTTCAAACGATTCCACGTGCGCGAATTCCTTTTCGCCGAGCACCGCTAGGAGCCGCGCAGCGCTTCCCGGCGCCAGCAGGAAGTCCGAGGCGCTTTCCGTTGCCGGCGCGCTGTTGCCTGAGATGAGCAGCACGTGTCCCGTCCGGCTCCCGTTCGGCACCCAGGCGATGCGGGCATAGTCGCCGGAATCGTCGAGCCGGCAGTCGCCGTACTGAGGCTGTTCGCCCTGCTTCGGAGACTGGTTCAGAAAGCATCCCGGCCCGACGTTGTTATACCGGAACCGGAAGTTAAACTGCGGTTCGAACAGCTCCGCCCACGGATTAACTCGCGGTCCCCCGAGAATCACGGCGTCGTCGGTAAGAAAGTCGCGGCTGCTTGCGTTTCTCGCATGACGGATCCGCACGCGGTCTCTTAAGAGCCCATCGCCGCGGAGAATGCCTGCGATGAACGACACGTCGGCCAGGCTTGTCAGCGGCATCTTGCCGATCAGGTCCGGAATTGAGCCCTCTGACTCATCGCTCGCCGGGGTTAGAAGATATGAGTGCCGCGCGTAGTCCTCGACGTTCGAAACCCGTCCGCGCAGCGCCTGCAGCAGAATCAGCGTCGTATCGGCCACCACCACGTTCACCTGGCGCGAGCCTGGGAGCAGTTCCTCGATGGCGGCCGGTGGCGGGACTGCCTCGGCGGCCTTCTGCGGCGGATGGCCCGCTTCCCGGCTCCCACCGAGCAGGTAACCTGCAAGCAGGCAAGCCAGGCCTAGTCCCAGCGCACGGAAAACGCTCGCCGGCCGGGCCATCGCTTCCGCCCAACTTCGCCACCTTGACGTCGTCGCGGCTGCTCTCTCTGGGGCCGGTCCCGGCACGCATTCGCGAAACCGAAACTCCAGCCGATACGCTCCCTTGGGAATTTCAACAACCAGCCGTTCGCCAGAACCTTCCCCTTCGAAGTAGTGCTGGAGCCGCACCCGGAGTTGTCTGGCCGCCACGCGGACAATGTTGTCTTCCGCCTGGTTGTACCCATGGGCGCGCCCGAACACGTGGTGCCCTATGTGTTGTTCACTGATCCCGCATGCCCGCCCGGCGGCCTGCTCGGAGGCGATGAACCGCAGCAACTCCCGCTGCCGCGGCGAGCGGTGAAACGGGCCGCTGTGAAGGATCCTTTCCACAAGGGCATCGCGGTCGGCTTGCGCCGGTAACGAGCTTGTTACTTCCTGGTGTGCGTCCACGTGGCGCCTCCTTTCCCTGGTGAGCGACGGGGAAATCGCGGAGAATTCCCCTGGCATCATATCGCGGGCCGCCGCAAAATGAAACATTCCTGTTTCAAAGGGGGCCTCGGCCGACTCGAGACCCGCGGGGGACAACTCTCCATGACTTTGCTGAAACTGTTTCGAACCGTCCGCTACGCCGTTCTGCCCGTGCTGCTTGCGGGCGTCACTGTGCATTCGATCCGCGCCCAGGACACCGCAACCATCGTGGGACTCGTGACTGACACCTCGGGCGCCGTGATCCCTGCCGCAAGCGTCACCCTCGTGAACACCGCGACAGCGTTCACGCGCACCGTCTCGAGCGATTCGGACGGGCGCTACGTGGCTTCCGCGATCCCGACCGGCCAGTACGCCATTACCGCCGAAAAGGCGGGCTTTGAAACGCTGAAGCGCTCCGGCATCCATCTCAACGCCGCCACCACGCTCTCGGTCGATCTCCAACTCACGGTGGGCAGCCAGACGCAGAGCGTCTCGGTCGTCGCCAGCGCTCCGCTGCTGCAAACCCAAACGGCCACTGTCTCGAATCTCGTCGACAGCCGCCAGATGCTTGCCCTGCCCCTGGTCAGCCGGGACTTCACCGACCTTGTCCTGCTGACGCCGGGTGCCCACGTCGGTTCAGCCGGAAACCTCGGCGAAGGCGGCAGCCCCTATGCCATGCGCGGCGGCGCCAATTACAGCGTCAACGGATCGGTGGCCGGCGGCAACAGCTATTTGATAGACGGCATCTACAACCGCAATCTCTGGCTCAACACGCTTGTCATGGTTCCCGTGGTTGACGCCATCCAGGAATATCGCGTCATGTCGAGCGACTACACCGCCGAATATGGTGAAGCCGCCGGCGCTGTCACCGAGGTCGAGACCAAATCGGGCACAAACCAGATCCACGGAAGCGCCTGGGAGTTTCTGCGCAACGACAAACTTGACGCCAACACCTTTTTTAATAACGTGCAGGGCGTCAATCGGCCCCCGTTCCACCGCAACGAATTCGGCGCCACTCTCGGCGGACCTGTGATTCACGACAAAACATTCTTTTTCGTCGACTACCAGGGAATCCGCCTCAGCCAACCGGAGACGCTGACATCCACAATCCCCACCGCCGCTGTCCAGCAGATGGCCGGGGCGGGAAATTTCGGCTACCTCAGCGTTCCCGTCTACAACCCGTTTTCGACTTCGAAGAACTCATCCGGCGCCGCTGTCCGCGCGCCCTTCCCCAACAATCAGATTCCCGCCACGCTTCTCGACCCCGCGGCGGTCAAACTACTCCGGCTGCTCCCAACGCCTACCTCGGCGGCCAAGACCAACAATTTCACATTCAACCCGGCGCTCACGCAACAAACCAACCAGTTCGACACGCGCGCGGATCAAAACCTCGGCGCTTCGGACCGGCTTTTCTTCCGTTACAGCTTCGACAAAAGCAATCAAGTGAATCCCGGCGTGATCCCTTCTCCCGCCAACGCCGGAATCCCCATCGGACCGTATCTGAGTACCGGCGCGAACGCCACCACCACGCCGCTGTTCAACCAGTCCGCCACTCTCGGCTATACGAAAGTCATCAGCCCGGCCACGGTGAGCGAAACCCACTTCGCCGTCGTCCGGTGGAACGCCAACATCACGCCGCTCGGCAATTCTTTTGATACAGCAAACGCGATCGGAATCCCGGGTATCAACATCAACAACAAATCCGGTGGCCTCCCGGCCTTCACGATTTCCGGCTATCAAGAGTTGGGCGACAACTCCACTTATCCCGAGGACAGCCAGATAACCACCTTCCAGCTCGACTCCGCCCTCACCATGATCCGCGGCGCTCACACGATCAAGGCCGGCATCCTTTTCCTAAGGGACCGGTTCAACGGATTTTCCGCTTTCCCCACGCGCGGCAACTATGACTTCAATGGCCAGTTCACCCGCCAAGTCGGAACCGCCGGCGCGCAGACGGCGCTGGCCGATTTCATGCTCGGCGCCCCGGACACGGTCAACCGCAACATCCTTGACGGCACTTTCGGCATGCGCCTCTGGACGCTGGCTCCGTTTGTACAGGACTCCTGGCGCGTCACCAACCGTCTCACGCTCGAACTCGGCCTCCGCTGGGAACTCGACGCGCCGCCGTACGATGTCCACAACCACTGGGCCAATGTGAACGTCGCCACCGGGATGCTCAACGTTGCCGGCATCGATGGCAACGGACGGGCTCTGCGAAACATGGATTACAACACGCCGGCTCCCCGCGTTGGCCTCGCCTACTCGCTCGACTCCGACCGCAAGACCGTCGTTCGCTCCGGCTTCGGCATCTCGTACGTGGACATGGACGCCGGCGGCGCCCAACTTTACAAGAACCCGCCGTACTTCTTCAGCCAAACCATCACGTCCAACATCGGCGGCACGCCGCCAATCCTCGTCAGCCAAGGTCTGCCGGCGCCGGTGCCTCCCAGTATCACCAACGAAGCCCATCTCTCATCCGGCAACCTCAACGCCTGGGACTACAACCTCAAAGAGACCCGCATCATTCAATGGAGCTTCGGCGTGCAGCGCGAGCTCCGGTCCGATCTCATGCTCGACGTGAGTTACGTAGGCACCCGCGGCCAGGGACTGGTGGTCAATGCGGTAAACCTCAACCAGTCCATTCCCGGGCCAGGCGGGCAGGGCCCGCGCCGCCCTTACGCCGCGCTCAATCCGAACCTCATCAATCTTCCCTACCGCACCAACGCGGGCGACTCGAAGTACGAATCCCTGCAAGTCCACCTGGAGAAGCGCTTCTCCCACGGCCTGATGCTCGACTTCGCCTACACCTACGCCAGCTACCTCGCCGACTCCGGCAACATCAACGGGGGCGGAAACGGCGACATCCAGAACGCTTTTTGCATTGCCTGTAACTGGGGGCCCACGCCGGACGACTATACCCATGTGGTCAGCATCAACCACGTCTGGGAAATTCCCTTCGGTCCGCACCGCTCGTACCTCAATCGCGGTATCTGGAGTCAAATTCTCGGCAATTGGGACATCAACGGAATCTGGAGCATGAATAGCGGCGGCCGCTTCACCCCCATCCTCGGCACGAACGTATCCAACTCCGCGGGCGGCGGAAGCCAGCGGCCCAACCGCATCGGGAGCGGCGCGCTCGCTTCGGGCCAGCAGAACATTTATCACTGGTTCAACACCGCGGCCTTCATCGCGCCCGCCGCCTACACGTTCGGCAATTCCGGCACCGGCATCCTCGCCGGCCCCGGAATGTTTAATGTCAACGGCGGAATCACCCGCCAGTTTGCCATCACGGAACGCTACGGGCTGCAGTTCCGCGCCGAATGGTTCAATGCCTTTAACCATGCCAATTTCAACGTGCCCAACGCGGTCATTGGCACCGCGCCCGCCGGTATCATCGGCGGCACCGGCCCGGCGCGCATCATCCAGCTCGCGCTGAAACTCGATTTCTAATATCCGATGCCCGAAGTCTCACGCCGATCTTTCCTTCAATCCGCCGCGGCGCTGGCAGCCTGCCCCGCCGGCGCCAGCCCTGTGCCGCCCTCGTCCGGCAAGCCGCCGAACGTCGTCCTGCTGATGTCCGATCAGCATCGCCGGGACGCCATGGGCGCCGCCGGAAGCCGTGTCGCACAGACGCCAAACCTCGACCGCCTCGCGCGCGAAGGCGTACGCTTCAGTAGCGCGTATACCGCCAACCCGGTCTGCACGCCGTCCCGCGCGTCGATGCTGACCGGTCTATTCAGCCATCGCAATCAGACCTATAACAACAGGACTCCCTGGCCGCGCCGGTATCCCACACTTGCCCATTACTTGTCCCGCGCCGGATACCAGACTGCTTTGATCGGCAAAATGCACTTTGTCGACGGCCAGACCCACGGCTTCGACTACCACCTCGACTTCAACGACTGGTTTCAGGAGCTTGGCCCGAAAACCCGCCTCTACGCCAATGAACTGGCATTCCCCAACTCCGGCTCCGGCCTTCCCCAGATTGACGACCTTTGGCGCGACAACGGCGATCCCTGGAAAAACGACCGGGAATCCGACGGGCGCCTCGGCCCGGTCGCCGTCGGCCGCGTTTCTCGCATTCCCGAGCAGGACCAGTTCGAGACCTTCGTCGCCCGGGAGTCCGTGCGCTTCCTGCGCGAGCATGGACGGGAAGCGCCGTTCTTCCTGGTGACGTCGTTCCTCAAGCCGCACGATCCGTTCATGCCCATCCAGCGCTTCGCGGACCGCTTCCGCCCCGAAGACATGGTGCTTTCGCCCACTTTCGGCAAGGTGGATCTCAGTACCGCCCCGGAAGAAGTGCGCCGGTCGATTCTCCGCAACCGTCCCACGCCGGAGCTGAGCGACCCGGAACAAGCGCGACGGCGCATGGCGTTCTACTTCGCGTCTCTCGCCCAGATGGACGACTGTCTTGGCAAGGTCCTCGCCGCCCTAGACGAACTGGACCTCACGCGCGACACAATCGTGCTCTACACGTCCGACCACGGCGAAATGCTCAGCGACCACGGCATGTGGCAGAAGTTCCAGTTTTACGAACCCTCCTGCGGCATTCCGCTCCTTGTTCGCGCTCCGGGCATCGCCCCGGCGGGAAGCGTGTGCGAGATGCCTGTCAGCAACGTGCAGTATGTAAACACGATCTGCGAACTGTGCGGTGTCCCGCGGCCGGAGGGTCTCGATGGGGCAAGCTTCGCCCACCAGGTCCGCAACCCCGGCGACGCGCCGCCCACCACGGTCTATTCCGAGTATGCGCTGCACTCGAGGGGCGCAAAATACATGATTCGCCAGGGCAGCCTCAAGTACACATTCCGCACTCATGACGAGGAAGAACTCTTCGATCTGGCTTCCGATCCTCGGGAGATGCGCAATCTTGCTTTGGAGCCGGCCGGCAAGCAACGTGCCGCCGAAATGAAGCGAAAGCTGTTCGCATGGTACACCCCGACCGAGATATCGATGTCTTGATTTGTTAACCTGCCTATGCCACTTACTAACTCGAACGCGCCGTCCCCCACGCGCCGCGCCTTACTCGCCGGCGCCCTAGCCACGGCCGCGGGAACGCGGGCCGCCGCGCAACCGGCCAACCCTTCCCGTCCGAACATTCTCTACATCCATTCCCACGACACGGGCCGGTATCTGTCGCCTTACGGTCACGACATTCCCACGCCGAATATACAGAAGCTGGCCGGCCAGGGTGTTCTGTTCCGTTCCGCCTTCAGCGCCGCGCCGACCTGCTCGCCCAGCCGCGCCTCGCTCCTCACCGGACAGTGCGCCCACCAGAACGGCATGCTCGGCCTCGCCCACCGCGGCTTTTCGCTGTACGACTACCGCCACCACATGCTCTATCCGCTTCGCGCGGCCGGCTACCGCTCGATTCTCGGCGGCCTCCAGCACATTGCCGCCAAACCGGAAACCATCGGTTACGACGAGATCCTGCACCACCGCACCCAGCACGTTGCAGACGTTGCCCCCGCCGTTACCGCATTCCTCGATTCGCGCCCCAAGGAACCGTTCTTCCTCGACGTCGGCTTCTTCGAAACTCATCGCGAGTACCAGGCGCCCACGCCCGAAGATCAACCCCGCTTCACCCAGCCCCCGCGCACCGTGCCGGACCGTCCGGAAACACGCGCGGACATGGCCGCTTTTCATTCGAGCGCCCGCACTCTGGATAACGGCGTCGGCCAGGTGCTCGACGCTCTCGAACGCAACGGTTACGCCTCAAACACGCTCGTCATCTCCACCACCGACCATGGCATCTCGTTCCCGCGCATGAAATGCAACCTCACCGACGACGGTTGGGGCGTCTCGTTAATCCTCCGCGGCCCCGGCCTGTTCCCGGGTGGCCGCGCAATCGACGCCATGATCGGCCAACTCGATGTCTATCCCACGCTGTGCGACCTGCTTGGCATCGAGCATCCGGCGTGGCTCGAAGGCAAGTCGTTCCTTCCCTTGTTGCGCGGCGAAAATCGGGAGATCAATGAACAGATTTTCGCCGAGGTCAACTACCACGCGGCATACGAGCCGATGCGCGCCGTCCGGACCCACCGCTACAAGTACATCCGCCGGTTCGGCGGCCGAAGGACTCCGGTTCTGCCCAACTGCGACGATGGCCTCAGCAAGTCAGTTTGGCTCGAATATGGATGGAAGAACCGCCCGGTACCCGAAGAGGAGTTATATGATCTCGTCTTCGATCCGGGTGAAGAAAATAACCTGATCGCCGCGGCCAACTCGGCCGGGCCGGCTGATGAAATGCGTGCCCGCCTCGATCGCTGGATGCACGCCACCAACGACCCCCTGCTTCGAGGTCCCGTCGCCGCGCCACACGGGGCCGTCGTCAACGACCCGGACGGCATCTCCCCGAAGGAACCGGCGATCCGCGTGCCGTAGAACTTTCGCGCGCGGCGCGACTGCCGTGACGGGCCACTTGCGGTCTGAAGTGTTAAGCTCTGCGCATGACGTTGATCGCGCCGCGCGCGACGCCGGAGAACCCGGAGGAACGTCAGGTGCGGGCTGTTCTGCGCGCGGCGGAGGACGCATGGAATCGACGCGATCTCCGCGCCTTTACCGCCCTGTTTGCGCCCGAAGCCGGCTATATCACCAGAGACAACGTAATGCTGCGGGGCCGCCGCGAAATCGAACGGGCGCAGAAAGACGCCCAAGCAGGCCCTCTGCGCGGAATGCAGTTGAAGGTTACCGCGAACCGCATCGAATTCCTCGCGCCGCAAGTGGTTGTTGTGAATGCACTCCTGTGCCTGACTCCGGAAGAACGCGGAGTCGGACCTACCGGCGCGCTCTCAACACTGGTTCTGGCCAACGGCGAGGAAGGATGGCGGATCTACGCGGCTCACATGAGCTATCGGACCGCGCCGGAGCGCGAAGCGCGTCTTACTTAGCCGATCCCTTTTCTACCGGATAACCCTGTTCGATCCAATCCGCGCTGAAGTTATCCTCCAGCTCGAGCACCTTCACGTTGTGATAGCCCATTTCGGCGAGCGTCTTGAACGCCGGGCGCAGGTTCGGGCAGTCCTTCATCGGGCAGCAGCCGCAGTAGATGACGATCTCGGACTTCGGATCTACGCCCTTGACTCCGTTCTTCAGCAGAGCCAGACCGTCGGGTTGCGACGCCGGGCCCGCGTAAATCGCTTTGGGGATGTGCTTGGCCCGGTACAGGACGTTGAATCCCACCATCAGGATCACGGGTTTCTCGCCGGCGCCCAGACGGATTGAAAGGGCCGAGGGTTGCAGCAGGTCGGCGTCCTTCCATGGTTCGCGCAGGGGGCGCGAGAACACCGCCAGGGCAAACAGCAGAACGAGGAGGACGGACTTGAGCTTCATGTATGTCAATATACTCTCTCGCGGCCCGGTTTAGCCAGACGGCATGCGTGGATGCTTCGGCTTTTTCAGCTTCCACTCTGCTAGTGTGTCAAACAGATGGCCGCGCGGAAACCGAAACTTCTGGAAGGGCCGGCACTGGTTGACTACGCGGCCCGCCTGCTCAGCGGCCGCGCCTACACGCTCGGCGAAATGCGCGAGAAACTTCGCCGCAAAGCTCAGAATGCCGCGGACGTCCCCGCGGCGATCGCGCGGCTGAAAGAACTCGGCTACCTCGACGATGAGCGGCTCGCCAAGGAATACGCCGCGCTCCGCCGCGACAACGAAGGCGTCGGCAAGATCCGCGTGATCCGCGCATTGAGAGCCCGCCGCGTTGCGCCCACTGTGGCCGGGAAGGCCGCGGAGGAAGCCTATCGGGGGTCGGATGAAACGGCGCTTATCGAATCGTGGCTCGAACGAAAATACCGCGGCAAAAACCTCGGCGAGTTCTTGAGCGTCGAGAAAAACCTTGCCTCCGCGTTTCGCCGTCTCCGAACCGCGGGATTCTCCGCGTCGAATTCCATTCGCGCCTTGCGCCGTCACGCTCGCGCGGCCGAAGAAGCACTCGACGCGCTCGAGAACGAAGGCGCCGGAGATTCATCCGAATGATGCTGCCCTAAAAAATGTACAGCATCAAATAAACAAGCACGCCCGTCACGCTGACGTAAAGCCAGATGGGAAACGTCCAGCGGGCGATCGCCCGGTGCTTGTCGAAGCTCCCGCGCCAGGCCCGGCGAATCGTAATCACCGCCAGCACCGGCACCGCCGCCGCGAGCACGACGTGCGTGATCAGGATCGGAAAATACAGGGCAGGGAAGGCGCCGTGATAATACACGGTCCCGGCGCGCAGGTGATAAATGACGTAGCAGATCAGAAAGGCGGTCGAAACTGCGAAAGCCGCCAGCATCGTCGTCCGGTGCTGTTCGCGCCGTTTCTGCCGGATCAGCGAGTAGCCACGCAGCAGGAGCACCGTCGCCGTCGCGTTCAAGGTCGCGTTTACTGTCGCCAGTGCGGGAGCCGCCATCAACCCTTCGAGCCTTCTAATCGTTGGATGTCGACGAGAAGGCGCGTGATGGCATCGCTTTCCGACGTGTCGTAGTAGCCGCGAATGTGCCGGCGCTGGTCACAGAGCACGAAACGCGAGCTATGCTGCATGCTCCCGTCCACGTTGCCCAGCTTGAACACATTGCGGTCGAGATTCTGCAGCGCCGGCTGCGGCCCGGTAAGAAAATGCCACACGGCCGTGTTTGCCCCGTTCTCGCGCGCATACTCGGCGAGCCTGGGCGGCGTGTCATTCGCCGGGTCGACGGTGAAGGACACCAGTTGGACATCGGACTGCTGCTTCAGCGCCGTCTGCACTTCGTGCATCTGGCTCGTCATGCGGGGGCAGACCCCGGCGCAGGACGTGTAAATGAAGTCCGCGACCCACACGTGCCCGTCGAGGCTCGTCGCGTCGAAGGACTGCCCGTTCTGCGCGGTCAGAACGAACGGAGGCACAAGGCCGAAATCGTCAAACGCAGGGGCGGACTGGTGACAGGCCGCCAGCGGAAGAAGCAGTGCGAAGAATAAAGTACGTCTCATGCCGGACGGTCAAGCATCATCAGGACGAGAAGCGCGGGAAGATACAGCACGGATGCAAGCAACACCTGACGGGCGCTCTGGCGCGTGCGGTTCAACGCCGCGCGGACGCTGGAGTAGAAAAACATGGAACCAAACACCAGCGCGCCGAAGACGTATAAGTCCCCGGTCATCATCCAGAACTTCGGCAACAGGCTCACTGGAATCAGCACGCCGGCAAACAGAAGAATGTGCCATGCGGTCGCTTCTCCGTCGCCGTCAATTACCGGAAGCATGCGGATACCCGCCCGCTGGTAATCTTCCCGGTACATCCACGCAATCGCGTAAAAGTGGGGGAACTGCCAGAGGAAGATGATCAGGAATATGATCCACGCCTCGGGAGTGACGCTTCCATGCGCGGCCGCGTAACCGATTAGCGGCGGCATTGCGCCGGGCACCGCCCCGATGGTCGTCGAATGAAACGACCGGCTCTTGAGCGGCGTGTAAACGAACAGATAACTCAGGAGCGTAAACAACCCGATCGCTCCGGCCAGGACGTTCACGCCGAACGTCAGCTCGAAAAAGCCGAGTACCGAAATCACGACGGCGAAGATTACCGCGCTCCGCGGGCTCAACAGCCCGGCGGGCAGCGGCCGCGCCTGCGTGCGCCGCATCTTGGCGTCGGCCTCGCGCTCCCAAACCTGATTCAGGGCAGCGGTGCCGCTGGCAATCAGCGCTGTCCCCAAAATGGTGTGAAACAGGCTGAGCCATGCGATGCTCACCCCGCGGGCGCCGAAATAATACCCCACTCCGGTCGTCATCAGGATCAGCCACGTAATGCGCGGCTTCGTTAGCGCAAAATACGAGGCCGCCGCCGTGGAATGCCGGCCGGACGGGAGCACGGTTGAAGCCATTAGCGCTATTGTACCTCGCCGTACCTTTCCCAGACACCTTGCCCAGAATTGAGAATGCGCTTGACAATGATGGACGCTTCCGAATGGCTCGATCACTACCGCACCTTCTGGACGCAAAGCTTTGACCGCCTCGATGAATATCTCGAAGAAATGAAAACCAAGGAGAAAAAACATGCCCGCATCAGCCGCCGGAGGAAGAACGTTTGAGCCTCCGTTTGCCCCCGAAGCCCAACTGAACCTTTCGCGCACCTTTAACGCCCCGCGCGACATCGTGTTCCGTGCATGGATTGACCCGCATCACCTGGCGCAGTGGTGGGGACCGCGCGGCTGCACTACGGTCATCCAAGAGATGGACGTCCGTCCCGGAGGCGCCTGGCGCTATGTGATGCACGCCCCGGACGGAAACGAGTATCCTTTCGATGGCGTATACATCGAGATCGCCGAGCCTGAGCGGCTTGTGTTCGACGGGTTCATCCATGCCGCCCCTGCCCAGCGTGTGTGGACTGTAGTGACCTTTAGCGAGCGCGCAGGGCAAACGGAAGTGAACGTGCGCCAGTACTATACATTCGTCTCCGGCGCCACGCGCGGCGCATCCATCGGCTGGAATCAACAGCTCGACCGCTTTGCGGAGTTTCTAGAGGAAATCGCATGACACAGCCTGGCCCTGCCTCGACCGCCGGCGTCTGGACCGGCCGGGTAATAAGCACTCTCGCCGTTCTGTTCCTAGTGTTCGACGCCGTCACGAAGCTTATGAAGGTGCCGCGGGTGATCGAAGCCACCGTCCGTTTGGGATTTCCCGTATTCACCATTACCGGCCTCGGCACGATGCTTCTCGTCTTGACGTTGGTGTATGTGATTCCGCGGACCTCGGTCTTGGGCGCCATCCTCCTCACCGGCTATCTCGGTGGGGCGGTCGCCGCCAATATTCGGGCGCTGAGCCCCGCATTTAACACGAGTTTCCCAATCCTCTTTGGTGTGCTTGTTTGGCTCGGCCTCTTCCTGCGCGAGGATCGCCTTCGCGATCTCATTCCTCTACGCCGCTCGCGGCGCGTGCCGGACCGCGCATCGGCCGATGTGGCAAAATAGGAATGGATTGAGTTGGTTCAGAACCGTTTCATCGATTGTTAACATTCCAGTCATCATAGACTCATTCGCGCGTGGGTATCCTCTGAGGTGGCCAGACCGGATTGTGGCCGCAAACCTAAGCCAGGCATCTAGCGGAGTCAACCGCTCAGAGGCTCGCGATACGAGGAGAAACGTTTGAAAAAGATCACCACAGCGATTCTGGCGCTCGCCGCCTTGGCGGGGACATCCGCGTGGGCGGCAGACCTTAATGCCGCCGGCGCGACTTTCCCCGCGCCCATTTATCAGAAGTGGTTCCAGGTTTACAAGGCCGAACATTCGTCCGTTCAGGTCAACTATCAATCCATCGGTTCGGGCGGTGGCATTCGCCAGTTGACCTCCGGTACGGTGGATTTCGGGGCATCCGACGCTCCGATGACCGATGAGCAGTTGGCGGCCATTAAAGGTTTCAAGGTCCTCCACTTTCCAACTGTCATGGGCGCCGTAGTGCCCACCTACAATATCCCTGGCGTCAACGCCGAACTCCGCTTCAGCGGTTCGGCTCTGGCCGCCATCTTTCTCGGCGACATTAAGCGCTGGAACGATGCGCGCATCGAGAAAGAAAATCCCGGCGTCAAGCTTCCCAACGCCGCGATCCTGGTTGCGCACCGCGCTGATGGAAGCGGCACCACGTTCGTCTGGAGCGACTACCTTTCCAAGGTCAGCCCGGAGTGGAAGAGCCGCGTCGGTGCGAACACCTCGCTGAACTGGCCGGTCGGCCTCGGCGCCAAGGGCAATGAAGGCGTCGCCGGCCTGGTCAAGCAAACCCCGAATTCGATCGGCTATGTTGAACTCATCTACGCCGTTCAGAATCACATGGGTTACGGTCTCGTTCAGAATGCCGGCGGCGTCTACTTGAAGGCCGATCTCAACGGCGTCACGGCCGCCGCCGCCGGCGCGGCGAAGAATATGCCCGCCGACTTCCGTGTCTCCATCACCAACGCTCCCGGTAAGGACGCCTACGCCATTTCCACGTTTACGTGGCTTCTCATCCCGGACACGATTCACGACGCCACAAAACGGAACGACATCAAGAACTTCCTGAAGTGGATGCTCACCTCCGGCCAAGGCTACTGCGCCGGCCTCACTTATGCCCCGCTGCCCAAGCAAGTGGTGGCTAAGGAAATGAAGCAGATCGACGAGATCCATTAATCTCGCCCTGTATGTCAGCGCCAGCCAGCATCGGAGTGCCCGCCCGGAAGCGGGAGGGTGTGTTTCTCCAGCGGCTCAAAGGCGGCGACCCCGTCGCGCACGCGATCGCCTGGCTCGCCGCCGCCAGCGTTCTGCTGTTGACCGTCCTGCTGGTAGCCGAGCTTTGGTCGCAATCGGCGACAGCGCGCCACGCTTTCGGATTCGGGTTCCTTTGGTCGACCGATTGGGATCCCAACGCCCGCAAGTTCGGCGCGCTGCCGTTCATCTACGGAACCCTCGTCACCTCGGCTCTCGCTCTTCTCATCAGCGTGCCGCTCGGCGTCGGCGCCGCCGTCTTTCTCTCCGAACTCGCGCGGCCCAAGGTTTCCGTTGTTCTTACCTTCCTCGTAGAGCTCCTGGCGGCCGTGCCCAGCGTTATCTTCGGCCTGCTCGCCATCTTTACGCTCGTTCCCCTCGTTCGCGACGTCATCGGCCCCGCGCTCGATAAAATTTCCGATGTTTTTCCGTTCTTCGCCGGGCCCGCGTACGGCGTTGGTCTCCTCACCGCCGGCATCATCCTCGCCGTCATGACGTTCCCGTTCGTAATTTCGATCTCCCGCGAAGCGTTACTCGCCGTCCCGCGCGAGCAGCGCGAAGCCGCTCTCTCACTCGGCGCCACAAAGTGGGAAGCGACCTGGGATGCGGTAATTCCTTTCGCCCGTCTCGGTATCCTCGGCTCCATCTTCCTCAGCCTTGCCCGCGCCCTTGGCGAAACCATGGCGGTCACCATGGTCATCGGTAACGATCCGAAAATCGCCTCCTCGCTACTTGCGCCCGGCTACACGATCGCCTCGGTCATCGCGAACGAATTCACGGAAGCCACGGGCGATCTCCACCTGTCTTCGCTGATCCTCCTCTTACTCGCCCTCTTCCTCATCACCATCGTCATCAACGCCGGCGCCAGGCTGCTCATCCTGGCCACCACGCGGCAGGGGAGCGCCAAATGAGCGTCCGCCTCATTCGCCGGAAGATCGTCAACGCCGTGATGCTCGCGCTCACCGGGCTTTGCACCCTGATTACCGCTTCCACGCTGCTCGTCATCCTTGGTTATCTTGTCTTCAACGGCGCAAGCTCGATTGACTGGAACTTCTTCACTAGGCTGCCGCTCAGCCCCGGGGAAACCGGCGGCGGTATGGCGAATGCCATCGTCGGCTCCTTCCAGATCCTCTTTCTCGCCGCCGCGCTCGGCATTCCGCTCGGTGTCGCCGCGGGCATCTACCTTGCTGAGTTCAGCCCCAACAGCGTCTTCTCCTTCTTCGTCCGGTACACCGCGGACCTTCTCAACGGTGTCCCTTCCATCGTCGTCGGCATCGTTGCCTGGAGCGTCGTGGTCGTCCCCATGAAACGCTTCTCCGCGCTCTCCGGCGGTCTTGCCCTCGCCATGATGCTGATTCCCATCACGGTCCGCACTACGGAACAATTCTTGAAGGACGTCCCGGTTTCAATGCGGGAAGGTGCGCTCGCCCTCGGCGCGAGCAGGTGGCGGGCCGTCGCCACTGTGGTTGTTCCCGCCGCTTCCGCCGGTATTCTCACCGGCGTGATTCTGGGCGTTGCGCGCATCGCCGGCGAGACCGCGCCGCTGCTTTTCACCGCCCTCAACAATCAATTCTGGGCGAAAGGATGGAGGGAGCCAATCGCGTCGCTCCCCGTAATGATTTATACTCATGCCATCTCCCCGTATGAGGACTGGCATCGTCAGGCATGGGCAGCCGGACTGGTTCTTCTGGCGCTTGTGCTGTTCGCAAACATCGCCGCGCGCTTCATTCTTTCGCGAGGAACTCATGCGCAACGCGGCTGATCCGAGGAATTCATGAGCGCTGCACCGGAGAGCAGAGTGAGATCCGCCATTCCGGCCCAAACACTGCCCCAGGCTGTCGACGGCGGGCAGGCCGACTCCCGGCCCATCAAGCTGAAAGCAACGGGAATCGACTTTTTTTACGGCGCCTTTCAGGCCCTGCATGACGTTTCCATCGACTTCTTCGAAAATCGCATCACCGCGCTGATCGGGCCGTCCGGCTGCGGAAAGTCCACGTTTATCCGCAATCTGAACCGCATCAACGAGACGATCCGCGGCGCGCGCTGCGAAGGCGAGATTCTGCTGGATGGCGAGAATATCCGGGATATCGACGTCACCCAGCTTCGCCGCCGCGTCGGCATGGTGTTCCAGCGTCCGAATCCATTTCCGAAATCGATTTTCGATAATGTCGCGTACGGAGTGAAGGTCAACGGCCTTGCCCGCGGAAAACGCGCGATCGAAGAGAAGGTTGAAAACAGCCTCCGCCGCGCCGCGCTCTGGGACGAAGTCAACGACAAGCTCCACAAGTCGGCTTACGCTCTTTCCGGCGGCCAGCAGCAGCGCCTTTGCATCGCGCGAGCCCTCGCGGTGGACCCCCACGTGCTTCTTCTCGACGAACCCTGCTCGGCCCTCGACCCCATCGCCACCGGAAAAATCGAAGACCTCCTGTTCACACTGAAAGACCAGTGCACCATGGTCATCGTCACTCACAACATGCAGCAGGCCGCCCGCGTCTCCGACTACACCGGGTTTTTCCTCCTCGGTAAGCTCATCGAATTCAACAAGACCGGGGTCATCTTCCGCACGCCGGCGCAGAAAGAGACCGAAGACTACATCACCGGCCGGTTCGGCTGAGGCGCGCCACATGGTCCACTTCCAACAAGAACTCCGCGACCTGCACGAACGCTTGCGCGAGATGGGCGCGCTCGTCGCCTCCTCCATCCACAAGAGCGTCCTCTGTCTGACGCAGCACAACGAAGACCACGGCCAGCAGGTGCTGCGCAACGAGTCGATGATCAACCAGATGGAGATGCAGATCGACGACATCACCACCACGCTCCTCACCCTCAATCAGCCCGTCGCCCGCGACATGCGGATGCTCGTTGTCGCACTCAAGATCAGCACGGACCTGGAACGCATGGGGGACCTCGCCGTCAATATCGTCGCGCGCGCCCTCACTCTCATCCATCAGCCCGACCTCGACGTCACCATCGATATCGAAGGGATGGGCGCCCAGGTCGAAAACATGGTGCTCCGCTGCCTCGACGCCTTTGTCAAGGAAGATACCGAGCTTGCGCGCGGCGTACTGCTCTCCGACGACGTCGTCGACCAGACGCGCAACGAGATTTACGAGACCCTCACCAAGGTTATGGAGCGCGAACCGGCCAAGGTCCGCCGCGCTCTGGCCACGATGTTCATCGCCCGCAACCTGGAGCGCATCGCGGACCACGCCACCAACATCGCCGAGGACATCATTTTTCTCCGCAGCGGCATCGACGTTCGCCACCGGCGGGAAGACCTGCTCGAAAGCGCGCCCACCAGCGCCGAATCCTGAGCCCCCCGCCGGGAATTCGCCGAACCGTCATTCGTCTGTAATCGCGCCGTGACACGCCCGAGGCTATCTTCAGGCAGGGCGTATCGTCATGCCCCCGAGAGGTCGCTCCATGAAGAAAATCGTTGTCATCGAGGATGACATGGATCTGTTTTCCCTTCTGAAATACAACCTCGAGAAGGAAGGCTTCGCCGTCGCCGGCGCGCACACCGGCCATGGCGCGGTCGACCTCTGCCTGCGCGAGAAGCCCGGCCTGATCATGCTCGATATCATGCTGCCGGATTCGGACGGTCTCGAGATCTGCCGGCGTCTCCGCAAGCAAGCCGAATTCGTGGAAACTCCCCTGATGTTCCTCACCGCGCGCGCCTCGGAAACCGACCGCATCGCCGGCCTCGAATTGGGCGCCAACGATTACATCGTCAAACCCTTCTTCCTCCGCGAAGTCGTCGCCCGCGTTAAGGTTCAGTTCCGCGGTCCCCGCGACCGGGCGGAGGTGCTCAGCGTCTCGGGCATCGAACTCGACCGCGCCCGCTGCCGCGTCCTGCTCGAGGGCAGCGAGGTGCAACTCACGGCCACCGAACTTCGCCTCCTCGAATTCCTCATGGGCCGCGCCGGCATCGTCTTCAGCCGTGAACAGCTCCTCGATGCGGTCTGGGGCGGCGGCCGCGCCGTTACGGGCCGCACCGTTGACGTCTACGTTCTCCGCCTCCGCCAGAAACTCGAACCGGATCCGGCCAACCCGCGCCTCATCCGCTCCGTCCGCGGCTTCGGCTACAGCTTCAACGATGCCCGCTTGCCCGCTGAAGCGCTGCGGCGCGCCTAGCCTGACTTTCGCAGTTCGGTGAGTTTTGTCGCCCGCGCCGAACTATATTTGCTTTGTCTGCAACAGCGACCATCCCCAAAAGGCCCGAAAAGGGCGTTATGAAGACCTGCCCTCTTTTCTTTCCACT
>JAJYCN010000029.1 GCA_021778335.1 Acidobacteriota bacterium | reverse complement strand
CGGCGTCGAAGGTGAAGCCGTCCTGGCGGTAGACGTAGGCGCGGCCGCCGGGCTGGTCGCGGGCTTCGAGGAGGCGGACGCGGTAGCCGCGGGCCTGGAGGCGGATGGCGGTGGCGAGGCCGCCGATGCCGCTGCCGATGACGACGATTTCGGTTGGCATCTAGCTAACTAGTGCTTAATTGCATAAGTTAACAATCGTATTACGGAGCTGGCTTCCCTTGACTTCGCGTTTGCGCCAGTGGAACGGCTTCGGGTTCTCGTTGGTCCTGGAGACGAAAGCCTCAATGGCCAGCCGCAGTTGATCCTTGTTTGCAAAACTGGCGCCACGCAGGGACTTTCGCGTCAGAAGTCCAAACCAAATCTCGATTTGATTGAGCCAACTGGCCGAGGTCGGCGTGAAGTGGAACTGGACCCTTCCCGCGTACTTGGCTAGCCAGTCATCGTTCCGCTTGTGCGTGCAGTAGTTGTCCAGGATCACATGAATCTCTTTGTCCACCGGCAGGTCGGCGATGATGGCGTCCAAAAACCGACGGAAGTCCTCGCGCTTCTTCTGTTCGGTGGTTTGAGCATGCACATGCCCGCTGGCGATCTCCAGGGCGGCAAACAAGTTTAACGTGCCGTTGCGTTTGTAGGTGCTCTTCATCGCCCGAACCACAGCGCCGTTGTCGGTTTCCACGTAGCCGGAGGGCCGTTGGATCGCCTGAATGCTTGGTTTCTCATCCACGCTGAGCACCAGTGCGTTCAGCGGCGGATTCAGATACAGGCCGATCACGTCGGCCGCTTTCGGTGCGAACTCCGGGTCCGTACTCACGCACCAAGTTCGAAGACGCTGTAGGTAGATTCCTTCCTTGCGCAGTACCCGCCACACCGCGTGTACGCTTGCGCCCAAAGCTGCAGCCACCGCTGGCCCATCCCAATGCGAGAGACCTTTCGGCGGCGACTGCTCCAGCAGAGCCAGAACCCGGTCCCGGAATGCGGCGCCATAGGTCGCTGGCTTTCCTGGGCGTGGCCGGTCGCGGAGGCCGGCTATGCCGTGCTGCGCGAAACGCCTCCGCCATTTACTCACCGTCGGGATGGATACACCCCGTTCGTGCGCTACTTGCTGAATTTCCTTTCCTTCCAGGCAGGCCAAGACGATGCGAGCACGCTCTACCATCCGTGCTTCCTTGGTTCGGCTCCGGCTCACCGCGACCAACTCGGAACGAACTTCAGCCGAGCAGTCCATAGGGGCAGCATGTTTGGGCATCTCACAAACATTATAATACATAAATGCACTACTGCAATTAAGCACTAGCACAGCGGCCCCCGCGTTTCCAGCGCGGCGGGCTAGACTTGGGGTTAGGTTTCGATGCGGATCCCTGGAACATATTTTGTCCGAAATGTTGTAGAGCGGCGGTCCCTGCTATTCGAGTTGGTGCGGCGGGATTTTCTGCAGCGCTTCGTCGGCTCGGCGGCGGGCTGGATGTGGGGGCTGGTGCAGCCGCTGGTGCTGCTGTTCAGTTGGACGTTCGTGTTCGAGTGGTGCCTGAAAACGCCGGCGCCCCGCGGCGAAGTGACGGACAGCTACACGCTGTGGCTGTTCTGCGGGTTTCTACCATGGCTGTTGTTTCAGGAGACCATGACGCGGTCGGCGACCTCGCTGGTCGAACACGCCAGCCTCATCACCAAGACGGTGTTTCCGGCCGAGATCGTGCCGCTGGCGGTGTTCCTGTCGTCACTGCTGAATCACCTGCTGGCGCTGGGGCTGGTTTTACTGGTGGTGGGGTTGTGGCTCGGGCATTTCAGTGTATGGATGCTCACGTTGCCGATTTACATGGTGGCGATCGGGGGGATCGCGGTGGGCCTAAGCTGGATCGTTTCCGGTTTGCAGGTGTACCTGCGGGACACCGCGCAGGTGCTGGGGGTGGCGCTGACGTTCTGGTTCTGGACGACGCCGATCTTCATCGATGAGAGCCGGTACCCGGCGCGGTTGCGGTTTCTGCTTCGGGCGAACCCGTTCGCCTACCTGGTACGGGCCTACCGGGACCGCCTGTTGAGTTTCCGGGCACCGGCTCTGGGGGATTTGGCGGTGATTGCGGCTTACTCGGTGGCGGTGTTCGTAGTGGGGGGACTGGTGTTCCGGCACCTGAAGCGGGGCTTCGCGGATGTGCTCTGAACATGGTTGGACTGGTTACAGATCGACGAAGGATCTGGGCTTAGGGTTATCTAAGGTTTAGTACCATCAGTACTAAAATTGAACCTCGACCGAGCAGATAATTCCTCTATAATCCTTGAAGGAGGATGGAGTGAAAACCTTCGCGGCAGTTTTGTCGGTGGCTTTTCTCGCCGCAGGAATGGCTAGCCTGCAGGCGGGTACGCTTTGTCCGGACCCAACGAATTGCACGTTGGTGCTGGACCAATCGAACACAAGTTCGGGTATCGGCACGGGCGATTTCGGCACGGTGAACCTAGCGCTGAACACATCGAATTACACAATTACCGTCACGATTGCGATGGACCCTGGTTGGAAGATCGTAAATACCGGTGCGGGTGCGGGTACTGTGGGATTTGACAGTCTGGGCGGCGGCGCAAACAATCTATCTGGTCTGACCATCAGCAACATCAGTTCGTCGCAATTTAGCGGCTACGCGAGCGACGCGACGAATGACCTGCACTTCAACGGATTTGGCTATGCAAATGATGCCGTCGGGTTAACTGGTCCGAGTGCAGGGAGGAGCACTACCTACTCGCTTTCGTTCACGGTGAGCGACGGGACTCTGCTCACGGACGTGAATCAACTGGTGAATCCATTCGTCAGCGGGAGCCCCGTAGTCTACTTTACGGTGGATATTTTCGACCCCTACGTAGGGGCTAACGGGACAACCGGCTTGGTTGGCGCTGACGGCAAGCTTTCCGGGGTACCGGAACCCGCTACGGCGGCTCTGCTGGCTATAGGCGGTATCGTGCTGTTCGGGCTTCGCTTTCGCTACGCGAAGAAGTAACGCTTTCGGCTTTTTCCTTCTACCTGCGCGCGCTCATCCCATGGGATGGGCGCGCGTTTTTCGTTGCCGGTTCCTTCAGCAGCGTTTCCAGCTCAGACCGCCAATAGGATTCCTCGAGCAGTCTCTCATCGCCCAGGGAGGGCGTCTGGGAGCGGATTTGGCCTTTGCGGTCGATCCAGAGGATCTGCGGGACGACGTAGCGCTCCATCAGGGAAATGCCCATGTATTGTAGGGCGACGCCCTGCGGCTCGGCGCCGACCGGGAAGCCGATGCCATAGGTTCGGACGAAGTCCGGGACCAAGGTGGCGGCGTCGGGGTTGAAGGCGACGGCGAGAGGCTGGAAGCCGCGGCCGCCGTATTGGCTGAAAAGCTGCGTCATCACCTGGGAAGCGTGCTGGCAGTGCGGGCAGGTGGTGTAGACGAACATCAGGCAGACGACGCTGCCACGGTAGTGAGAGAGCGACTTCGTGGAGCCGTCCGGCAGGTGGAAGGTGAATTCGCCGGCCGGGCGCGGGACGGAGGGGATGGCCAGAGCGGGCGATGCGGCGATGAGGGTTGTAAGCAACTCGCGGCGGGTGCTACGAAGCATGGCTGGCCGCCTTGGTGGTCTTGGGGGTCGACGCCGGATGGTGCGTCGTCTTGGACGAGGCGCGCTCCTTGAGCAGCGTGGTGATCATCTCGCGCCAGTAGGGTTCGCCGAGCATCTTGTCGTCGCCCATGGCGGGGGTCTGCGAGCGGATCTGGCCGTTGCGGTCGATCCAGAGAAGCTGCGGGACGACGGAGCGTTCGAGCGGGCTGATGCCGAGGTAATTGAACACGATGTCGGATTCCGCGGCGCCGACGGGGAACGGGATGCCGAAGCTCCTCACGAAGTCCGGGACGAGCATCTTGGCCATGGGATTGAATGCGACGGCCACGGGCTGGAAGCCTTGCGAGCCGTATTCCTTGTAAAGCTGCGTCAGGACCTGCGAGGCGTGCTGGCAATGAGGGCAGGTGGTGGAGATGAAAGCGAGGCAGACCACCTTGCCGCGGTAGCTGGTGAGGAGCTTTTGCGTGCCGTCGGGCAGGTTGATGACGAATTCACCCTCGGGGCGAGGGACCGGCGGGATCGCGAGCGCGGGCGCGGCCGCGGCGATGAGAGCGACGAGGGGAAGAAAAAGGCGGCGTGTCATGGGGCTTGAAAAAAACCTCTCATTGTAGTGTAGAAGAACGCGAGGCGCTCGGAAACCGGCCTGTGGGATAGACGGGCGGAGGGACAAGACGTTAGCCGGGGAGAGGCTCAGAAAATAAATGCCAAGCCGCCGCGGACGACGCGGGGCGTCTGCGTGAGTACGACGCGTTGGTTATTTGCGGCGGGGACGGAGACGTAACCCTGGGCGAGGAGGTTTTGCAGGCCGGCGGTGGCTTCGAGGCGCCGGCCGAGGCTTAGGCCGGTGGGCAGGGGCTGCCGGATCTCGATGTTGCAGCCAGGCAGAGGGATGGAGCCGTCGAGTACGGAGTAGCGCAGCGGCTCGATGACGCCCTGGGGGGTCCACTCATAGCTGGCCGAGAGCTGCGTGCCGGCGTGGGGCAGCGTGGTCGTGAAACCGGCCGAAGCCCAGTGGGTCTGGCGGGTGTGGAAGCGGGAGCGAAGATCGAGAGCGGATTGGGAACTGTCGAGCGGGGAGCCGTCGGAGAAGGCGAGCGCGCCGCCGCCGCCGTAGCCGGCCTGGAGCTTGGTTTTGTCGCCGATTGACTGTTCGATGGTGGCCGAGTAGCCGGTGGCGCGGTAATTGCCGGCGTCGAAGATGCCGCTGTTGGACTGAAAGTCCGGGAGGACATCGCCGGCGGGCAGGAGACCAGCGGGCGCCATGGCCAGGACGGAGGCGTTGGACACCGATTCGCTATAGCCGCTAACGCGGATGGTGCGGGTGCGGAACTTCTTTTCGTAGCCAGCTTCGAAATTTTCTGTGCGCTGCACTTCCGGCGAGCCGTTGCGCAGTGAGATGGCTGGCATCGAGGCGAGAGCGTTGAGGCTGTCGTGCAACTGCGCCTCCGCTTCGGGGGAAGGATCGCTCAGGGGTTGGACCGGGGGAGCGCCGGAGCTGAAGCCGAGTTGGAAGGCGCCCCAGGAACCCATGTCGAACGTAAGCCGCGCGTAGGGACTGGCGTAGCTGAGGCTGTTCAGGAAGGAAATGGAATCGAGCGAGGAGCCGTAGTCGAGACGGATGAGGCCACCGATGTCGATGTGGTCGCGGAACTGAAGCGATATGGTGCGGAGCGCCGGCATTCCATCGGCGGAAGGAGTTGCCTGCGGGGCTCCGAAGCGCTGGGGCAGATAAAGCTGGCGGAAAGTGATACTCATCTCGACCGGCGAGCCGTCGCGGCTGAAGGTGGTGCGGAAGCCGGCGTTGGGAGATCCGGGGCGGCCGGCGTAGCCGAGGTTGCCGCTCACTTCGAGGCGGTTGCGGCCGTAGAGAGAGGTGGCAAGCGCGAAGCCGGTGCCTAGGTCGCCGTCAAGGCCACCTGCCCAGGGGCTTTCGGCGTCGCCCGCCGAGACGCGGAGCATGGCGAGCGTGCCGGAAAAGACCGGGCGGGGAGCGGGCGAGTCCGGGGAGTTTTCGGCGACATCTTCGCCGGAGCCGCGAAGCCGGAGAATGGGACGCGTGGCGCTATCGGTCTTGAGCGTCCACTTCCAGTCGTCGCTCATGAGCGCGCCTTCGCCGGGGGTGGCGTAGACCAGTTCCACGCTGCTGAAGACGCTGGCAAGATTGATGTACAGGAGGCTTTGGAGACCGGCTTTGACCGCGATCCGATTTTTAATGGCGGGGACGAAGGCGGCGAAGGAGACGCGGACGGAATAGAAATCCGGGCTGAGCGAGGCGAAGCCGAAGATGCCGCGCTCATTGGTTAGCGCCTGGTTGAGGACGCGGCCGTAACGGTTGACCAGGACAACGGTGGCGCCCATCTGCGGGACGCCGCGGGAGTCGCGCACGTAGCCGGCTATGCTGCCGGAAACGCGAAGCGCGGAGGGCTGGGCAGCCGAAGCGGGCAGGGACGGGAGCAGCACGGCAGCCACGAACAACGCTCCGAGTTGTGCTTTCCGTCCGTTCATGACCAGCCAAACCGGCTTACCGCGGGCCATTTAAAGTCCGGCCGCGGAGTGCGTCAAACCCATGATGCACGGGAAGGTCCCGTGGTGGCAGAAATGATCTTCTATGTTACAGTAAACGTCGCCTCCGGCGTCAAGACCTGGTTCTTGATTTTGTCCGTCACCTTCATTTTCAAGGTGTACTGGCCGGGCTGAAGTGTTTGCAACGGCAGGAGTTTCTCAATGGTCACCTGCTGCGCGGACGCGCCGGGGATCTTGCTTACGTCCTCGGTGAAATCGAGCACCTTCTGGTTGGAGCCGCTCTTGTAGATCTCGTACTGGATCTGCGCATCGGGCTTCTTGGTTTTCGCGTCGGGCGTGAAGTTGTAGAACTGGGCGTAGATGCCCATCTTCTCGGAACGGGAGAAGGTTTCCGAGATGCGCGGCCGGACCTTGGAGTCGCCGATGACGAACTGCCCTTGTCCGATGCTGCGGGTCGGAAGTTTTTCGATCGTGTCGGCGAGGATGAGGCTGCTCGAGGCGAGCGTATCGTCGTCGTAGTGCGGGACGTTCAGGGCGGTCTCGTAGTTGGTCATGTTGCCGCCGACGACATCCTTGGCGACGACGTTCAGGCGGTACATGCCGGGGGCGAGCGGCACGGATTTCTGATAGATCGATTCGCCGTCCATGGCCTTCTGGAGCATCTCGGTGGGAACCTCGACGCTGACGACATTTTCAAAGACGTTGACCGGACGGCGCGTGATGGAGGTGATACGCGCGTAGATATTGACGGTCGCCTTGGAGATTTTGTCCTTTTGCTGGTATTGGAGATCCTTGCGGTCGAACTGCAGGGTGATGTTGGTGAGGACGGTGGAGTCGGTGACCTTGATGTAGTCGGCGCGGACCTTCATGGGAAGCGTGTTGTAGCGGATGGTCTCGCTGACCGCGGCTTCGAGATCCTTGAACTTCACCTGCGGCGGCTTTTGCAGTTTGGCGAACTGCTCGAGGCGGGTGAACTCGTCCATGCTCTCGGGCAGAGGCATGCCGCCGGTGCCGAGGTGGGTGCCGTCGGTGCGCTGGAAGCGCTGGGTCTTGTCGGACATGCCCATCTGCTCGTAGAGGGTGAGGCCGGCGCCGGGGACGTACATCAGGGCGTCCTTCTCGGTCGGGTCCATGGTCATGTGATATTCGCCGGTCATGGTGGTGTCGACGAACTCGATGACGATGTTGGTGCCGATGCCGTCGATATAGCGATAACGCCAGTCCTCGAAGGGGTAGGTGGAGGTTTCGCCGCCGCCTTCTTCGATCGGGCGTTCGTAGGTGCCGCCGGAGGGATGGGATTCGATTTCATCCGGCGGGCCGTACATGATGTAGATGCGGCCGCGGTCGGTCTTCCAGCCGGGGATGCCGGACGCGAAGTGCTCGTTGGCATAGGCGATGCGGCGGTAGTGCTCTTCCTTAAACTCGTTTTCCTCGGTGTCGGGCGTGGGGTCGCGGCGGAGCCAGAAGTTCTCAATGAAAGCTTCGCGCTCTTCGTCGGTATTGAGCTGTTTGAAGGCCTTCCGCTCTTCGTCGGTGATGATGTAGACGACGTCTTCGTTCAGCCACTTCTTGTAGGGGCTCTCGAGTTCCTTGCGCAGCTTCGCTTCTTTTTTCTTCCGCTCCTTGGCGGACATCGGCTTGGCTACGGTTTCGTTGGAGCCCGACGAAGAATCGGTGGCGTCCTGCGATTTCTTCTTGTCTGCGAAGGCGCTTAGTCCCAAGAGCGCCACCGCGCCCGAAGCGACGAGAACGCGGAGCTTCATAGTAATTCAATACTCCTGATTCTAGAACGGGAAACTAGTTTAATTCTATGACCTTGTCCAGAGAGCGTCAAGGGAATCCGCCAGCGCTTTCCGGCCCTAGGTATTGGCCATCTCTGGCAGCGGGAACGCGATTTCCCCGCGGAAAATTTTTGTAAACAGATCGGCGATCACGGGGTGGATGGCCTCGTTCGCCGAAAGGATGTGACTGGAGCGCAGCGAAACGGGGCCGCCGAACATATCCGAGTTCCGTCCGCCGGCTTCTTCTACCAGCAGCAGACCCGCCGCCATGTCCCAGGGGTTCAGACCAAATTCCCAGAAGGCGTCGAGACGGCCGCAGGCGGTATAGGCGAGGTCAATGGCCGCCGCTCCCGCGCGCCGCACGCCATGGGTGAGCATGGCGAGTTGATAGTAGAAGTGGATGTTGACGTTGAGGTGGCGCTTGCGGCTGGGGAAGCCGGTGGCCACAAGCGTGTCCTGGAGGCGCGAGGCGGTGGAGACGTGGATGCGCTCGCCGTTCAAGAAAGCGCCGGCGCCACGTTCGGCAGAAAACATTTCGTCGCGGTTGGGGTCGTAGACGACGCCGGCGATGAGTTCGCCTTTGCGTTCGAGCGCGAGTGTGACGTTGAAGACGGGGAAGCCGTGGGCGAAGTTCGTGGTGCCGTCGAGAGGGTCGACGTACCAGATGTAGCCGGGCATCGAGCCTGTGCCGCCGCCGCCTTCCTCGGCGACGATGCTGTGGTTGGGAAACTTTTCGCGCAGGCGGCTGACGACGAGTTTTTCGGAGTTGCGGTCGGCTTCGGTGACGAGGTCGAAGTCGCCCTTGAGTTCGAAGCCGATGCGGCGGGCGAGGTAGTCGTTGAGCAGCGCGCCGGATTCACGGGCGATTTCGAGCGCGGCGTCGAGGTACTGGCTCATGGCTGGACGCTCAGGCTTCCCCGTCGGGCTCTTCGTACAAGTACTTGATGTCGTGCTTGTACAGGAACAGGTTCGGCCCGTCTTCGCGGGTCAGGCGGATGAAGCCGGTATCGAAGAATTCGACGACGCCGGAGAATTCCCGGTTGTCGGCGAGGCGAACGCGAACGGGAATCGCTTCGTCGGCTAAACGACGCAAATAATGGAGTTCTTCGAGCGTTTCTTGCGGCGCACGATGCCGCGATTTCGCACCTTTGGAAGCCATGGGGTCTACGGAGAGGATTCCCCATAGTATCCGCTCCGCGTGATAGCCCGCAAATCGGCGCGGCGGAGCTTGACGGCGACGGGGTGGAAGCGGTCGCGCCCGCCGGGCACGCCGCGCGGGTAGTAGGCGAGCAGGTACTGTGTCCGAAGTTCCTGGAGGATGTCGGCGAAGGCCTGGTCGAGCGAGCCGGAGTCGGAGGGGAAAAAGGGGCGTCCGCCGGTGCGGGCGGCGATGGTTTCCAGGGCATGCTCGCCGCCGATATTCCGCCCGGCGGGGTTTTCAATGGGGACGACGACGATGGGGTAAAGAACCGCTTCGGCGCGTTGGGCGGCTTCGAGGGCCGCGTCGAAGTCCTTGGTGCTCGTGGTGTCGCCGCCGTCGGTGACGACGATCATGGCGTGCCGGCCTTCGCGGTCTTCGATGTCGCGGGAGGCGAGGTAAATCGCGTCGTAAAGCGAAGTTCCGCCGTCGCCGCGCAGGGTATGGAGCGCGCGTTCGAGACGCGCCGTATTCCGGCCGAAACCGGCGTGCTGGGTGACCTGCCAGTTGAACGAGTACAGCGCCACGGCGTCGTCGGGGTTCCCTTCCCGGGTCACGGCGCGGAAGAACCGGTTCGTGGATTCGATTTCGTAACTGAGGTCTTTGTAGGTCGAACCGCTGGTGTCGACGAGGACGGCGATGGAGAGCGGGAGCGAAGTGTTGCGCTCGAAGATGGCGATCTGTTGGGGCACGCCGCTTTCGCTGACTTCGAAGTCGTCTTTGTTCAGACCGGTGGTGATGCCACCGTTCGAGTCCTTAACAGTGACTTCGAGGCGAACGAGGTGTACGTCGGAACGGAATACGGCCGGATCCTGGGCGGGGACGGCCGGAACCAGGCAGAATAAGAACGCGGCGAGGGCTGCCCGCGCTATAGCCGTGGCAATGATTCGTCCCACTCGCCTTCCACCCACACTTCCCCGTCGGCAAAGTGTTCTTTCTTCCAGACCGGCACGGTTTTCTTCAGCCGGTTGATGCCCTCGAGCGCCGCCTCGAACGCGGGCCCGCGATGCGGCGATCCGACGGCAACCACGACGCTCACTTCGCCGATTTCGAGTCTTCCGAGGCGGTGCACCATGGCGATGCGGCCGATCGGGTACTTCTGGGCGATTTCACGGCCCAGAGCGGCCATGGTTTTCACGGCCATCGGCTCATAGCACTGATATTCGAGAAACCGCGTGGCGCGGCCGTTGGAGTTGTTGCGGACGACGCCGTCGAAGCGCACCAGCGCGCCGTCTTCGTGACGCAGAACCTCGCGCGCGATCAGCTCCGGGTCGATCCGCTCGTGGGTGAGGGCAAAAAACGAGCCCTCCGGCTCGCCGTCGATGCGCTGGGAATAGCGCGGTCCCATGCCGCCGCTGACCGGGGGAAGGAAGGCGATCTCGTCGCCCTCGGCGGCCACGTCGCCGGCGCTGGCGAACTCCTGATTCCGGGCGATAAGCAGACTGGAACGCGCCTCCCGGAGCCGGGGAAAGCGGGCCGCACAGGCATCGAAGACCGTTTCCAGCGTGGCGCCGGCCGTCACATCGAGATCCTCGGAGGAACGTCCGGTGAGATCGCGCAGGAGGCCGAAAAACAATATGTTTACGCGCACGATGTCATACTAACAGACCCCTTCCGGCTCACTTCGGTTTCCGCCGGTATTAAGTCCGCGGCAATCCCCGGCGATCTCCGCCGTTTTCGACGCAGGAGGTCTACTATCAAGGGGGAGGTGGCCTTGAAACTGCGTCTTAGCGCCAACACGATTCGTGTGCGGCTGAACCGGAGCGAGGTGGATCGTTTCGCCGCCGAAGGGCGGATTGCAGAGGAGATCAAATTCGCTGGGGGGAGCCGGTTGAGCTATGCGCTGGTTTCCTCGCCCGATGCCGGTGCGGTGTTCGCGAACTTCGATGGCGGGAGCCTGGTGATTGAGATTCCGGAGACGCCGGGTATGGGGTGGGCGTGTTCGGATGAGGTGGCGATCGAGTCGGCCCCGATAGAAGGTCCTAAGATCATGATTGAAAAGGACTTTCAGTGCCTGCATGGCAAAGATGCCCCGGATCCCGAAGCGTTTCCGAATCCGGCGGGTTGAGCGGGAGTCAGCCGGACCGAATCGACCGAAAGTCTTTTTTGTCTTGACAGAAACATAGAAACGGAGCTAAAACGGTGCTATATGTTTGCTCCGGTGGAAGTGGTGCGGGAGCCAAAGCGAGCGGCGGCTCTTCTGCAGGCGGATAAGCGGCGGTTGCTCGAGATGTTGCGCGAGCCGGATTCGTCGGCGGGCCTGGCGCGGCGTCTGGGTTTGACCCGGCAGCAGGTGAACTATCATCTGCGCGAGCTGGAAGCGGCGGGTCTGGTTGCATTCATCGAGGAGCGGCGCAAGGGCAACTGTGTGGAGCGGTTGGTTCGGGCGACGGCTGCCAGTTACCTGATCAGTCCGGAGGCGATGGGGCGGCTCGGGTGCGGGTGTGGGCATCCGGGTTGTTTGTGTCCCCCGCCGGATGAGCCGGTTTCTCCTGGAGATAAGTTGGCGCGGGCGGCGGCGCGAGCGATTCGCGCGGCCTCGGAGGGGTCGTGCTCCTCAGCGCCGTTCGAGGCTGAAGTGGGGTTTGCCGACGCGGTGAGCCGCGAACGGTTTGAACGCGAGGTGTCGGAGGCGATTGCGGCGCTCGTGCGAAAGTACGGCGCGCCGGAGGGCGAGGCGGAACGCTACCGTCTGGTGGCGGCGTGCTGGCCCGTGACGGAGCCGGAACGGTGTACGTGTTGTGGGGGCGCGGGCGAAAGGACCGCGGAAGCGGGAAAGGAGAGCATGTGACCGAGACGCACATTGATCCGGTATGCGGAATGAAGGTGGAAGAGGCGCGGGCGGCGGGAAAAGTAACCCACAAAGACAAGACGTACTGGTTCTGCGGCAAGGGCTGCGTGGCGAAGTTCGAGGTCGAGCCGGAAAAATATCTAAACGCGAAGCCGGCGATGGTGCAGATCGGCGGCATGATGCCCGCGGCTCATGTCGATCCGGTGTGCGGGATGAAAGTCGTCGAGGAGCGAGCGGCGGGGAAGGTTACGTACAAGGACAAGACGTACTGGTTCTGCTGCAAAGGCTGCGTGGCGAAGTTCGAGACCGAGCCGGAAAAATATCTACACGCGAAGCCGGCGATGGTGCAGATCGGCGGCATGATGCCGGCCGCGCCGAAGCCGGCGCCGAAAGAGACCGGCGACCAGAGCAGGGTCATTTACACCTGTCCGATGGATCCCGAGGTGCGGCAGCTTGGGCCCGGGGCGTGCCCGAAATGCGGGATGGCGCTCGAGCCGTTGGTGGCGACCGCCGAAGAGGGACCGAACCCGGAACTGGTGGACATGACGCGGCGGTTCGTGTGGAGCGCCGTGCTCACCGCTCCGATTTTCGCGCTCATGATTTCGGCGATGCTGCCCGGGATGCCGCTCGAGGCGCTGCTGGGGCAGTGGGAAGTGCCGCTCGAGTTCGCGCTGGCGTCCGTGGTGGTGTTCTGGGGCGGCGCGCCGTTCTTCGAGCGGGCGTGGCGGAGCGTGGTGAACCGTTCGCTGAACATGTTCACGCTCATCTCGATCGGCACCGCGGCGGCGTATTTCTACAGCGTCGCGGTGTGGCTGATCCGGGGAAGCCACGAGGTGTACTTCGAGCCGGCGGCGGGCATCACGGTGCTCGTGTTGCTGGGGCAGGTGCTGGAATTGCGGGCGCGCGGGCGGGTGAGCGGGGCGATCCGGGAATTGCTGCGGCTCAAGCCGGAGACGGCGCGGCTGGTGAAAGACGGCGTGGAGAAGGACGTGCCGCTGGCGATGGTTGCGGTGGGCGACGTCCTGCGCGTGCTGCCTGGGCAAAGGGTTCCGGTGGACGGCGCGGTGCTCGAAGGATCGAGCAGCGTGGACGAATCCATGCTGACGGGCGAACCCGTGCCGGTGGATAAAGGGCCGGGGATGACGGTATCGGGCGGGACGCTGAACGGCGCGGGGAGTTTCCTGATGCGGGCCGAGCGCGTGGGCAGCGAAACCGTGCTGGCGCGGATTGTGCAGCTTGTCAGCGAAGCGCAGCGCTCGCGCCCGCGGGTGCAGCGGCTGGCGGACCGCGTGTCCGGATGGTTCGTGCCGGCGGTGCTGGCGGTGAGCCTGGCGACGTTTCTCGCCTGGTATTTCCTGGGTCCGGCGCCGCGCATGACGCATGCGCTGGTGAACGCGGTGGCGGTAGTGATTATCGCGTGCCCGTGCGCGCTGGGGCTGGCGACGCCGATGTCGGTGATGGTGGCGACGGGGCGCGGGGCGACGGCGGGGCTGCTGATTCGCGATGCGGCGGCGCTGGAGACGCTCGATAAGATCGACACGGTGGTGATCGACAAGACGGGGACGCTGACCGAAGGCAAGCCGGCACTGACTTCGATTGAGCCGTGGGGAGCATGGCGGCCGGAAGAGTTACTTGGCCTGGCGGCGTCCGTAGAGCGATCGAGCGAACATTCGCTGGCGGCGGCAATTCTGGCGGCGGCGGACGAGCGCGGCCTTGCGGCGCCGGCGGCCGAGGAATTCCGCGTGCTGCCGGGCAAGGGAGTGACGGGGCGGGTACAGGGGCGGCGCGTGCTGTTAGGAACCGAGGCGCTGCTGGCCGCCGAGGGGGTGGACGCGGCGCCGCTCGCGGCGGTGGCGGAGCGACTGCGGGCGACGGGGCAGACGGCAGCGCTACTGGCGGTAGACGGGGCGGCGGCGGGCGTGCTCGGTCTGGCGGATCAAGTGAAGCCTTCGGCGGCGGCGGCCGTGGCGCAGTTGAAGTCGGAGGGATTGCGGGTGGTGATGCTGACCGGAGATTCGAAGTCCACGGCGGCTCGCGTGGCTTCGAGCACGGGGATTGAGGAAGTGGTAGCGGAAGTTCTTCCGGCGGACAAGGCGGCGGCTGTCGCGCGATTGCAAAAAGAAGGGCGAAAGGTCGCCATGGCCGGAGACGGGATCAACGACGCCCCGGCGCTGGCGCAGGCCGACGTGGGAATTGCGATGGGCGCGGGCACCGGCGCGGCGATCGAGAGCGCGGCGGTGATTCTGCTGCGCGACGATCTCGAGGGGCTGGTGAAAGCGCGGAAGTTGGGGCGGGCGGCGCTGGGCAACATCCGCCAGAACCTGTTCTTCGCATTCGTTTACAACCTGCTGGGCGTGCCGGTGGCGGGCGGCGTGCTGTACCCGTTCTTCGGCCTGCTGCTGAGCCCGATGATTGCCAGCGCGGCGATGACGTTCAGTTCGCTGAGCGTAATTTCGAACGCGCTGCGCCTGCGGCGCCTGAAGCTATAGTCAGGTCAGACGCGAGGCGAGGAATTCGACTACAGGCAGGCAGAACAGAACGCTGTCGACGCGGTCGAGCCAGCCGCCGTGGCCTGGCAGAAGGTTGCCGCTGTCCTTGACCCCGGCGCCGCGCTTGATCGCCGATTCGCTGAGATCGCCCAGTTGGCCGGCTATGTTGCCGGCGGCGGCGATGGCCGCGGCGATGGGCAGAGGAACCTGTGGCAGCAGGCGGGGGAAGTAGACGAGCGCGAACAGGACGGAAGCGGCAAGAGATGCCGCCGAGCCTTCCCAGGATTTTTTCGGACTGACAACCGGCGCGAGGCGATGGCGGCCGAAGCGACGGCCGACGTAGTAGGCCGCGGTGTCGCCGACCCAGTTGAGAGCGATGGCGAACAACAGCCAGTAGCCGCCGCGGGCGCGCAGTAGCGACGCCATGCGCCAACAACCGTAGATGTAAACCACGCCCAGCACGAGCGCCGAGGCGTAGGGCAGCGCTTCGTTGAGGTCCTTCTGCCGGAGCGCGAGCGATAGGGCGATGATAGCGACCACGCTGAATACTACCGAGTGAGCGCTGGGAGCGAGAAGCACGGCGAGGCCCGCGGCGAACCCGGCGACGCCGGGCGGGGGGATCTCATGCAGAGCAACGAGCCCCGAGTACTCATAAAAGCAGAGCGAGGCGACGGTGGCGAGCACTACCAGGAAAAGCCACTGCGGCGCCCATAGAATCACGTAGGTGACGAGCGGAACCAGAACGAGGGCGGTGACGAGGCGCTTCATCAGGGAGGGGCTTGGGTTCTAGCCGGCCAGTGCGGCTTTTGTGCGCGGCGAGAGGGCGCAGTTCATCGGGTGGCGCCGAGGGCTTCGATCAGCGCTCCGGCAAGCAGGCTGGCGCGATCGAACACCGGCGTCGAGGAGCCGAGGCCGCCGAAACGGCGGTCGCGCCGCTGGTATTCGAGGATGGCCTCGAGGAGTTCGGCGCGGCGGAAGTCCGGCCATAAGGTGTCGGTGACGTAAAGTTCGGCGTAGGCGATCTGCCAGAGGAGGAAGTTGCTGACGCGCATTTCGCCGGAGGTGCGGATGAGGAGGTCGGGGTCGGGCAGGCCCGCGGTGTACAGGCGGGAGGAGAGCGTCTGTTCATCCAGTTGGAGCGAATCGAGGGTGCCGGCCTGGCGCGCATCGGCAATGAGCGAGTTGACGGCGTCGACCAATTCGGCGCGGCCGCTGTAGTTGATGGCGAGGTTGAGGTGCATGCCCCGGTTTTGGGCCGTAGTGGCGATCGCGGCGTCAAGTTCGCGGCGCGCGGCCGCCGGCAGGGCGTCGAGGCGGCCCATCGCCCGAAGCTGGATATCGTTCTCCATCAGGTCCGGAATTTCGCGGCGGAGGTAAATCCGCAGCAGGCGCCAGAGCGTGTCGACCTCGGCGCGCGGGCGCTTCCAGTTTTCCACCGAGAAGGCGTAAAGCGTGAGGGCCTGAATTCCCAGCCGGGCGCAGGTTTCGACAGCCATGCGCACGGGTTCGATACCGGCGCGATGGCCCGCGACACGAGGCAATCCGCGGCGTCCGGCCCAGCGTCCGTTGCCGTCCATAATGACGGCCACATGCGCCGGCAAGCGCGACGGGTCAATCGACTCGGCGAGCGCCCAGTCTTTCCCTCCCGGCTTCAGCACCTCAAACAGGCTTGTCATCGGGGCAATTTTTCATCGTACACCAGGGCGGCGGAGGGGTGACGTGTCCGTTCAGATTCTCCGGCGGGCTACTTCTCCTCGTGGTACTCCATCTCGGTGTTGACGGCCCATAGGTTCGACTTGTCTTCGATGCCCGCCTCGATGTTGTCGACGGCGGTCATGGCGGTAAGCATGGAGTGGTCCTGATTATTGTACTTGTGCATGCCGTTGCGGCCGATCAGGAAGAGGTTCGGGATTTTGTCGAGCCAGGCGCGGAGTTCGTCGAAGTGGGAGTAAGTTCCGAAGTAAGCCGGGTAGGTTTTGGGCACGCGAATGACGGTCGAGTCCCGGACGTCGGCGCTGTCGAGGACGCCGATGCGCTGCATCTCTTCGACCGCGAGGGCAATCATCTTGCTGTCGGGCAGTTTCCAAAGCTCGTCGGTTGCATAGCAGAAATATTCGAGGCCGATCCAGACTTTGTCTGGATCGGCGACCAGGTATGGGCTCCAGTTATTAAAGATCTGCATGCGGCCGACGAGGACATCCGGTTCCTGGATGTAAATCCAGTTGTCTTCTAGCAATTTCCGGCCGGCGCCGCCGGAGAGTTTGAGCTTGTCCAACAGAAGGCCGACGGTGATGAAATCTCGATACTGGAGACCGTCGCTGATTTCGCGAACGTGGGCGGGCACATCGCAGCCGAGCGCGCGGACCAACTCCTGGATGGGCATGGTGGAGAAGAAGTAGTCGCCTTCGAAGCGCTGTCTTTGGCCGGCTTCATTGACGGCCTCGATGGCGGCGACGCGGCCGTTCGAGGCGAGGATGCGATCGACCGACCAGCCGGTGAGAATCGAGCCGCCGCGGGCCGTGATGTCCTCGGCGACGCATTCCCAAAGTTGTCCTGGGCCGTATTTGGGGTAGAGGAATTTTTCGATGAGCGACGTCTCGGTTCCCTTCTGGCCGAGGCCTTTGTCGGGACGGAGGGTTTTCTTCAGGAAATGGGTGATCGTCTTAACGAGCGAGAGGCCTTTGATGCGCTGGGCGCCCCATTCCGCGCTGATCTCCTGGCAGGGAACGCCCCAGACCTTCTCGGTGTAGGACTTGAAGAAGGTGAGATAGAGTTCCCGGCCGAAGCGGTTGATGAGGAAGTCTTCGAGTGAGGCTTCGGGGCGCCGGGGATTCATCATGGCCCAGAGGTAGCTGAAGCCGATGCGCACGGTGCGCCACGGGCCGAGTTTCGTCAGTGTGTCCGCGCTGAGTTTGATCGGGTAGTCGAAAAAGCGGCGCAGGAAGTAGATGCGCGACTTGCGTTGCCGGATGAGCATGACCCGGTCCTCGCGTTCGGGGTCCGGGCCGTCGCCGGGATTTTCGATGGCGCGGGTCTGGTTTTGATATTGGATGAACTCGCGGCCTTGGGCGCCGCGAGCGAGCGGCATGACATCGAGCCACCAGTTCATGACGCGGTCGGACTTGGAGAAGAAACGGTGCCCGCCGATGTCGATGCGGTTCCCGTTGTACCGGACGGTCCGCGAGATGCCTCCCATCTGTTGGCTCGTCTCAAGCACGACAGGAACGGCCGTGCCGCGTTTCAGTAATTCGTAGGCGGCCGTCAACCCGGCTGGACCGGCGCCGATAATTACAGCGCGCTTTTCGTTGTCAGCCATTGGGATGGTCGCATGCTCGCGTCTCTGGAGATTATTTCGCCGGGGTGGAGCTTATTTTTCGTCCGAGCATTCTACTGAGATCCGCCTCCACCGGGGACGGATCAGGCCTGAGCGGCCTGGCGTACCGGAACACGCTCGGGGCGTTCCCACAGCGTATGAGAGACGCCACTGGCTTCCAGCGATCCGGGTATGCGTTGACGATACTCCTGGCCAGGGTGAGGCTGGGGAGTGACTCGGAGCCATCGGGTCCGATGACAATGGCGCGGATGCCCCACGACTCAAGTTCTTGCTCTGCCATGCCGACTGAGTAGCGTAATGTTGCGCCGGCGCCGGACCACGCCGAATCCATTAACACCTTGCTTGCGCGCAGCACGAAGCGACCTGGACGCTTCTCTCGCTGAGCGACTTCTGCGATGAACGCTCCCTCCGAGCTACTGCTGCCAGCGACCAGCAGCCGGTCAGACGATCCCGGAGCGAGCTCCATGGCAAGCCGCGCCTGATCGGATGAGCAATCGGCCGGCTTCTGGGGAATGGTGAAGACCCGGAGGGCGAACCACGCTGCGGCGGCAAGCGCAAGGCCGGTGGCGAGCCTGGAACCGGCCAATTGGCCGAGACGTGCGACGCCGTAGGCCGCCATCAATAGCATGGCCGGCAGAGCAAGAATTAAGCGGCGGCCCTCGATGTTCGCCGGAACCACGGCATGAAATAAGAGCGTCGCCAGAGCGAGGGCGCCAATCGAGGAAAGCATGGGTACGCACCGGGGCTCGTTCAGGCGGGGAAAAACCAGGCCCAGGAGTCCGAGCAACACGAGCAGAAGAATGCCGAGTCCAAGAGTGCCGGCGATGGCGGGTCCGAAGCTCGAGACCGAAGCTCGAATGTAGGAAAGGCCCCATGGCCACTCCCATCCGTTCTCAACCATGCGCATTGTGAGGATCTGCCAGGGGATGACAAGCGCGGCGACTGGCGCAGCGGACCAGAGGCGCCAATCGAGGAGTTTTCGCCATTGATGCGACAATACGAGCGCCAAAGGAGGCAGCAGCGCGAGGGCCCAGCCATTTCCTTTGACCAGGATTGTTATAGCCGACCAGGCGCCGAACGAAATGGCGTGCTTTACCTCTCCCGTCTCCAGGTATCTGCCAAAGAAGTATGCCGCCAGGAGCCCTCCAAGGGCGAGCAGGGATTCGGCCATAACCATTCCGGTATTGGCCTGAACCATAGGCACACAAACGAATACCGCAGCCGCTCCAGCCGACCACCACGGCCCGGCCAAGAGCCTGCCCGCAAAAAACATGACGGCGGCAGTGCCCCCAGTAATAGCCGACATTAGAAGGAGGATGGACACGCGGCTTGTCCCGAACAACAGCATCCATAGCGCCTGCACCACATAGAACATCGGAGGCCAATGTCCGATGGCGACCTTCGGATAGTGAACGTAATAGTTCTCGGCATAGGCCATTGGGTGGAGCAGGTTTCCGGAGAGCAGGTAGTCGTGGACCATCAGCCCTGTGATGTAATGGGCAGCTTCGTCGGGGTGGCCATCGAAGTCCGCACGATAGCAACCGCCCGCGACCTGCAACGCAGTCGCCAGCAGCCACGCCGAAAAGAAGAAGGCTATGACGGAAATACGAAGACGTCTGTTCGCCGGTCTCGTGTCCGGACGTGCGCGGCCCGGCTCCGCCATGCGCTGCACGCCGACAGCGTCCATGTAGCACTAATTTATCATCACGCGGTCTGAATACGCCCAGGAAGAAAGCAGCGGCGTAAAAGCTGGACCTCCCGGACGGTTATAATCCAAAGGTCGATGCGCCCAATCATTTGTCTTGCGCTCTTTTCGATTCTGCTAACCGGCTGCTCCTCGTCTTCCACCGATACGCAGAAAATGAGACCGAACGCGTCTCTGGTGACGGCCACGAACAGTAACAACCCGCTGGCGAAGTTCCTGGAGTTGGTCGGGTTCCGGATCACCGAGACGTCACCGGGCAAGCTGGCGATCACCTTCGGCGTGGTGAATCACTCGGACGCCGACGCCGGCGACGTCGGGCTGCAGGTGAACATCCGCACCACGGCTTCCAAGCCCGGCGACCCGCCGCTGTTCAGTTTTCCGGCAAAGGTGAGCGGCCTTGGCCCGAACCAGATCAAAGAAGTGACGGTGGACATCCCGACGAAGCTGCGCGTCTACGAGCTTCCGGACTGGCAGTTCCTCCGCGCCGATTTCACCTTGACCTCGCCACAGTAGACGCCCCGCCGCGTTGTTATCCTGAATGGGGGACCGCCGGACTACTGTTGCACCGTGTCACAACCCTGTGGCCGAAGGAAACTGAATCTCCGCGCGTAGGTTCCGCCAGGGAATGGTTTGCGGTGTGGCACACAACCTGCAGAAAGAATCGCCGAGAGCTGTACTCTCCCGGTAGACAGGCCCGCTCTGCCGGCCGGTCCCGCCCCGCTCGGAGGGGAGAAGGATTTCCTACTTTCGATCGCGCCAGGCGGGATAACAAACCATTCCACGAAACCGTTCCTAGAGGAGTGAACTCAAACCATGCGTTTTGACCGAATCATCATGTGTGCGGCGTTGGCGCTGGGAGCCGCGGGCCTGGCTGGCGCGACGCCACAACTTCGTCTGCAATCGGCGGCACTCGGACCATACACGATCGCCGCGGGCGCGAACCTGAACAGTGGGCAGCCGATCGTCGTCCAGGCCGGCAACATCGGCAGCGGCGCGATGACGCTGAGCGTGGCCTCGTCGGTGAAGTGGCTGACAGCGACTGCCGGCGCGGCGTCGAGTTGCTCGGCGTATCCAACCTGCTATGCGATCAGCATCACGGGAGCGACCACGACGCTCACCGCGGGCACCTACACCGGCGTCTTGACGGTCACCTCTCCGGGAACCATCGACGCGCCGCAGACCATCACAGTGACGGTGCAGGTGGGTACGGCGGTGCCTTCCAAGTTGAGTTTCTACGTCGCTCCGGGCGGCAGCGCGACCACGCAGTTCACCACCGTTTCGCCGGTGAAGGCCACCAGTTCGGCGGGTTGGCTTTCGGTGGGCGTCGAGGGTTCGGGGACGTTCAAATTCAACGTGCCGTACCAGCTTCAGGTGGCGGCGGCATCGAACATGACGGCCAACGCCTACACAGGCACGGCGACGCTGAGCGGTTCGAGTTTCGCGCCGGACAACACGACGGTGAACGTGACAATGAATGTTACGGCGTCGCCGATCGCGGCGCCGAGTCCGGGCGTGCTGAATTTCGAAGTGCCAGCCAACACTTTTAAGCAGACGATCCCCGTGGTGGTATCCAACAGCGGCCAGGGAACGCTGACGGTAAGTGGAGCGACGGCGACGGCCGCCAACAGCGGGACGTGGCTGACCGCGACGCAGAACGGCAACACGGTTTCGGTCACCGTCGATTCGACGAACCTGACGGCCGGGACATACACGGGAACCGTCGACATCGCCTCGAACGCCGCAAACACGGTGTCGATTCCGGTGAACTTCAACGTCATCGCGCAGGGAACCGCATGGGCCAACGCCGGTGGCGCGGTAAACAATGCGACCTTCATCCCCGGCGAGACGGTGGCGGCGGGCGACATCATGGCGGTATTCGGCTCGCAGTTCCTCTACAACCAGAGCCCGGTATTCGCGGCCAACGTGCCATTGCCGGCGACCCTGGGCACAACTTCGACGACGCAGGTGCTGGTGAACGGCGTGGCCGCGCCGCTATACTTTGCCAGCTACGGGCAGATCGACTTCCAGATGCCGGAGAACGTACCGCCGGGCATGGCGACGGTGCAGGTGGTGCGCGACAGCAAGCCGGGTAACCTGATTTCGGTGCAGGTGGCGGCGAACCGGCCGCGGATCCTGCCGTTCAGCTACGGCAACTACGGCATCATTGAAAACGCGACCGAGAAAGGCTTCGCGGTATCGCAAGCCGCGGGCAAGGCGCTAGGATTGCCGGTGGTGAATCCGGCGAAGGCCGGGGTGGATTTCCTGACAATCTACGCCATCGGCCTCGGGCCCACATCGCCGATCGTCGCATCGGGCACGGCCGCGCCCTCGACTCCGCTGGCCAACGTGGTTCTGCCGACGGTGGTGACGTTCACTACGACGAATCCGTTCAACCCTTCGGTGACTGCGACGCCCAGTTTCGTCGGTCTGGCGCCGGGCTTCGTCGGGCTCTATCAGGTCAACGTGCAGGTTCCCGTCAACTCGCCCACGGGCGATTCTGTGGGGATCTTCCTGGTCAATGGCGGACAGATCAGCAATACGGTTAATATCGCAGTGAATTGACCGAGCGGATCTACTACAACGACAGCTACCGGCGCCTGTTCCGGGCTCGCATTGAAGAAGTGAGCCCGGACGGCCGCGCCGTTTACTTGAACCAGACAGCGTTCTACCCCAGTTCCGGTGGGCAGCCGTTCGACATCGGCATGCTTGGCGGGGCGAGGGTGGTCGACGTCGTTGACGAAGGTGAGCGGATCGCTCACATCGTCGAAGGCGCGGCCGGAGTGCCGAGCGAGGATGTGGAAGGCGCGATCGACTGGGACCGCCGGTTCGACCACATGCAGCAGCACACCGGCCAGCACCTTCTGTCGGCCACATTCGTGGATGTTTTGGGCGCCGCGACGCTAAGTTTCCATCTGGGCGATACAGTCTCGACGATCGAACTCAATATTCCGGCGCTCGACGCCGAAGCCGCCGCGCGCGTGGAGCGGCGAACGAATGAGCGCGTGATGGAGGCGCATCCGGTGACCGTCGCGTTCCGGGACGCGTCGGACGATCTTGGCCTGCGCAAGGCGACGGAGCGGACAGGGATGGTCCGGCTTGTCGAAATCGAGGGACTCGACCGGAGCGCGTGCGGCGGCACCCATGTGCGCTCGACCGCGGAGATCGGCTGCGTGCTGCTGCGGAGGCAGGAGAAGATTCGCGGGCGCGTGCGGATCGAGTTTGTTTGTGGCTATCGGGCGCTGAAGGCGGCGGGGGAGGATTTCGCCACGTTGTCTGAAGCGGCGCGGGTGCTGGCGATGCCCGCGCGAGAAGTCCCAGCAGGTGCGCTTGCATTGAAGCAGCGGCTGGAGGAGGCCGAGAAGGCGCGAAGAAAGTTGGCGGGCGAGTTCGCGACGGCGCGAGGCTTGCGGGCCTGGGAAGAAACGCCGGCGAGCAAGGACGGCAAGAAGAGGCGTGTGGTGCGCGCGGCGGCGCTCGACGATGAGGTCAGGGCGGAAGCGACAGCGTTCACCAGCCGCCCCGGCGCGCTGTATCTGGCTTTGTGCGAAGCGCCGTCGGCGGTGCTGTTGGCCGTGAGCGAAGACGTGCGGCCGGCGGCGGGCGAACGAGTGAAACAGGCGCTTGCGGAATTGGGCGGGCGCGGCGGCGGAAGCGCGCGGATGGCGCAAGCAAGCCTGAGCGATGCGGCGAGGCTGAGCCTCGCGGAGGAACTGCTGTTAGTCTGAAGGGCGGATGAAACCGTCCTCCCGGCGCGACTTTTGTGTGCGGCTCGGCTCGGTGCTCGCGCTGAATCCCCTCGGCCACACGGCTCCGATTGGTCTTTCCGCGGAGCGTCTGCACGAGGCGCCGTGGCGCGTGGCGGACGCGGAGGGCAGTTCCCTGCCCTCTTCCGTCCGTGTCGATCGCGCATGGAGCGGAAACCGCTGCCAGGCCACGCTGACCAATTCAGGGACATCGAGCGTGCGTGTCGGCGAGGTGACGCTGTTTTCGCTTGAGCATTCGTTGCCCGCGGACACCGGGCTCTACGGCGAGAGCTTTCAGATGCTCTCGCAGACCGCCGGAACGCTGGGCAAGCCCGAAGACCTCGGCATGTCCGAGGCGCGGCACTATCGGATTCCGCAGCCGGCCGGGGCGATCGAGTTGACCGGGTTGATGACGATCGAGCCGCCGGGCGAGCCCTGCACGATGCTTGCGTTTTCCTCCTGCCACCGGTTTGCCGGAAGGTTTGCGGTATTCCCCGGCCGCATCGACGTCACCATCGACGGCGAAGGATTGGAACTGAAGCCGGGCCAGAGATGGACGCTCGAAGAACTCGTCTTCGCGCAAGGCGAGGACCGAGAAGCGCTGCTCGATGGGCTGGCGGCGCGCATCGGGGAACAGCATCCGGTGAAGTTGCCTCCCCATCCGCCGGCGGGTTGGTGCTCCTGGTACTGCTTCGGCCCTCGCGTGACGGCGGCGGATGTGCTTGCGAATCTGGACGCGATCGCAAAGCAGATGCCGGGGCTGCGATACGTGCAACTTGACGACGGCTATCAGGCGGCGATGGGGGATTGGCTTGAAGCAGGCGCGGCATTCGGTGGCGGGATGCGCGAACTGCTTGCACAGATCCGCGCGCGGGGGTTTGAACCGGCGATCTGGGTGGCGCCGTTCATCGCCGAAGCAAGCTCGCGCGTGTTCAGCGAACATCCGGACTGGTTCGTGCGCGATGCGGACGGCAAGCCGCTGCCGTCGAACCGGGTGACGTTCGGCGGATGGCGTCGCGGGCCGTGGTACGCGCTCGACGGGACGAATCCTGAAGTTCAGCGGCATTTCGAGACGCTGTTCCGCACCATGCGCGAGCAGTGGGGCTGCACCTACTTCAAACTCGACGCGAATTTCTGGGGCGCGATGCACGGCGGGCATCATTTTGACCGGCGCGCGACGCGCATCGAGGCGTACCGGCGCGGCATGGAAGCGGTGCGCCGCGGGGCGGGCGATGCTTTTCTGCTTGGCTGCAATCATCCGGTGTGGGGATCGTTCGGGCTGATCGACGGCTCGCGCGCTTCGAACGACATCGGGCGGAAATGGGAGCGGATCCGCGACTGCGCGCGCGAGACGCTGGCGCGGAACTGGCAGAACGGGCGGCTATGGTGGAACGACCCGGACGCGGTTGTGCTGATGGGAAACCTGAGCGACGATGAGATCCGCTTTCATGCGACGGCAACTCTGGCCAGCGGTGGCCTCATGCTTTCGGGCGACGACCTCACCAAGCTGCCGACGCAGCGCCTGGCGATGTTAGGCAAACTGCTGCCACCGGCGGGCGCGGCGGCGAAGTTCCGCAAGCTGGACTCGACAGCCGGTGAGATTCCGCTCGACGGAGCGGGCGCGGTGTGCCTGTTGAACTCGCACGACGCGCCAGAGCCGGCGAGGGTCACGCTCGAAATGCGAAGCCGTGTAAGCGACTACTGGACCGGCGAGGCGCTGGGCGTCCGTGAGCGCGGCGTTATGACTCTGCCCGATCTGCGGCCTCACTCAGGACGCGTGCTGATCGTCAAACCCGGCGAGCACGCCTTCGACGTGGCGGCGTTCGACCGCGCGCGGGTGCTGCGCCAAGCAGAGAAATTTCTTGCCGAGAAGCCGGAGACCGTGACCGCGACTTCTTCGCCGCGCAGCGCCGGCGGGCCGCACGATTATTTCTCCGAAGGCGACTACTGGTGGCCGGATGCGAAGAATCCCGGGGGCCCGTACATCCAGCGCGACGGAATGTCGAACCCGGACAACTTCGACGGGCACCGCCGCGCTCTGCTTCGGTTCAGCGTCGAGATGCCGGCGTTGGCCGCGGCCTGGAAAATCAGCCGCGACAAACGCTACGCCGCTCATGCCGCCGCGCACCTGCGCGCCTGGTTTCTCGACCCCGCGACGCGCATGAACCCGAGCCTGCAGTACGCGCAGGCGATTCACGGGCGCGTGACGGGCCGCGGAACAGGCATCATCGATACGATCCATCTGGTCGAGGTGACGCGGGGTGCGCTGGCGCTCGAAGACTCCGGTGGGCTGACGGAGGCGGAACTGGCAGGCGTGCGCGCGTGGTTCGGCGAATATGTCGAGTGGCTAACCACGCACCCGTACGGACACGCCGAGCGCGACGCGAAGAACAACCACGCGACGTGTTGGGCGATGCAGACTGGCGCATTCGCCGTGTTTTGCGGCAACCGCGCCGTGGCGGACGATTGCGTCGCGCGTTACAAGACCATCCTGCTGCCGCGTCAGATGGCGCCTGACGGAAGCTTTCCGCTCGAATTGCGGCGGACCAAGCCGTATGGTTACTCGATCTTCAACCTCGAGGCCATGGCCACGCTGTGCCAGGTGCTGGCGACGCCGCTCGATAACCTGTGGCGTTTCGAGTTGCCCGACGGACGTTCGATCCGGCGGGGCGTCGAGTATCTCTACCCGTTCCTGGCGGACAAGAGCAAATGGACTCACGCGGCCGACGTGATGTATTTCAACGTCTGGCCGATGCGGCAGGCAAGCCTGCTGTTTGCCGGCTTCGAATTCGACGACGAAGCGTACCTCCAGCTCTGGCGGAGACTGCCGGCGGATTCGAGCGTCGAAGAAGCGGTTCGGAATTTCTTCGTGCGCCAGCCGGTGTTGTGGGTGTAAGTCAGGCGGCTTTGCTCAGGCGGAGCCTCCGGCGCCTTTGGCGGAGCGCTTGGGTGCTGGGGCGCGCGGCTCTTTAGGAGTCTTGCGTTCCTTCGCCGATCCGCTACGGCCGGCTTTGCCCAACTGGCCGGTGAGGGCTTCGGCGATGCGGGCCTGTTGCCGCTTGCGCTCCGAGGGGTCCTGAATGGCGTCGACGGTCTGGATCACGAGCAGCCACTTATTGCCATATTCGAGATGGCTGTTCTTCTCCTCGGCCGCCTTGCGGTAGACGTCTTCCCGCTGTTGGAAAAGGCGCTGGATGTAATAGACGAGAACGGTGCCTGCGGCGGTGACGGTGCCTTTGGTGACCGCGCCCTTGCCGTCGGAGAAGAACATGGCGGCGAGGCCGGAAATGAGTACGACGAAGCCCACGCCGACGCAGATGGCCCAGAGCTTCCAGACCAACTCAGCCTGGCGCGTGAGGGACTCGTACTGCTTCTGGAGGTTGTCGCGAAAGAAGCGGAAGCTGTCCTCGATTTTGGAGAAGCGCATCTCATCGCCGCTGAAGAAGCCGGTTTGGGGCAAGTGCTGGAGGAACTGCGTGGGGGCGGCGGCGGCGAGGGCGGTGACGTTGGGGAGCGTGGGGGCGCCGCGGGCGGGCCGCGCACCTCCTGCAGGCGGAGCTGGAATGAGGGTGCCAAGCGGCGCGCCGCAATTGTCGCAATAAACCGCGGCGGGGTCGTTAGCAGCCGAGCACGTCGGGCAGATGCGCTTCGTCTTCTCACCAGACACGGGGGCGACGCGGACGGTTCCTTCGGCGCCGGGGGCCGAACGCGCTGGGCTGCGGCGGGGAGGCAGGGTCCAAGCGGGGTCGTCGGGCGAGGCGGCGTGGAGAGCGTCCGCGAAGGCGGAGAGCGTGGGGAAGCGGTCGGACGGTTCGGCGGAGAGTTCCTTGTTTAGGACGCGGTCGATTTCCGTGCCGAGGATGGGGTTCACGGACGAAGCAGGCGCGACGCGGTGGTTGAGGATATTGAAGAAGACGTTTGGGATGGTTTCGGCGGCGAAGGGGTTCACGCCGGTGAGGGCTTCGTAGACGACCGTGGCGAGCGAGAAGCCGTCGCTGCGGCCATCGAGGCGCGCTCCTTCGCCGACGATCTGCTCGGGCGACATGTAGAGCGGCGTGCCGAGGATGGTCCCAACCTGGGTGCGGCTGCCGCCGGAGGCTCGTTTGGCGATACCGAAGTCCATGATCTTCGAGCCGCCACGCTCGAGCACCATGATATTGGAGGGCTTGACATCGCGATGGACGATTCCTTGGGTGTGCGCGTAGCCGAGGGCGTCGGCGATCTCGGCGACAGTGCGCAGAAACTCGCGGCCTTTCATGGGCGGGCCGAGGGCAAGGGCGTTTTCGAGGTTGCGTCCTTTGAGATACTCCATCGCGATGTAGAGTGTGTCGCCGTCGCGGCCGACGTCGTAAATGGTCACGATCGACGGGTGGTGGAGCTGCGCGGCGGCCTGCGCTTCGGCCACGAGGCGGCGCGAGTATTCGGGGTCGCCGCCGGCCTCGATGGCCTTGATGGCGATCTGGCGCTCGAGGGCGGGATCGTAGGCGCGGTAAACCACACCCATCCCACCGCGGCCGAGCTCATCGAGAATCTCGTAGCGGCCAAGTGTGGCCATTGGCCGATTGTAATCCAGATCGAGATACCGGACGTTGGGCCGGAGACGGCGAGGGAGCCGGGGCAGCCGATCTTTCCGGCGACAAAGCGCTTCGCGTTGAGAAGGCGTTCGGCGTGAAGATGGGCGCGCTCATTCGGATTCAGGCATCCTACGACGCTACGCAGACCCGCAAACGCGAGAGAAAAATCCGAGTTCGGCGATTCCAGCCCCAGAGGAACTTCGTGTGCGTTCGTGGTCCTCCGCGTCCGCGCTACACTGTTCTCAGTCCTCCCCCGCATTTGGTCATGAGTGCATCTGCTCCGCCTTTCGTTCATCTACATTGCCACACGGATTACTCGCTGCTCGATTGGGCGTGCGGGTTC
>JAJYCN010000329.1 GCA_021778335.1 Acidobacteriota bacterium | reverse complement strand
GAAGCGGCGCTGATACCACTGGATTTCTTCGGGCAGGTTTCCGGCCCAGGTGATTAGGAACTGGGAGAAGGAAAGATAAGCCCAGACCATGGTGAAGGCGAGCATCAGATTGCCCAGGTCATGGGTAACGGGCATATTGATGGTTTCCTTGAACGTGTTCTGGTCCGAATAGCGGACGAGCAGGATGATAGCCAAGGCGAGCATGGCCAGCACCTGGCCGATGAGGTACATGGCGCCGTAGATGGTAGAGTACCAGCTTGGCTCGAGCGACATTACCCAATCGAAGAAAGCGAAGGTGGAGGTGAGAACGAAGAGCAGGAGCATGGGCGCGGAGAACTGGCGCATTCGGACCTGCATGGCAACGCCCTCGGCGTGGTCCTTGGTTTTGTCCTGGATATCGGTGCGGCTGCAGAGCCGGTAGCCGATGAAGGTCCAGAAGAGTAAGTAGAAGACGAAGCGGATGGTGAAGCCCCGCGGGTTGAGATAGGCGATCTTATGGGCGACGGCGGGCTCCTTCATAAACTCCGGCCGGACCCAGGGGAACAGGGTGTGCATGGCGCCGGGCAGGAAGAAGGCGATGGCGAGGGGGACGAAGGTGTAGGGCATCACCTTGGAGGAAGCTTCCAGGAAGCGCCGGATGATAGCGCCCCAGTTACCTCCGGCGACGTGATTGAGGAGAAGGAGGCCGAGGGCACCGGCGGAGATGCCTGCCCAGAAGAGGCTCCCGTAGAACCAGGAGTAAGTGAACTGGGTTTTGTCGATGGCCAAGCCGGCGAAGGTGGCCGCCAAGCCGACTAAGCCTACGATTAGGGCCGTACGTTGGGAGCGCGAGATGCGCTCGATGAGGACATTCGGCTCGCTCACTTCTGACCTCCCTGCGAAGCCGCCATGGTGGCGCGGTAAGATGGTGCGATTTCGCCCGAGAACGGGGCGGGTAATTCGGGGTGGCCGGGGTTATTGGCCACGCTTCGCGGCGGCGACCAGTTGAGGGACGCTGTCGGTGTATCGGTGACCTGAACGACGGCCCGCGGGCCGCCTGATTTCAATTCGGCCTGGACATCGGAGGGGACATCGTTCAGCGTGGCAGCCTCACTTAACTGGAGGGCGCGGATGTAGGCGATGATCCGCCAGCGGTCGTCGACGCTCACGCGGGACGCATAGCTGGGCATGGCGCCGAAGCCGTTGGTGACGACGTCGAAGAAGTGGCCAACAGGCGCTTTCATGAGTTTCGGCGTGTGATAGTTCCCGGCTTTGCGGTAACCGCGCTGGACGATCATGCCGTTGCCGTCACCGAGGCGGCTGTGGCAGGGCGAGCAATAGATATTGAAGCGATACTGGCCGAGGCGGATGTCATCCTTGGTGACTTTCCAGGGGAAATAGTCGACGTCCTGGCCATTGACCTTGCCGGTGTAGCGGGCTTCATCGAGTTCCAGGTATCCGCGGGCGACGGTATCAGCGACCATGGGCCGTTCGGAACGCTGGTCGCCCCAGAAGCTGGACTCGGCGAGCGCCTTGTAACGCGGCTGATTATGCATGTCCTGGCGGCAGCCGAGCGTGGCGAAGGCGAGGAGGCCAACGAGGGCCAACTTAATTCTCGACATCGGCAACCTCATAGGAAGTAAGCGCGGAGAGGAATTCGCGGGTGCGTTCCTTGTCGAAGAGCGGGTCGCCGGCCTCGACGCAGAGGAAGAACCGGTCCTTGGAAGCGCGGGCAAATTCGGGAACGTTGAACACGGGGTGATACGGTTGCGGAAGGCCGTTCATGGCGAACATGCCGAAGACGGCCATCAGCGCCGACAGAAGCACGGTGCACTCGAAGGTGATGGGGATGTAGGCCGGCCAGCTATTCATGGGGCGGCCGGCGACATTGTGGGCGTAGGCGATTTTGGAAATCCAATAGAGGAGACCAAAGCCGCCGACGCAGCCCGTGAGGCCGGCGGTGAGGACCGCCTGGGAGACATAGTGTTTGCGGAAGCCGATGGCGTCGGCGAGGCCTTCGACAGGCATGGGCGTGTAGGCGTCCATCTGGCGGTAGCCGGCGGCGTAGGTTTTGTTCGCCGCGTCGAGGAGTTGTTCGGGTGTGGTGAATTCCGCCATTAGCCCGTAAAGTCCGGTTCTAGGTGCGTTGTCGTTCATCGCATCAATCTCCGTGCGCCGGCAGTGGTGCGGCGGGAGGATAGGCGCCCGTGTGTTGCATGTGGTGCAGATCCTCACGCACTTCGAACATGGCGAGCATCGGCACAAATCGTACAAAGAGCCACATCAGAGTTGTGAACAGGCCGATGGTTCCGATGAAGGTGGCCCAATCCCAGATGGTCGGATAGTACATGCCCCAGGAGGAGGGCAGGAAGTCACGGTGGAGGCTGGTGATAACAATCACGAAGCGTTCGAGCCACATACCGACATTGACGATGAGGGAGATGATGAACAGCGCCGTGAGATTGAGCCGGACTTTGCGGATCCACAGCAATTGGGGGATGGCGATGTTACAGGAGATCAACATGATGTAAGACCACCAGTAAGGACCGGTCATGCGGTTCCAGTACATAAAGCTTTCGTAGGGGTTGCCGCTGTACCAGGAAATGAAGGCCTCCATGGCGTAACCGTAGGCGACGATGAGGCCGGTGCCCAGCATGACTTTTGCCGCGGCCTCCAAGTGCCGCATGGTGATCATGCCTTCCATGTGAAACCACTTCCGCGTAGGGATGGCGAGAGTAATGACCATGGCGAAGCCGGAGTAAATGGCGCCGGCGACGAAGTAGGGCGGGAAGATGGTGGTGTGCCAGCCGGGGAGGATGGAAATAGCGAAGTCGAAGCTAACCACGGTGTGGACGCTGACTACGAGAGGCGTCGAGAGGCCCGCGAGAATGAGGTAAGCCATCTGGTAGCGGGACCAGTGCTTAGCGGAGCCGCGCCAGCCGAGGCTGAGCATTCCGAACAGTACGCGCTGCCAATGGTGCTTGCTGGTGTCGCGCATGGTGGCGAAGTCCGGGACGAGGCCGGTAAGCCAGAACAAGAGAGAGACAGTGGCGTAAGTGGAGACCGCGAAGACGTCCCAGAGCAGCGGGCTGCGGGGCTGCGGCCAGAGCCACATGGAGTTCGGGTAAGGCAGGAGCCAGTAAGCGAGCCACGGACGTCCGAGGTGGAGAATGGGGAACATGCCGGCGCAAGCCACGGCGAAAAGCGTCATCGCTTCGGAGAAGCGGTTGATGGAAGTTCGCCAGTCCTGTTTGAGCAGGAGCAGGATGGCCGAGATGAGAGTGCCCGCGTGGCCGATACCGATCCACCAGACGAAGTTGACGATCGCGAAGCCCCAGGCGATGGGGATGACTATGCCCCATACGCCCACGCCTTTATAAAACAGCCATGTGGCGGAAATCAGCAGAAGCTGAAGCAGGGCGAATGCCGCGGCGAAGGCGAAGAACCAGGGCTTCGGCGTTTTTGCGAGCGGCTGGTAGACGACACCGGCGATTCTGTCGGTGACGGTGGCGATATCGTGCCCCGGGCCGAGGACATGATCGGGACCCGGGTCGATATCAGGCGGAATTGGTCGAACTACATCTTCGGTCTTCAATGCCGTTACCCCTTCTGCAAGTCTGGATTCGGATTGCGCACGCGCGCCAGGTAAGTGGTGCGGGGACGGGTGTTCAGTTCACCGAGCAGGCCATAGTTGCGGACCTGCCGTTTGAGTTTCGCCACCCGGCTGTTCGGGTCGTTGATGTCGCCGAACGCGATCGCCTGGGTGGGGCAAGCCTGCTCGCAGGCGGTGATGATTTCGCCATCGCGGACGCGCCGGTTTTCCTTTTCAGCGAGGATCTTGGCCGCGTTGATGCGCTGGATGCAGTAGGAGCATTTTTCCATGACGCCCCGGCTGCGGACGGTGACATCGGGATTGCGGACACCTTTGAGGCTTTCGGTGTACCAATCCGAGTAGAGGTAGAAGTTGAAGCGCCGGACTTTATACGGGCAGTTATTGGAGCAGTAGCGGGTGCCGACGCAACGGTTATAGACCATCTGGTTGAGGCCCTCGCCGCTGTGCACCGTGGCGGCGACGGGACAAACCAGTTCGCAGGGTGCGTTTTCGCAGTGCATGCAGGGCACCGGCTGGAAGTACATCTCCGGATCGTCGAGGTTGGAGCCCGAGTAGTAGCGGTCGATGCGGATCCACTGTAGCTGGCGGCCCTTGGCGGTTTCTTCCTTGCCGACGACGGCGATGTTATTTTCGGCCTGGCAGGCGACGTTGCAGGCGTTGCAGCCGACGCAGGAGTTGAGGTCGAAGGTGAGGCCCCACTTATAGCCTTCGTAGATGTAGTCGGGGTAGAGGGTGTTTTTTTGATCCGCGGCTTCTTCGACGGCAAACTCGACCTGCGGGTCCTTGCGGTATTCCTCGAGCGTCTTCAGGCGCACGGGGTTGCGCTCCGCCATGGTCGACTGATGCTGGGTGGTGGCGAGCAGGTAGGTGCGGCCGGTTTTGCGGATGTCGACGCCGGCGGAGTGCCAGAGGCTGTCGGAGGTGCGGATCTTATAAGCGTTGAATCCGGCTCCATCGGCGACGCGGCCGCCGTGGGTGCGGCCGTAGCCGAGGTGGACGGTGATGGAGTCGGCGGCGTGGCCGGGGAGGATCCAGACCGGCGCCTCGACCATGCGTCCCTCGAAGTTCAGGGCAACGACGTCTTCGGTTTGCAGATTCAGCTTCTGAGCGGTTGAGGGGGCGATCCAGACGGCGTTATCCCAAGCGCTCTTGGTGGTCGGCTTCGGCAGTTCCTGGAGCCAGCCGTTGTTGGCGAAGGAGCCATCCCAGATGGTGGGGTCAGGGCGGAAGACGATTTCGATGCCGGAAGCCGGGGACGCGGTGGAGGCCGGCGGCATCTTGGCGTCGACTTTGACGGGTTCGAGCGCGGTGTTCGAGACGAGGCCGTCGTGGAGGGCGATTCTCCAGTTTTGGTCGAAGTCCTTGTCGCCGAGTTTCTGCTGCCAGTAGGACTTGACTAAGTCGTGGGCGGAGCGGCCGGCATCGCCGCCGAGAGAGGCGAGCAACTCAATCCCGGTGCGGCCGCCATAAAGCGGAGCGATGAGAGGTTGCTGGATGGTGATGGCGCCGTCGTGGGCGCGGGTGTCGCCCCAGGTTTCCAGGTAGTGGGCCGCGGGCAACTGCCACTGGCAAAGGACGGAGGTTTCGTCGTTGTAGAGCGAGAGATGGGCCTTGAGCTTGACCTTGGCGAGGGCCCCGGCGAAGTCCAGGTCGGCTGGGGCGTCGTAGACGGGATTACCGCCGAGGATGAACAGGGTTTCGACCTGGCCGGCACGCATGGCCGCGACGAGGTCCTTGAGCGACTGGGTGTTGTCGACCGGGGAATACTCGAGGGGCTCGGTGTAGGAAAGTGTCTTGCCGACATTGCCGAGGGCTGCGTTGATGGCGTGGGCGACGGCGTGGACGGCGGGCGGCTGATAGGGCCCGGCGATGACAACGGAGCGGCCCGCGGCGGACTTGAGATCGGCCGCGATGGCGGCGACCGCCTTGTGCGGCGAGGAGCTTGCGGTGGCGCCGGAGACGCCGAGGGCGGCCGCGAGATCCCGGGCAAAGCCTTCGATTTCAGCGGACTTCAGAAGTATGTGCTCGTCCGCGGTGGCGCCGGTGGGCGAGTAGTGCGGCTCGATGACGTAGAGACGGTTGACCTTGGTCTGCTCCGCTGGGATGCCTTCGGCGACCGCCTGTACGGGATTGGAGGGAGCGGGGCTCGAGTCTTCCTCGACGTGGGTTGAGGCCTGGTTCCGGAGTGGAGCGACAGGGCCGGCCTGGAAGCCTTCCTGGCTGTCGGCCTTCGAGGAGGGCTCGGCGGTGATGTTGGTGCGGATGCGGCGGCCGCGGATGAAATCGCGGGCGTAGCGGACGCGGCCGTCGCCGGAGGTGAGGAAGTCGGAGTCGAGTGAGACGACGACGTCGGCGTTTTCGAACTGGTAGACCGTGTTTACCGGGCGGCCGAAGGCGAGTTTGGCGCCTTCGTGGACGTTGTTCCGGCCGGCCGGTTCCCACTGGTGCCACTTCAGATTCGGCAGAACCTGCTGGGTGTAGGCTAGCTGGGCCGCGAGGCTGGGCGAGGTGACCGGGCGGGTGAGGATGGCGATGCCCTTGCCGCCGTTGGCTTTTGCGTCCTGCTGGATCGAGGC